>NZ_JBHTAC010000017.1:0-150987 GCF_042663325.1 Catellatospora aurea
GAAGCGGCCCCCGTCCCGACCGGGACGGGGGCCGCTTCGCGTCCGGCCTCCGACGCGGGACGGTAGGAGCGAAGGTCGCATCTGCCTCGTTAGCCACATCATGGTGGCGAAACGGTGGCGTGCCGCGGCGCGCTGGGCCCGCTGGAGCGTGCTCGCGGGCACGGCGCTGATGATGCTGGCCGGTGCGTCCCTGGTCACCGTGGACCGCGTGCTCGCGCGCTACGAGAGCGCGATCCACAGCGAGGACCTCTTCGGCGACCAGACGCCGGGCCGGCAGGCGCCGCCACGGCCGGAGGACATCAAGGGGCCGCTCAACATCCTGCTGGCGGGCATCGACCCGCGGCACAACGACCCGTTCTGGATCCCGCGGGCCGACTCGATCCTGGTCATGCACATCCCCGCCGGCCTCGACCGGGGCTATCTCTTCTCGCTGCCCCGGGACCTGCTGGTGGCCATCCCGCCGTTCGCCAAGTCCGGCTACGGCGGCAACCCCGCGGACAAGCTCGCGCACGCGATGTACTTCGGCTCGATGGTGCCCGGCGACCGGCGTGCCAACCACGCCCAGGGCTTCGAGCTGCTGGCCGCGACGGTCAGCCAGTACACCGGGATCGCGCGGTTCGACGCCGGGGCGATCATCGACTTCAGCGGGTTCAAGGACGTGATCGACGCCCTGGGCGGCATCGACATGATGGTCGACGAGCGGGTCGCCTCGATCCACCTGGAGCCCGACGGCGACCCCCGGGACCGGGGCGCGAGCAGCACCGGGTACGTCGGCGAGCAGATGATCTACGAGCCGGGCATGCGCCACTTCAAGGGCTGGCAGGCGCTGGACTACGCCCGGCAGCGCTACGTGACCGGTGGGGACTACGCCCGCCAGCGGCACCAGCAGCAGCTGGTCCGCGCGATGATCGCCAAGGCGTTCAGCGACGACGTGCTGGGCGACCCGCTGCAGATGGACACCGTGCTGCGCGCGGCCGGCTCGTCGCTCACCTTCAGCGGCCGCGGGCACGGCGTGATCGACTGGGCGTTCGCGCTGCAGGATCTGCGCCCGAGCACCGTGCACATGGTGAAGCTGTCCGGTGGCGGGGTGGGCCGCTACGTCGTCGACAAGGGCAAGGACGACGACGAGGGCGACGACGGGGGCGGTGACGACGGCGACGACGGCGACGACGGCGACGACGACGGCGACAAGAAGGACGACAAGAAGAAGAAGTCCAAGCCCAAGATGAAGTACCAGTACCTGGGCGAGCAGCTGGACATGTACTCCCGGCAGTTCCTCGCCTCGGTCGCGGCGGGCTCGGTCGAGAACTTCGTGGCGTTCCATCCCGAAATGCTGGGTAAGTGATGGTGGCCGGTTAGCTCACACTGACCGGTCCTGTTGGGGGCCGCTGATCACCGGCGGTTAGACTCGCTGCACCAATCTTGCACACCTGAGGAGTCATCGTGGCCAAGCTGCTCCAGGTCGAGCTCGTCGCCGTCGAGGAGAAGGTCTGGTCCGGGCAGGCCGAGATGGTCATCGCCCGCACCACCGAGGGCGAGCTGGGCGTGTTGCCCAGCCACGCGCCGCTGCTCGGCCAGCTGGCGAACCCGGGCGGGGTGCGCATCATCCTCCCCGGCGGCGAGGAAGTGGCCTACGAGGTCTTCGGCGGCTTCCTGTCCGTCACGACCGAGGGCGTGACGGTGCTGGCAGAGACCGTCGCCCCGGTCACTCCGGCCGCCCGCCACTGAGCGACCAGCGCCGCCCACGACGATGAGGTCGCTGCTCGAAGTAGTCGCCATCGGCCTCGTCGTCCTGCTCGCCCTGCTGGCGGGCCTGTTCGTGCGCCGCGAGGTCTTCGCCCGCGGCCACGGCACCGTCGAGCTCTACCTCCGGCTGCGCCAGACCGCCGGAGGGCGCGGCTGGGCACCCGGCTTCGCCCAGTTCCGCGGCGACGACCTGCGCTGGTATCGGATGTTCAGCCTGTCCCCGCGCCCCCGCCGCACCCTTTCCCGGCGCGACCTGAAGGTCGTCGCCCGGCGTGCGCCCAGCGCGGAGGAGTCGGTGCTCGTGCCCGCCGACTGGGTCGTCCTGCAGTGCGCCGACTCGCGGGCCCAGGTGGAGATCGCCATGCCCCTGCACACCGTCACCGGCTTCCTCTCCTGGCTCGAAGCCGCCGCCCCCTACTCCACGTAGGCGAAGGCCGGGTCAGGGCGCGGGCGTGCGGCGGTAGCGGCGCAGCGCGAGCGGGATCGCCGCCACCAGCACCGCGAAGATCCAGACCAGGGCCGGCGGGTACGCCGAAGCCGCGGTCGCGCCGGAGCCGGCGGGTTCGTCGCCCCAGAGCACGCGCAGCGCCGTGACGACGGCCGAGACCGGGTTCGCCTCGGCGAGCGGGCGCAGCCACGGCGGCATGGTGTCCGGCGGCGCGAGCACGTTCGACACGAACGTCAGCGCGACGAGGCACACCGGCATGACGGCCCGCGCTGCGCGGGGTGTGCGTGCGGACAGCCCCACGAGCACGGACAGCCACGCGACGGCGTACCCGAAGGTCAGGACAAGCAGCAAGCCCGCGGCGGCCGCAGCGGGGCCGCTGTGGACGCGCCAGCCCGCGATCACCCCCGCCGCCGCGGCGACCACCGCCGTCATCGCGATCCGGAGCAGGTCCGAGACGGTACGCCCGAACAGCACCGCACCCCCCGGCGCCGGCAGCGCCCGGAACCGGTCGACCATGCCGTGGCGCACGTCGCGCGCGACGTCGACCGCGGCCATCCCGGCAGTGAGCGCGACGGCCTGCACGATCAGGCCGGGGATCAGGAAGTCCGGATAACCCGCGACACCCGGCACGCTGATCACGCCGCCCAGCAACACCCCGAACAGCAGCAGGAACAGCACCGGCTGCAGCAGCGGCAGGACGAGCAGCCGGGGCTCGCGCCGCCCGCGTACCAGCCCGCGCCGAGCCGTCACCCACACGTCCTGCGCCACCGCCGCGAACTCGCTCATGTCATCTCCTCGCCGCCCCGGGGTCGTGGTAAGGAAGGGCACCTTCACATCGCCATGTGTTGTAGAAGGTGCCCTTCCTTCGTTCAGGTCCGGGCCTCCTCGTCGGCCAGGGTGGGGGTGGCGGCCTGGCCGGTGAGTTTGCGGAAGACGTCGTCGAGGCTGGCCCGGTGGATGCCGATGTCGACCGGCTCGATGCCGGCCGCGTCGAGCCGGCGCACCAGCTCGACCAGGGCCTGCGCGCCGGACACGACCGGGGCCTGCACCAGGTGCTGGTCCAGGAAGACCACGGCCTGGCCGCCGCAGACCCGGTTCAGGATGTCCTCGGCGACCTGGGTCTCGGCCCGGTCGCCCAGCACGACCTGCAGCCGTTCCCCGCCGATCTGCCGGGTGAGCTGCTCCGGAGTGCCCCGGGCGAGCACGTGCCCGCGGTCGAGCACCACGATCTCGTCGGCCAGTTCGTCGGCCTCCTCCAGCTGCCGGGTCGCCAGCAGCAGGGTCGTGCCGTCGCGGACCCGCTCGCTGATCACGTCCCAGATGCCCAGCCGGCTGCGCTGGTCCAGCCCCGCCGTGGGCTCGTCGAGCAGCACCACGGCGGGGGCGGCCACCAGCGCGCAGGCCAAGTCGAGGCGGCGGCGCATCCCGGCGGGATAGCAGCTCACCCGCCGGTGCGCGGCCTCGCTCAGGTGGAAGCGTTCCAGCAGCTCCTCGGCCCGCGCGCGGGCCCGGCGGCGGCCGAGCCGGTGCAGCCTGCCGAGCTGTTCCAGGTTCTCGAAGCCGGTGAGGAAGGCGTCGACGGCCGGCCGCTGCCCGCACACGCCGATGTCCGGGCGTGCCCAGGCCGGGTGGGTCAGCACGTCGACGCCGTTGACGAGGCATCGGCCGGCGTCCGGGCGCAGCAGCGTCGCCATGATGCGCACCGCGGTCGTCTTGCCGGCCCGGTCGGGTCCGAGCAGGCCCAGCACGGTGCCCTCCGGCACGCTCAAGGACAGCCCGGCCAGCGCGGTCGCCGAGCCGTACCGCTTGACCAGACCTTCCGCGACGATCGCAGCGGCCATGGGCTCACGGTAGTCACGGTGTGGACCCCGCGCGCCGGATCCGCCCTTTTACCGGGCCGCGACCAGTTCGACCTCGTAGCCCTGCTCGTCCTCCAGGTAGGCCGCGTAGCTGTCCGGGCCGCCCGCGTGCGGGTGCCGGTCGGCGAACAGCAGCCGCCAGCCGTGCTCACCCGCCGCCGCGACCAGCCGGTCCACGTCGGCCGGGGAGCCCGCGTGCAGCGCCAGGTGGTTCAGCCCGGGGGCGCGCCGCTCGTGCCGCCCGCCGGTCAGGTCCGGCGAGCACTCGAAGACGACGTACGCCGTGCCGTGCCGCCAGGAGACCCCGGCCGCCCACCGCTGATGCTCGGTCCAGCCCAGCTCGGTCAGCAGCCAGCCCCAGGAGCGCTCGGTCGCGGCCAGGTCCGGCACCCACACCTCGACGTGGTGCAGGCTCACCGGTTGGCCCCGGGCACCCACTTCACGTCCGCCGCGCCGTCGGAATTGGCGACTCTTCCGAGGATGAACAGCAGATCGGAGAGCCGGTTGAGATACTGTGCGGGCAGCGGGCCGGTGCGCTCCGCGTCCACGCTCAGCAGCGCGAACGAGGAACGTTCCGCGCGCCGGGCGGTGGTCCGCGCGACGTGCAGCAGGGCCGCTCCCGGAGAACCCCCCGGCAGGATAAAAGAATCCAGCTTGGCCAGTCGCGCGTTGAACTCGTCGCACCAGCCCTCCAGGCGGGTGACGTAGTCCTGCGTGACGCGCAGCGGCGGGTACTTCGGATCGGGGGTGATCGGGTTGCACAGGTCGGCGCCCACATCGAACAGGTCGTTCTGGATGAGGGTGAGCACGTCGCGCACATCATCGGCTAGGTTGCCCAGAGCGAGCGCCACTCCCAGCGCGGCGTTGCACTCGTCCACATCGGCGTACGCGGCGATGCGCGGATCGGTCTTGTCCACGCGCTCGCCGTTGCCGAGCGCGGTGGTGCCGGCGTCGCCGGTCCTGGTGTAGATGCGGGTGAGGTGAACAGCCATGACAGCGAGCCTAATGGTGGCCGACGGTGGTGAGTCCGTCGGCGCGTTGCTGGCGGACGTCCGAACGGGGGGCCTGGCTTCTACGATGGCCGACGTGGATGTGATCCGGGTCAAGGGCGGCGTACGGCTGGCCGGCGCGGTCGGCGTGGTCGGCGCGAAGAACAGCGCGCTCAAGCTGATGGCGGCGGCGCTGCTCGCCGAGGGCGAGAGCGTGATAACCAACGTGCCGCGCATCACCGACATCGCGCTGATGGGCGAGGTGCTGCGGCGGCTGGGCGCCGGCGTCGTCTTCTCCGACGACCAGGTGCGCATCGACGTGCCAGCGAAACTGCACCCCGAGGCCGACTACGAGCTGGTGCGCCGGCTGCGCGCGTCGATCTGCGTGCTCGGGCCGCTGCTCGCGCGCTGCGGCAGGGTCCGGGTCGCGCACCCGGGCGGCGACGCGATCGGCTCGCGCGGGCTGGACATGCACGTGTCCGGCCTGGCGAAGATGGGCGCCGACATCAGCGGCGAGCACGGCTTCGTCGTCGCCGAAGCCCCGTCCGGCCTGCACGGGGCGAAGATCAGCCTGGACTTCCCCAGCGTCGGCGCGACCGAGAACCTGCTGATGGCGGCCGTGCTGGCACGCGGCACCACGGTGATCGACAACGTGGCGCGCGAGCCGGAGATCGTCGACATCTGCCGGATGCTGACCGCGATGGGCGCACGGATCGAGGGCGCGGGCACCTCCGAGCTGACCGTGCACGGCGTCAGCGCGCTCCGGCCCGTCGAGCACGCCACCATCGGCGACCGCATCGTGGCGGGCACCTGGGCCTTCGGGGCCGCGATGACCCGCGGCGACGTCACGGTGCGCGGCATCGACCCGCGCTGCCTGGAGATCGCCCTCGACAAGATCCAGCAGGCGGGCGGTGCGGTCGACTACGGCCCCGACTGGTTCCGGGTGCGCATCGCCGACCGGCCCAGCGCGGTGGACGTACGCACGCTGCCCTTCCCGGGTTTCGCCACCGACCTGCTGCCGATGGCGATCGGCATGGCCGCGGTGGCCGACGGCGTCTCGCTGATCACGGAGAACATCTTCGACGGGCGGTTCATGTTCGCCGAGGAGCTCAAGCGGCTCGGCGCGGACATCCGCATCGAGGGCCACCACGCCATGGTCCGCGGCCGGGACCGGCTGTCCAGCGCCGAGGTCACCGCCAGCGACATCCGGGCCGGGGCCGGCCTGGTCATCGCCGGCCTCTGCGGCGACGGCGTGACCACCGTGCGCGCCGTCCACCACATCGACCGCGGCTACCCCGACTTCGCCCGCGACCTCCGCGCCCTAGGCGTCGAGGTCGAACGCGCCGAAACCCCCGCCGACCCCGAGTACGGCTTCTGACCCGCCCCCTCCGGCGCAACTCTTAAAAACTTGCGGCCTCAGGACAGTCCTGAGGCCGCAAGTTTTTAAGAGTTGCGGGGCCGGGCCGGGCCGGGCGCGGTGGTGGGACCGGGTGCCGGCGGCGTTGACGGCAACCGGGGTTCAGCGGGTTTCGCCGACCACGCGGCGGGCGCGGCTCACCTCGTCGGCGAAGACCAGCACCCGGATCCGGCCGTCGGGTGCGGTGGCGAGCGTGGCGCGGATGCCGACGCTGTGCAGGTGCTCACGGATGAGCGTCGCGTCGGCGAGGGTACGGACCACCGCGGCGCTGGCGAGCAGGCCGTAGTCGTCGAGGGCGGGGCTCGGCGCGAGCGGCACGGGTGTCTCGGCGTCGCGCTGCAGTCCGCGGTGCAGGACCACGGCGAGGACCGCGATCGTCAGCATCGCGATCATCGGGCCGGCAAGGTAGGCACTAGCAGGCATGATCCCAGTTTGCACCCCGGCGGCGGGGTCGCGAGGCCGTTCCCGGTCCCCTGAGCGATCGTTTAGGCTCGACTGCGGTCGGCGGCTGCACCGGCGGCCGACGACGAGCGGTTCACCCAGTGGGAGGCAGTGCAATGGCAGGCAAGCTCGCGGTCATCGGGGCGGGACTCATGGGCGCCGGTATCGCCCAGGTGGCGGCGCAGGCCGGATGGCAGGTCACGCTGCGCGACCTCGACGACGCGGCCACCGGGCGCGGTCTGGACGGCATCCGCACCTCGCTGGGCCGGTTCGCGGCCAAGGGCACCATCACCGAACAGGACGCCCAGGACGCGCTGGGGCGTATCACCACCACCACGGACCTAGAGGCCGCGGCCGAGGCCGACATCGTGATCGAGGCGGTCTTCGAGAAGCTGGAGATCAAGCAGGAGGTGTTCCGGGCGCTGGACCGCATCTGCAAGCCGGACGCGGTGCTCGGCACCAACACCTCCGCCATCCCGATCACCCAGATCGCGGCGGCCACGCAGCGCCCCGAGATGGTCGTGGGCACCCACTTCTTCTCGCCGGTGCCGATGATGAAGCTGTGCGAGCTGGTCCGCGGCCACCGCACCAGCGACGAGACGCTGGCCACCGCGCGGGCGTTCGCCGAGGGCATCGGCAAGACCTGCATCGTGGTGAACCGCGACATCGCGGGCTTCGTCACCACCCGCCTGATCGCGGCGCTGGTCGTGGAGGCGGTCAAGCTCGTCGAGTCGGGCGTGTGCACCCCCGAGGACCTGGACACGGCCTGCAAGCTGGGCTTCGGCCACGCCATGGGCCCGCTGGCCACCACCGACCTGACCGGCGTGGACATCCTGGCGCACGCCGCCCGCAACATCTACACCGACACCGCCGACCCGAAGTTCTTCCCGCCGGAGCTGCTCCAGCGCATGGTCACCGCCGGTGAACTGGGCCGCAAGTCCGGCAAGGGCTTCTACACGTACTGACCGACGGCACCCCGGCCCCGCCGGCCCGCGACACGGGCCGGCGGCGAGCAGGTCACGCCGCGGACAGGGCGCGGCCGAGGAAGTCGAAGGCGGCCGGGGTGATGGAGTTCCAGTAGGTGCGGGTGTGCGCGCCTGGGGCATACCCCGTGGTGGCGGCCGGGATCGTGGCGGCCAGGGCGCGCACGTCCTCGTAGAAGCCGTCCTGCTCGCCGCACCACAGCGCGACGGGCGTGCCCGTCAGGGCGGAGGCGCCCGCGAAGACCCGGTCTCCGGGCGCCACAGCGGGCGAGAAGGCCGCCACCGCGCGATACGCCCCCGGGTGCGACTGGGCCAGCCGCAGCGCCCCGTAGCCGCCCATCGACCAGCCCCACAGGGCCAGGCGAGTGGTGTCGAAGCCCCGCTCGGCGCACCAGGCCGGGATCTCCTCGTACGCCATCCGCTGCGGGTCGTCGGCCCCCGACGGCTCCCAGCGCAGCCGCCCACCGGTGGCCCCGGCCAGCACGAACGGCGGCACGCCGCGCCGGGCGGCGTCGCTGAGGAAACGCCCGAAGCCGAAGCCCGGGAAGTTCGCGGCCGTCGCCGACGCGCCGTGCAGCACCAGGCACACCGGCAGGCCGCGGCCGTCGCCGTGGCCCGCGGGCACCGCCGTGTAGAAGTCCACGGTCGCACCCCGCGCCGCCGAGGAGCGCTGCTCCAGGCGCTCGTCGCCGAGCGGCACGTCCGGGACCAGCTTGGCGGCGGTCTCCGCGTCGTCGGGGCGGCTGCCGCGCCAGAGCGCGACCCCGCCGAGCGCCGCCGCGCCGAGGGTCACCCCCGCGGCGATCCGCAACGCCCGGCGGCGCTGCATCAGCCCTCCCGCTTGCTCGTCCAGCGGAACCCGACCAGGCACAGGACCAGCCCGCCGACGCACCAGGCGACGAGCACGAGGGCGACCTTGCCCAGCTCGTACGAGCCGGCGACCTCCTGGCTCGCGAAGGACTCGGGCAGGAACACGCTGCGCAGGCCCTGGCACATCCACTTCAGCGGGAACAGCGCGGCGAACTGCTGCATCCACGGCGGCAGGTCGTCGTACTCGAAGAACACGCCCGAGGTGAACTGCAGGATCAGCGCGATCGGGGTGACCACGGCCGGTCCGGCCCGGCCGGTCTTCGCGACGCCGGAGAACGCGATGCCGCACAGCGTGCAGGCGATCAGGCCGAGCACGCTGACCCAGCCGAAGGTGAACCACTTCTGCCCGGTGTCGGGCAGTCGCAGGTCGTAGAAGGCGACCGCGACGGCCAGCAGCATGACGACGCTGATGAAGGCGAGCGCCGCCACGCACAGGATCTTGCCGGCGAAGAACACCCACTTCGGCATGGGGGTGCCGCGGTAGCGCTTGAGCACACCCCGGTCGCGCTCGATCGGGATGGTGATCGCCAGGTTCTGGAAACCGGTGGCCATGATGCCGGAGGCGATCATGCCGGTGACGAAGTACTGCGACAGGGTCACCGCCGGGTTCTCGCCGGGCGGGGTGATGACCACGCTGCCGAAGATCGACCCGAAGATCAGCATCAGCATGACGGGGAAGAGCAGCGTGAAGACCAGGGACTCCCGGGTACGCACGAACTGCTTGAACTCGATCCCGCCCTGCGCCAGAGCCAGGCTCAGCCCGCCGCCACCCTTGGCCTGCCGCGCGGCGGGCCGCGCCGTCTCCTGTGCCGCGGTCTGCGCGCTCATGCCTTCTCCTCGCTGCGCTCGTCGGCGGCATCGGCCGATGACATGGTTCGCTCGCTGCGCTCGTTCACGCCGCTCCCTGCCCGTTCTCGCCGATCATCTTCAGGTAGACGTCCTCCAGCGTGGGCCGGGTGACGGTCAGCTCCGGCACCTCGCCGCCGAACGAGGCGGCCAGCCGCTGCACCACCTCGGTGGGCCGGTCGGTCTCCTCCGAATGCGTGCCGTTGTCGTCGCGCCAGCTCACGGTGGCCGTGGCCAGGTGGCGCCCGCCCAGTTCGGCGGGGGTCGACACGGCGATCATCGTGCCGCGGGCGATCACGCCGACCCGGTCGGCGAGCGCCTCGGCCTCGTCCAGGTAGTGCGTGGTCAGCAGGATCGTGGTGCCGGTGTGCGACAGCGCCCGGATCAGATCCCAGAACTCGCGGCGGGCGGCCGGGTCGAAGCCCGTCGTCGGCTCGTCGAGGAACAGCACCTCGGGCTGGTTGACGATGCCCAGGGCCACATCGAGGCGGCGCTTCTGGCCGCCGGAGAGGGTGTGGGTACGCGAGTTCGCCTTCTCGCTCAGCCCGACCCGCTCGATGACCTCGTCGGGGTCGGCCGGGTTCGGGTAGAAGCGCGCGAAGTGGCGCACCACCTCGTGCACCTTGAGCTCGTCGAACTCGCCGGTGCCCTGCAGCACGATGCCGACCCGGCGACGCCAGTCGCGGTCGGCCTTCGCCGGGTCCGTGCCGAGCACGGAGACCGTGCCGGAGTCCCGGGTGCGGAAGCCCTCCAGGATCTCCACGGTGGTGGTCTTGCCCGCCCCGTTGGGGCCCAGCAGCGCGAAGACCTCGCCGCGCGGCACGGCCAGGTCGACCCCCGCGACCGCGACGTTGTCCGCATAGGACTTGCGCAGCCCGGAGACGCTGATCGCCAGCTCTTCGTGAGTCACACCCGGCACGATACGTCAGCGTGTCATCGACGCCCGCCCCTGCTCGGCCGGGCGCGAGGGACGCCACGTGCCCCAGTGAGATTCTTCACCGGCACAAGTTACTGAACGTTCACTTAGCATCGGCGTATGGAGCCACGTCTCGCCGATCGTGACCGTCCCTGGGTCATGCGCACCTACGCCGGCCACTCGAACGCGGCGGCCACCAACGCGCTGTTCCGGCGCAACCTGGCCAAGGGCCAGACCGGCCTGTCGGTCGCGTTCGACCTGCCCACGCAGACCGGCTACGACCCCGACCACGAGCTCGCCGCGGGCGAGGTGGGCCGGGTCGGCGTGCCGGTGGCGCACCTCGGCGACGCGCGGGCCCTGTTCGACGGCATCGACCTGGCCGCCGCCAACACCAGCATGACGATCAACGCCACCGCGATGTGGCTGCTCGCGCTGTACGTCACCGTCGCGCAGGAGCAGGGCGCCGACCCCGCCGCGCTGGCCGGGACGACCCAGAACGACATCATCAAGGAGTACCTGTCGCGCGGGACGTACATCTTCCCGCCCGGCCCGTCGCTGCGCCTGACCACCGACGTCGTCGCGTGGACGGTGGCCAACGCGCCGGCCTGGAACCCGGTCAACATCTGCTCGTACCACCTGCAGGAGGCCGGCGCGACGCCCGTGCAGGAGGTCGGCTTCGCGCTGGCCACCGCCGTCGCCGTGCTGGACCGGGTGCGCGACGGCGGCCAGGTCGCGCCCGAGCGCATGGGCGACGTCGTGCAGCGCATCTCGTTCTTCGTCAACTCCGGTGTGCGCTTCGTCGAGGAGATGGCGAAGATGCGCGCGTTCGGGCGGCTCTGGGACGAGATCACCCGCGAGCGGTACGGCGTCACCGACCCCAGGCAGCGCCGCCTGCGCTACGGCGTACAGGTCAACTCGTTGGGCCTGACCGAGTCGCAGCCGGAGAACAACGTCGCCCGGATCGTGCTGGAGATGCTCGGCGTCACCATGTCCCGCGACGCCCGCGCCCGCGCCGTGCAGCTGCCCGCCTGGAACGAGGCCCTGGGCCTGCCCCGCCCCTGGGACCAGCAGTGGTCCCTGCGCCTGCAGCAGGTCCTGGCGTACGAGTCCGACCTGCTCGAATACCCCGACCTGTTCGCCGGGTCGCACGTCGTCGAAGGGCTGGTCGACGAGATCGCCGACGGGGCCCGCCGGCAGCTCGCCGAGGTGCTGGACCTCGGCGGCGCGGTGGCCGCCGTGGAGAGCGGGCACCTCAAGAGCGCCCTGGTCGCCTCGCTGGCCCGCCGCCGTGGGCGGGTCGAGTCGGGCGAGGACGTGGTGGTCGGCGTCAACCGCTTCGCCGAGACCGAGCCGTCGCCGCTGACCGCCGCCGGCGCGCAGGCCATCGAGCAGGTCGACCCGGCCGTGGAGAAGGCGGCGATCGACGCGGTGACCCGCTGGCGGGCCGAGCGCGACGCGTCGGCCGCCGCCGAGGCGCTGGACCGGCTGCGTGCCGAGGCCGCCGGATCGCGCAACCTGATGCCGGCGACGCTGGAATGCGTCCGGGCCGGGGTCACCACCGGGGAGTGGGCCGGGGTGCTGCGCGAGGTGTTCGGGGAGTACCGCGCGCCGACCGGGCTGAGCAGCGGCGTGTCCGGCAGCGGGGACGGCTCGCTGGCCGAGGTGCGCGAGCGGGTGCGGGCCACGGCCCGCGAGCTGGAGCGCCCGGCGCTGCGGCTGCTGGTCGGCAAGCCGGGCCTCGACGGGCACTCCAACGGGGCGGAGCAGATCGCCGTACGCGCCCGCGACGCCGGGTTCGAGGTCGTCTACCAGGGCATCCGGCTGACCCCGGCGCAGATCGTGGCGGCGGCGGTGCAGGAGGACGTGGACCTCGTGGGGTTGTCGGTGCTGTCCGGCTCGCACCTCAACGCGGTGCCCGCGGTGCTGGCCGGGCTGCGTGCGGCCGGTCTGCCCGACCTGCCGGTCGTCGTCGGCGGCATCATCCCCTCCGACGACGCCGAGGTGCTCCGCGAGGCCGGCGTCGCCCGCGTCTTCACCCCGAAGGACTTCGCCCTCACCGACATCATGGCCGAGCTGGTCACCGTTGTCCGCGAACGACACCACCTTTCCTGAACTCCGCGGCCGTGCCCGGCTGTCCGTGATCGATCATGAGGTTGTGGCAGCGACACGCCGTCGAACCGTGCCATAAGTTCATGATCAACGCGGGGGGGTTGGTCAGGCGAGGGTGAGGGCGGTGGTGGCGAGCATGCCGGCGAGGATGGTCAGGGCTATGGCGCCGGGGTCGAGGCGTGCGCCGAACCAGCGGTCGGCGAGTTCGCCTGCGGGGAGCAGGCCGGACAGGGGTGCGCCGAGCAGGACCAGCCAGCCGGCGATGAGGCCGACCGGGCCTTGGCTCTGGAGGAAGGCCGCGAGCAGGGTGACCACGGCCGAGCAGGCCGCGCCGAGGGCGAACAGCAGCGGGAGGATCAACGGGGGCAGCTTCTCGCCGCCGCGCTGAGCCCGGTCGATGCGGGCGGCGGCGGTTTCGAGCAGTGCGATCGGGTCCGTCGTGGCGGGCTGTTCGGGTATCGGCAGGGGTGGCGGCACGGGGCCCAGGCGGCGGCCGCGGCGGCCGCGTACCTGCTTGAGCTCGTCCCACAGGGCGCCCGCCGCGAGGTCGGTCTGGGCGACGAGGCGCTGTGCGTGGGCCATCCGGGCCGTCGCGGCGACCACCGCGTCGTCGGCCGCGGCGAGGTCGTGTTCGATGGTGGCGATGCCGTCGGCGTGGGACTGGACGGCCGCGGTCAGCGCCGTCTCGTGCCGCCGGGACGCGGCGACCAGGTCGGCGATCAGCGCGCGGTAGCGGACCGTCGGCGGGGAGGTCACGGGGCCACCTCGTACGGGATGATGATCTGCGCGCGGTGGTGCACCGAGCGGTCGAAGTGCAGGGCGCGGTTGAGCCGGGGGAACCAGGCCGGGCCGCCGGGCTGCGGGTAGAGCGCGGACAGCTCGGGCCCGTGCGCGTCCAGCGCCACCCACGCGCCGATCGCGTCGAAGCGGGCTCCCGGCCCGCCGAGGTCGTCGCGCAGCCGGGCCACCGTGCGCCACCAGCAGAGCAGGTGGGTACGCCGCTCCGGCCCCCGGGCCAGCACGGTGCGCAGCAGCTCGTGGCCGCTGGGCAGGCCGGGGCCGGGCCGGGCGGCCAGCCGCACGGCGACCGCGTCCATGGCGAAGCCGAACACGTAGTGCGGCTGCTCGCCGGTGTCCGCGGCGAGTTCGGCGAGCAGGCCGGTGACGCCGTCGGCGTCGTACCAGCCGCAGCGGTGGCGGGCGTCGAGCACCGCGTGCAGCGACTTGGCGGGCGTGGTCGCGTCGGAGTCCAGGCACAGCACGCTGAACCGGGCCGAGCCGGGCGTGTGCTGGCTGCCCAGGGCGTGCCCGGCGGCGAGCAGCACCGCGCAGGCCTCGTCGGCCCGGGTGCCGAGCACGGCCAGGTTGCGGCCCGGCGCGCGGTTGAGCCGCAGCGTGGCGGGGCGGCCCGCGACGTCGATGGTCTCGCCGAGCAGGGCGACCGCGCCCACCGAAGCGGGCAGTTCCGGCGCGGGCGGCGGGGGCAGCAACGGGAACAACGGGCGGGAGTCGCCGTCGAACAGCCGCGGCGGCTCGGCCTCCTCCGGCCGGGCCGACCACAGCTGCTCCTGCAGCCCGAGCCACGTCGCGCGGTCGCCGGCGTCGGGCAGCCGCACGATGGTGTTCGCCGACGGCACGCCCGAGTCGGCGTTGACCACGGCATGGCAGCGCGGGATCAGCTCGGCGGCCAGGTTCACATCGGACAGGATGCGGCGCGCCTTGGGCAGCGCGACGCGCAGCGTGAACTGCGAGACCAGCCCGGAGCGGCCCCACAGGGCCTCGATGCCGGACACGTCCTGGCTGGCCAGCACCAGGTGGATGCCCTGCGAGCGGCCCCGGCGGGCCAGGTCCTCCAGCAGGTCGACGGCCTCGCTGGTCACCGCGTCGCGCGCGCCCAGCAGCACCTGGAACTCGTCGATCACGGCGACGATGCGCGGCCATACGCCCTGCGGGTCCTCGGCGCGCAATTCGGACAGCTTGGTCGCCTCGTGCTGCTTGGCGGCGGCGGCCCGGCGCTTGAGCTCCTCGGCGAGGTGGCGCAGCAGGGCCAGGCCGAACTCGCGGTCGCTGTTGACGTTGACGCCGACCAGCCGCACCTGCGGCAGCCAGCTGGGGTCACGGGTGCCGGGGGCGAAGCGGGCGAAGGACACGCCCTCCTTGAAGTCCAGCAGGTACAGCGACAGCTCGGCGGGGGAGTAGCGGGTGGCGAGCGCGCCCAACCAGCAGTAGATCAGGTTCGTCTTGCCGGAGCCGGACGGGCCGCCGATCAGGGCGTGCGGCGGGTCGTCGCCGAGCACCAGCTCGACCAGCCGGCCGTCGGTGCCCTCGCCGATGGGCGCGCGCAGCGCCTCGGCCGAGGACTGCTGCCAGATCTCGTCGGGCAGCAGCGCGGCGAACGGCACCGGCGGCGGCCCGGCCGTGGCCTGCTCGGCCAGCGCCCGGCAGACCCCGGTGACCAGGGCGGCCCCGGGTGGGGCGTCGAGGCGTACGGGGATCTCGCCGGTGAGGCTCGTGCGCGCCGTGCCGCCCGCCCGGAGCGCGATCGTCTCGACGTCGGCGTCCGCCGCGAGGTCGAACCCGCGGCTGATCAGGTGCACCCCGGCGGCGACGCCGGTGCGGGTGACCCGGTCGAGCTGGGCGCGTTCGGCCTTGGACAGCTCCGCGCCGTTCGGGTCGGCCAGCAGCACCGCGACCCGCCAGGGCTCGGGACGGCGGCCGGTCTCGGCGGCCAGCTCGGCGACACTGAGGTAGACCCCGCCGAGCACGTTCTCGTTGATCCGGCGGATCTGCTCGGCGAGGTCGTCGAGCAGCGGGGCGAGCCCGCCCGGCCCGAGGTACGAGATGAGGCCCGCCGGGGCCAGCGGGGCCAGCCCGGCCAGTGCGCCGCCGAGCCGGCCCGGGTCGTACACGCTGATCCGCAGCGAACCGGGCGGCACCGACGCCAGCGCGCGCAGCAGCACCGCCCCGATCAGGGCGTCCACCGCTGCCGTGCCGTCGCCGGACACGTCGAGGTGCGCGGTGTCCAGCAGCGGCACCAGGGCCGGGACGGCCGTCGGCGGAGCCGGTTCCTGCACCAGCGCGCCGATGCGCAGCAGCCCGGGGGTGAGCCCGGCCTGCTGCTCCGGCTTCATGCCGGGCCGCCACGCCGTCCACGGGCTGCCCGCGGTGCCGGGCGCGGCCGCCTCGGCGAGCCCGAGCAGCCCTCGGCCGAGTTTCGCGGTCTCGCGTTCCCGGCGGGCCCGGGCCTCGGCCAGGGCGGTGTCCCGGGTCGTCAGCAGCTCGTCGCGCCGGATCGGGGCCGAGCGCCGGACGGCGTCAAGCTGCGCGAGCGCCGCGACCCGGGCCGCCCCCGTGGCGGCCAGCGAGGCGCGGGCGGCGTGCCGGGCCGCGGCCAGTTCCCTGCGTACCGCCGCGACGATCCCTCGGCTGGTCGGCGCAGTCGCGGCGTCCTGTTCAGCCACCGCTGCGGCGGCGCGTGGGCTGCGTGACGCGGCCCAGCTCGTCAACGGCGGAGCGGCGGCGGCCGCTGTCGGTGATGCGCAGCGCGGCCCGGTGGGCCTCGGCCCGTTCGGCGGCCCGCTGCTGGGCGGCCCCGGCCGCGGCCCGTTCGGCCTCGATGATCTGGTTCAGCTCGTCGGGGGACCGGCCGTTGGCCCGCAGCAGCGCGGCGACCAGCAGCGCGGCGGCGGTCGCGGCGTCCACCGGGTGGGTGGGGGCCCGGTCGGCGGTGCGCTGGGGCGTGGTGTGGCAGACCCGCGCCACGATCTCCGCGGCCGCCTCGGCGGGCAGCGCCGGGAGCAGTTCGGCGGGCAGCGGCAGGGCCGCCCGGCGTACCCGGGCCAGGTCTTCCAGCCGCGGCGGGTAGCCGACCAGGTCGGCGGCGAGCTGGCGCAGCAGCGGTGGCGCGATCGCCGCCAGGCCCAGCCCGACGGCGGGTCCGGCGGCGGCCAGGTGCCGGTGCAGCCGCCGGCGGTCGCCGTCGTGGGCCGCCTGCACGCAGCGGCGCAAGAGCTCGGCGCTGGACTGCGCGGCGTCGGCGCGGTCGCCGACGAGCGTGGACGCGGAGAACTCCTCGCCGGTGAGCGCGGCGATCCGCTCGCCCCACCAGTCGGCCAGGCGGCAGTCGGCGGAGCCGCTGGCCTCGCCGCGCGGGGCCTGGGCGGGCACGGCGCTCGGCCAGCCCTCGTGGTGGCGGGCGTGGGTGTCGATGGGCATGCCCAGCGCCAGCGCGTACTCGTCGAGCCGGTCCTGGGCGACACGCAGCGCGGCGGCGGCGTGGTCCAGGCGCTCGACGGCACGGCTCAGGTCGGGCACGCTGATCGGGGTCGCGCTGTGGTGCAGCACCCAGGCCAGCAGCCCGGTCGCGCTGCGCAGCCGCTCGGCGGCCGCGGAAACCTGCGGCAGCGGCAGCTCCTCCCGAGCCACCCGGAGCTGGTCAGCAAGATCTTGAACAAGGCTCATCGTCAGCTCACAGCGTCGCGACGTACGACTCGGCCTGCTCCACCGCGTGCAGCGTCGCGGTGAGGCATTCCTCGAGTTCCGAGGCGGCCTGGGCGAGCGCGGCCTGCGCGGCGGTCACGGCCTCGTGCCCGGACCCCTCGACGGCGGTGGCGAGGCTGAGCTGCGCCTCGCCGAGCCGGTCGTTGGCGGAACGGACCGCGTCCTGGCCTTCCTGCACGTGCAGCATGGCGGCATCGATGGCGGCTTTGACCTCGGCGACGCTGGCCACGAGACCTCCACGGGGGATCGGATGGATTTCCTCCGCGAGAGTATGACGTTTTCGCCCGTTTATCACGCTTTCGCCACGCCTGGTGGCCAGAGCTACTTTTCCGACAGTGCCCCGATCGCGCGACGCTGCCGCCGGCGTCGTCTGGCCGTCACCATCCACCACACCAGGCCGATCAGAAAGATGATCACCAGGAACGGGACGATGATCGCGACGACCGACAGTCCCGCGCTCGCGCCGTCCTCGACGGTCGAGACCACCGGGGCCGCCATGCCGACCGTGGCCACGTTCATCACCGGCCGGGCGGTCGCCTTCGCGCCGTGCACGGTGAACGCGATGAGCAGGCCGATCACGATCGGTATCCACAGCTTCTGCGTCCACAACGCCGACGGGTCGGTGACCGTGACGGTCTCGGAACCCGTGCCCGCCGCGAACGCCATGCCGCCCGCGGTCGGCCGGACCACGGTCTGCACCACGTCGTTGACGCTGTCCACCACCGGCACCTTGTCCGCGACGAACTCGATCGCCAGCAGCACCGCGAGGATCAGCAGCACCCAGCCGTTGCTCAGCCAGGACCAGGTGGAAGGCAGATTGATCAGGTTCGTGTACCGGTCCAGCATGCCGATCACGAGGAGCGGGATGTACGCATTGAGCCCCGCGGCCGTGGCCAGCCCCGTGCCGGTCAGTAGTTCGAGCACGCTCCCAGCATGCCCCGGCGGAGCAACGGACGCGAACGCTACGACGGATACGCGTCCCTTAGGCTGGTTCGGTGCGTCTCGTCATCGCCCGGTGCACCGTCGACTACGTCGGACGGCTGTCATCCCACCTCCCCTCCGCCAAACGCCTGCTCATCGTGAAGGCGGACGGTTCGGTCTCGATCCACGCCGACGACCGGGCGTACAAGCCGCTGAACTGGATGAGCCCGCCCTGCAAGCTGGTCGAGGAGCCCGGCGTATGGCGCGTGGTCAACAAGGCCGGCGAGGAGTTGAGGATCGCCCTCGAAGAGGTCTTCGAGGACACCTCCCACGTCTTCGGCCCCGACCCGGGCCTGCAGAAGGACGGCGTCGAAGCCCACCTCCAGGAACTGCTCGCCGCCGCCCCGCACACCTTCGGCGAGGGCTTCACCCTGGTCCGCCGCGAGTACATGACCGCCATCGGCCCCGTCGACCTGCTCTGCCGCGACGCCGCCAGCGCCCACGTCGCCGTCGAGGTCAAACGCCGCGGCGAGATCGACGGCGTGGAGCAGCTCACCCGCTACCTGGAACTGCTCAACCGCGACCCCCTGCTGGCCCCCGTGGCCGGCATCTTCGCCGCCCAGGAGATCAAGCCCCAGGCCCGGGTCCTCGCCGAAGACCGCGGCATCCGCTGCGTCGTCGTCGACTACGACCGCCTCCGCGGCACCAAGAAAGACGAACTGACCCTCTTCTGACACCCGAGTGCGGAAACGGTGAGGCCCCCGGCGGGTGTGCCGGGGGCCTCTGTCGTGTGCGGGTCAGCGGTCGCGGCCGTGTAGGAGACGGGTCACGGCCAGGGCCAGTTTCACAGCCGAGGGCTTGCGGTCGAAGGTGAGCAGGGGCGGCAGGCTGGGCAGGCGGCGGCGGGCGATGGCCTTGGCGCGGGTGAACTCGCGCAGGCCGTCGGCGCCGTGGATGCGGCCGAAGCCGGACGCGCCTACTCCGCCGAAGGGCAGGGTCGGGAGTACGGCGAAGGAGAAGGCCGAGTTCACGGCGGTCATGCCGGTCTTCAGCCGGCGGGCGATGGCCATGCCGTGGCGCTTGGAGAACACCGCCGAGCCGAGGCCGTACGCGGAGTCGTTGGCCAGCGCGATCGCCTCCTCGACGGAGGCGACCTTGGTGACGGTGATGGTCGGGCCGAAGGTCTCCTCGCGTACGGCGGCCGAGGACTCCGGCACGTCGACCAGGATGGTCGGCTTGACGTACGCGCCCTGCACCGAATCGGGGCCGCCGAGCAGGGCACGGCCGCCGCTGGTCAGGGCGTCGTCGATGTGGCGGGCGATGATGTCGCGCTGGCCGGGCATGGTGATCGGGCCGACCTGCTCGCCCACGGTCAGCTTCTCGGTCCGCGCCACCAGCTTGCCCACGAACGCGTCGTAGACCCGCTCGTGCACGTACGCCCGCTCGATGCCGACGCAGGCCTGCCCGGCGTTGAAGTTCGCGCCCCAGGCCGCGGCCTCGGCCGCCGCGTCGAGATCGGCGTCGTCGTCCACGATCAGCGCGTCCTTGCCGCCGCACTCGATCAGCACGGGCGTCAACGTCTCGGCGCAGGCCGCCATCACCTTGCGGCCGGTCGCCGCCGAGCCGGTGAAGGCCAGCTTGTCCACGCCCGAGCGGCACAGCGCCGCGCCGGTCTCGCCGCCGCCGTGCACGATCTGCAGCACCAGGTGCTCCGGCACGACCTCGTTGAACGCGTCGACGTAGAACTGGCCCACGGCAGGGGTGTACTCGCTGGGCTTGAAGACCACGGCGTTGCCCGCGGCCAGCCCGTACGCGATGGAACCGAACGGGGTGAAGATCGGGAAGTTCCACGGGCCGAGCACGCCGATGACGCCGAACGGCTGGTACTCCAGGTGCGCGGCGTACTCCGACTGCATCAGGGAGCCGCCGACGCGGCGTGGGCCGAGCACCTTGCGGGCGTGCTTGGCGGCCCACGCGGCGTGGTCGACGGAGACGACGATCTCCAGCAGCGCCTCGTCGACCGGCTTGCCGCCCTCGCGGTGCATCAGCTGGGCCAGCTCCTGCATACGGGCGACCAGCAGGCTGCGCCAGCGCAGCAGGCGCCGGCGGCGCTCGCGCCAGCCCAGTCCGGCCCACCAGGCAGCGGCGGCGCGGGCCCGCTCGACGGCGGCGGCCACGTCCGCGGCGGTCGCGACGGGCAGGCGGGCCACCTCGTCGCCGGTGGCGGGGTTCGTCGAGATCAGCTCGCCGGCCTCGACGACACTCGCGCCGGGCGGCAGGGATGAGGTGGTGGTCACGCGCGCAGTCTAGGCCTACTCGTGAGTAATCCGAAACATCCTCACGCCTTAAGGTGGTCCTCGATCAGCCGGGCCGCGATCGCGGCCGGGTCGGGCAGCTCGTCGTTCTCGTACAGGTCGAGGAAGCGCTGCCGCCCCGCGAACCGGGCGGACCGGATCGTCTCCTGCATACCCGTGTCCATCACGCCCGGGTTGACGACCTCCACCTTGATCCGCGGATCGTCCGAGCACTGCTCGGCCAGGTGCGCGAAGAACTCCTCGGCTCCGCGTTTGGTCGCCGAGTACGCCGACCAGCCGTCGATGACCCGGTGCGCCGCACCCGAGGAGACGAACATGATCACGGCGCGGGAGGCGGTGGCGGGCAAAGCCGCGAGCAGGGAGTTCGTCAGCAGCATCGGCGCGGTCAGGTTCACCGCCACCGCGTTGGCCAGTTCGTCGGGTTCCAGGTCCCCGATCGGCCCGATCGGGGCGACCACCGCGGCGTTGTGGATCAGCACCACCTCGTCGGCGTCCTCGAACAGCTCGCTCAGCTCGGACGCGTGCGGCAGGGTGGACGGCTCGGCCAGCTCGCAGTGGCGCAGGATCAGCCGCTTGCCGGCGTTGATGCGCTGCGCGTCGGTGAAGCCGCGGCCCAGCGCGAGCACCACGGTGTCCTCGTCGGTCTCGAACTGGTTGAGCAGGGCTTCGCCCAGCCCGCGGGACACACCTGTGATCACGACATAACGCACGCTGACAGGCTAGTGCCTGGGCTGCGCGAACCACGCGAGCGGCTCGAATATCCGGTTCCGGCGCTGAACCCGGCGGTTCCCGTGGCCGAAGCGACGAGAACCGCCGGGATCAGCGCGCGAACACCGATCGGCAGCCGGACCCGGCCGGGGCGGTCACTCGTACTCGGTGCCGCCCTTGCGGGTGAGATAGGCGGGGGAGACGAGCTTGCCGATGGCGCGGCCGCCGGTCACCGGGCTGTAGCGCTCGGGCAGTGACCGCACGACCAGGCCCTCGCGCAGGTTCGCGCCCGTGCCGGAGACCGTCTCGGTGCCGTCGGCCAGCGCGATCAGCGCCTGCTCGTCGTACGCGCCCCGGTACAGCACCGGGACCAGGGGCACCCCGTGCTCGGCGGCGAGCGGCGCGTACTCGTCCAGCGTCAGCCAGCGCACACCGTCCCCGTCGTCCACGCACACGTCGAACACCGCGTACCCGGGCCGCACCCCGGCGTTCGCGCCGTACGGCAGGTCCTGCACGCCCCGGCCGAACACCTCGCCGAACACGCCGACCCGGGTCGCGCCGACCGCGGCGGCGACCGCCCCGGCGAAGGTGGGCAGGTCGAACGTCCGGATCGCGCGCCAGTAGAGGTTGGTGCCGGTCTCCTTGATGGCCAGGCGCTGCTTGCCGAAGCCCTTCGACGACGCGTACACGGCGCCGGTCGCCGCGACGTACGTCATCAGCGTGGCCGAGCCGTGGATCTTCTCAGTGGCGATCACCGGCTCCCCGGCCGTGAACAGGTCCGGGTACCGGCGGATGTTCTCCACCTCCAGCCAGGGCAGCAGGTCGGCGGCGGGCTCCATGTCCCCGGCCAGGTGCACCGGCACCGGCGGGTTCCACTTGACCACGCCGAGCGCCTCGGCGAAGTCCGTGCCCGCCGCGGCGGCCGCGACGAGGTCCAGGTCGGACAGCGCCTTGGGCAGGCAGACGATGCCCTGGGACAGCTCGCCGCGCAGGCGTACCGCGGTGATGCGGTCCTTGTTGCCGCCCGCGAGGCGTCCGGTGAGGCCGAGTTCGGCGATCAGCGGCTCCGGCAGCACGCTGCCTTCGGGCAGGTACACGGCGTGGTCGCCGGTGCGGAAGGCGCCCTTGGCGACCACCGCGCGCAGCCGTCCCACCTCGGCGAGCTCGAGCGCGTCGGCATTGGGGTGCGGGTGGATCACCAGCCGTTCCGCGGTGACCTTGAGTGTCGACATGCCGAGAATGCTCCCGCCCCCGCATGCCCCGAGCAACCGACTTAGTTGTGTGGGCGGACACCACTGGCAGGACGCGCGCGGTGTGGCAGCATCCGGCGCACGACGAGTGAGGAGCGGCGATGAGCGACCTGGTGGCGTACCGGCTGGAGAGCGTGCCCGTGCGCGGCGGTGAGCTGCGGGTGGGCGTGTGGGGCGAGGGCGGGCCGGTGATCGTCGCGGTGCACGGGATCACGTCGTCGCACCTGGCCTGGACCCTGATCGGGCCGGAGCTGGGGCGTGACCACCGGGTGGTCGCGGTGGACCTGCGCGGCCGGGGCGGCAGCAGGGACCTGCCGGGCCCGTACGGCATGGCCGAGCACGCCGCCGACGTGGCCGAGGTGATCCGCGCGTACGCCGACACCCCTGTGCTCCTGGTCGGCCACTCCATGGGCGGCTTCGTGGTCGCCGAGACCGCGCGCCGATTCCCGGAGCTGGTCGAGCGCCTGGTCCTGGTCGACGGCGGAGCCGCGCTGCCGCTGCCGCCAGGCGTCGACGCATCGGCGGGCGCGGCCGCGCTGGAGGAGGCGATCGCCACCACCGTGGGCGCCGTCTTCGCCCGGCTGAACATGACCTTCCCCGACCGGGACGCGTACCTGGCGCTGTGGCGGCAGCACCCGTCGTTCGACCCGTGGCCCGAGGGGGCCGACGCGTATCTCGCGTACGACGTGGTCGGGCAGGAGCCGGAGTTGCGGGCCGCGTGCCGGATGGAGGCCGCGGTCCGCGACGGCCAGGACCTCTACGCGCTGCCGGGTATGACGCCGGAGCCGCTGCCCCGCCCCGCCGTGTTCCTGCGCGCCCCGCGTGGCATGTTCGACGACCCGGACTCCCCGCTCTACCCGCCGGGCCGGGCAAGCGAGTGGCTGCCCGGAGTGACGGAGCACGACGTTCCGGATGTGAACCACTACACGATCACCCTGGGCCGTGCGGGTGCCGAGACCGTGGCGGCAGCCGTGCGCGCCGCCCCGCGCGACGCCCCCTGACCTACCCGCGCGGCCGCTGGCCTGGGCTGATGTCACCCCGATGTTAAGAAGGGCACCTTGTACATCGCGGAGCGATGGCAAGGTGCCCTTCCTTTCGTCAGTACGTGACGAGTGGCTATGTTCACTTGCGGCAGCCGCTGTGGGGACGCATGGGCCATGGCAGACTCCCGAGTAACCTTAGCGATCGTTCGGGAGATGGGATGGGCACTGTGGCTCGCGAAATCAACACGGTGGGCGTGGTCGGCCTCGGCACCATGGGCGCCGGCATCGTCGAGGTATTCGCGCGCAACGGCCTGAACGTCGTGGCCGTGGAGATCAGCGAGGGCGCGCTGGAGCGGGGCCGGGCCAACCTGACCGGCTCGACCGACCGCGCCGTGGCCAAGGGCAAGCTGTCCGAGCAGGACCGCGACGCGCTGCACTCCCGGGTCGACTTCCAGGTCGGCCTGGCGGCGCTGCACAGCGTCGACTTCGTGATCGAGGCGGTGCCCGAGCACCTGGACCTCAAGCAGGCGATCTTCGCCGAGCTGGACAAGGTCTGCCCGCCGCACGCCATCCTCGCCACCAATACCAGCTCGCTGTCGGTCACCGAGATCTCGGTCGCCACGCACCGGCCCAACCAGGTCATCGGCGTGCACTTCTTCAACCCCGCGCCGGTGATGAAGCTCGTCGAGATCATCCGTACCGTGGTGACCGCGCCGGAGGTCGTCGCCGACGTGGAGGCGCTGATCGCCCGCCTCGGCAAGACCGACGTGACCATCAGCGACCGGGCCGGGTTCATCGCCAACGCGCTGCTGTTCGGCTACCTGAACCACGCCGTCACCATGTTCGAGAACCACTACGCCACCCGCGAGGACATCGACGCGGCCATGAAGCTGGGCTGCGGCCTGCCGATGGGCCCGCTCGCGCTGATGGACCTGATCGGCCTGGACACGGCGTACGAGATCCTCGACACGATGTACCGCCGCGGCGGCCGCGACCGCCGGCACGCCCCGGCCCCGCTGCTCAAGCAGATGGTCACCGCGGGCCTGCTGGGCCGCAAGTCCGGCCGTGGCTTCTACACCTACGAGAAGCAGGGCTCGCCGGTCGTGGTGGCCGACGAGCTGACCCCGGCCGCGGGCGAGCACGAGGCCGCGCCGCGCCCGATCGGCAGTGTCGGCGTGGTCGGTTCGGGCACCATGGCCACCGGCATCATCGAGGTCTTCGCCAAGGCGGGGTACGAGGTGCTGAGCGTGACCCGCGGCGCGGAGAAGTCCGCGAAGGTCTGCGAGTCCGTGAAGACCTCCCTGAACAAGGGCGTGGTGCGCGGCAAGCTCAGCGAGGCCGACCGCGACGCCGCGATCAGCCGGATCACCTGGTCCACCAACCTGGACCACCTGGCCGACGTGGACATGGTCGTCGAGGCCGTCGTGGAGGAGCTGAGCGTCAAGAAGGCGCTGTTCGCCAGCCTCGACGAGATCTGCAAGCCCGGCACCGTGCTGGCCACGACCACGTCGAGCCTGCCGGTCGTCGAGTGCGCCATGGCCACCCATCGCCCCGCGGACGTGGTCGGCCTGCACTTCTTCAACCCCGCCCAGGTCATGCCGCTGATCGAGGTCGTCGCCACGATCCGTACCAGCGCCGCGACCCTGGCCACCGCCGACGCCGTGGTCTCCAGCCTCGGCAAGACCGCCGTCGACTGCGCCGACCGCGCCGGCTTCATCGTCAACGCCCTGCTCTTCCCGTACCTCAACGACGCGGTCAAGATGCTCGAAGCCAGCTACGCCACGGCAGACGACATCGACGCGGCCATGAAGCTCGGCTGCGGCTACCCCATGGGCCCCTTCGAACTCCTCGACGTCGTCGGCCTCGACGTCTCCCTCGCCATCCAGCGCGAGCTCTACCTCGAACTCCGCGAACCCGGCTTCTCCCCGGCCCCCCTCCTGGAGCACCTGGTCACCGCCGGCTACCTCGGCCGCAAAACCGGCCGCGGCTTCCGCGACCACACCCACCGCTGACCCCCACCGCCTCGACGATCTTGCGCGAACTGTGGGGATGACACGCCCTAATCGGGCATATCCCCAACAGTTCGCGCAAGATCGTTGGGTTGGGTGGGCTGCGCCGTATCTTGGGGACATGAGTCCGCGTCGTAACAACAAAAAAGATCGCCCGGAGCGCGATCTTGACGAGGCCATGTCGCGACGCGGGGTGGAGTACGTGCACGACGATCCGGACGGGGAGTTCACCGTCCGGCATCTGAGCGGCGAGCGGTCGGACAAGATTTACAAGTGCCCGGGGTGCCACCAGGACATCCGGCCCGGGGTGCCGCACGTCGTCGCCTGGCCCTCGCAGGGCTGGGGTGACGCGGGCGACCGCAGGCACTGGCACAGCAGTTGCTGGCAGGGTCGGCACCAGCGCAAACCCAACGTCGAACGGTCCCGCAACGCGCCCCGTTACGGCTGAGCGGCCCGGTGTGATCACCGCGACGTCAGGGGGTAGGGCGGGCCGGTGCGCGGGCAGACTGTAGGCGTGACCGCGATCCGTGCCAACTCGATCCTGCCCGCTCGGCGACAGGACATCGAACTGCATACCGCCGACGGGTTGAAGCTGGTCGGGGAGCTGGCTCTGCCCGCCGACCGCGACCCGGTCGCCACCCTGATCTGCCTGCACCCGCTGCCCACCCACGGCGGCATGATGGACAGCCACGTGTACCGCAAGGCCGCCTGGCGGCTGCCCGCGCTGGCCGGGATCGCGGTGCTGCGCTTCAACAGCCGCGGCACGTCCAGCGTGCGCGGCACCAGCGAGGGCGCGTTCGACAACGCGGTGGGGGAGCGCTTCGACGTCGCCGCCGCCATCGAGTACGCCGAGTTCCACGAGCTGCCGAACCTGTGGCTGGTCGGCTGGTCCTTCGGCACCGACCTGGCCCTCAAGTACGGCTGCGACCCGGCGATCGCCGGCGCGATCCTGCTGTCCCCGCCGCTGCGCTTTTCGAAACCCGAGGATCTGGCGGTATGGGCGGAGTCCCGCCGCCCGGTGACCGCGCTCGTGCCCGAGCACGACGACTACCTGCGCCCGGCCGAGGCGAAGGAGCGCTTCGCCGCTATCCCGCACGCCGAGGTCGTGGGTGTGCCCGGCGCGAAGCACCTGTGGGTCGGCGACGCCGAGACCGTGCTGGACGAGATCGTCCGCCGCGTCGCCCCCGCGATC
The DNA here is from genome assembly GCF_042663325.1 of Catellatospora aurea. Lineage (NCBI taxonomy): Bacteria > Bacillati > Actinomycetota > Actinomycetes > Micromonosporales > Micromonosporaceae > Catellatospora > Catellatospora aurea. The sequence goes on from NZ_JBHTAC010000017.1 coordinate 26,503, forward strand.
GAGACCCCGCTCCCCAAGGACTGGCCCGGCCCCATGGAGTACGGCGACGCCAGCGCGTACGCCGACCGCACCGTGGCGGCGTTCGCCGACAAACCCCGCTGACTCCGTCCCGAACAGGCAAGCGCGACGGCGAACGGCTCAGCGGCTGGAGGCCCCGGCGTCGCTGCTGCTGCCGTCGAGGCTGATGGTGGGCTCGTTGCCGGCGAGCATGATCGTGGGCTCGTCCCCGGCCGGCGACTCGGCCGCGGGCTTCGCCTGCGCCTGATCCGGCTGCTGCGCCGGTGTGACAGGCGCGGGTGGAGCAGCCGGCACGGGCGGGGCGGGCATCGCGATTGCCTGGGTCGGCTCCTCGGCCGGGCGGGTCGCCTCGGCGCGGCGGCGCTCGGCCTCCTCGGCCTCGCGCTGGGCCTTGGCCAGGCGCTCCAGCTCGACGTGCAGCTGCTGCTTCAGCTCGGCGAGTCGGTGCTCGACCTGCGTTATGTCGGCCCGCATCGCTACGAGGCGGGTCTGGCCGTCCTCGTACTGCTGCTTGGCCGTGTCCGCGGCGGCCTGCTCGGCGGCGGCCCGCCCGCGGGCCAGCGCCACCTCCTGCTCGGCCCGGTCGGTGCGCTGGGTCGCCTGGACCTCTACCTCGGCCAGCTTCTGCGCGGCCGCCGCGGTCGCGGCGGCGAGCTGCCGCTCGGCTTCCGCGTGCGCCGCGGCCACCCGCTGCTCGGCTTCGGCGGTGGCCGCCGCCAAGCGCTGCTCGGCCTCCGCGGCGGCCGCAGCGAGCTGCTGCTCGGCCTGGGCGCGGCTCTCCGCCGCGTGGCGCTCGGTCTCGGCGCGCGCGGCGGCGATCTCCTTGTCGGCCTGGATGCGCCGGGAGGCGGCCTCCTGCGCCGCGGCGGTGCGGATGCCCTGCGCCTCCGTCTGGGCGTGGCTGAGCAGCTCGCGCGCCTCGGCGCGCAGCCGCTGCGTCTCCTCGGTCAGCTCGATGCGGTGCTGCTCCTCGGCCTTGCGCTCCTCGGCGCGGCGGGAGGCCAGGGCCAGGTCGAAGTCACGGGACGCGGTGGCGGCGCGGTCACGGGCGTCGGCGAGCAGCCGCTCGGCCTCGGCGCGCTGGTCGGCGATCTCCTGGGCGGCTCCGTTGCGCAGGTCGTCGGCCTGGTCCTCGGCAAGGGAGAGGATCTGCTCCACTCGCGAGCCCAGGTGACGGAAGGAGACCCGGGACGGCACGGCGCGGCGGGCGGCGTCGGCCAGCTCCAGCTGGAGCTGCTGCACCTGCCCGGCCAGCGCCTGAAGCTGCGAGATGGCCTGGTCCCGCTCGGCGGCCAGGGTTGCCAGCTCGGACTCGACCTGGACGACGTATCGGTTCACCTGCTTCTTGTCGAAGCCCTTGAGGGACGTATCGAAGCTGGGTTCCGATGAGACGCCCTCACCGAGTGCGAACAGGTCTCCGCCGTGCGACATGCGGTCCATCTTCACATAAAAGGTCACGCCGCGCCCGACAGGTTGCGGGCGCGGCGTGATCAGATGTGGATCGGGTCGTTATTCGGCCTTCTCGGCCTTCGGCTTGTCCTCGGCGGCCGCCGGGGCCGGCGCGCCGACGCCCGGGACGATGCCGGCCAGGCCGGACAGCATCTGGCCGAGCTGCGCGGTGACCGCGTTCTTCTGGCGGGTGAGGTCGTCGACCTCGCGGCGCGCGGCCGTGGTGGTCAGCTCGGCCTCGTTGCGGGCCTCGGACACCAGGCGGTGCGCCTCGGCCTTGGCCTCGTTGACGGCCTTCTCCGCGGCGACGCGAGCCTTCTCGGTCGTCTCGACGGCGGTGCGCTCGGACTCGACCCGGCGCGCCTCGGCGCGCTGCTCGATCTCCTTGGCCCGGTCCTCGGCGGCGCGGGCGCGCTCCTCGGCCTCGCCGACCAGCTTCTGCGTGGCGGCGACGGCGGAGGAGTGGCGCTGCGACTCCTCGCGCTCGGACTTCTCGCGCCGCTCGGCCAGCTCCAGCTGCAGGGCCTGCAGGTCCTTGTCACGCTTGTCCCGCGCGTCGGCCAGCATCTTGGAGGCCTCGGCGCGCTTCTCCTCCGCCTCGCGGGCGGCCTTGGCGCGCAGCTGGGTGATCTCCCGCTCGGCGGTGGCGCGCAGCGTCGCGACCTCGCGCTCGACCGTCGCCTTGAGCTCGGCGACCTCGTGCGAGGTGGCGGTGCGCAGCTGCTTGGTCTCGCGGTCGGCGTCGGCGCGCAGCGTGTCGGCCTCGCGGCGGGCCTGCACCCGGACCTCGGCGGCCTCGCGCTCGGCGGCGGTGCGCAGGTTGCCGGCCTCGCGCTCGGCGGTCGCCTTCATGGCGGCGGCCTCGGCACGCGCCTTGTCGGTGATCTCGCGAGCCTCCAGGCGGGCCGCGGACAGGATGCCCTCGGACTCGCGCTTGGACTCGCCGCGGTGGTCGTTGGCCTGCTCCTCGGCGAGCCGCAGGATCTGCTCCACGCGGGTGCCGAGGCCGGACAGGGTGGGGCGGCTGTTCTCTTCCAGCTGCTTGCTCGTGTCGGTGAGCTTCTGCTCGACCGAGTTGAGCCGCTGCTCAGCCTGGCGCAGACGACGCTGGGCGTCGTTCATGCGCTGCTCGGCCTCCGCGCGTGCCTGCTCCGACTGGGCAAGCTGAGCGTTCAGGCGACCGACAAACGCGTTTACCTGCTCGCGGTCGAAACCGCGCAGGACGACTGTGAAGTCTTGTTGGGTATTCGCGCCATCGAAGAACGCGACGGAGGAGGGCTGCTGGGACATTGGGACATACTCGCAGATGACCCCGGGTGTCGCGCAAGGGCGTGGGGTCACTTTCGCCCACCGGATGCGGGCTGAGGACGCCGAAAGTGCTAGTGCCATTCCAGCCGGAAGATCCATACCGGAAGCCAATAGTCAGTATTGCCGGAAATGCCGGAAGGCGGAAGCGCGCCGTTGCGCTTCCGCCTTCCGTGTCTTCAGCAGTGATGAGCCCGAGGTCACACCCCGCGGAAGCGGTTGATCGCGGGCAGGTGGCGGGCCCGCTTCTCCTGGTCGCGTACGCCGAGCCCCTCCGCCGGAGCCAGGCACAGCACGCCGACCTTGCCCTGGTGCGTGTTGCGGTGCACCTCGTAGGCGGCCTGGCCGGTCTGCTCCAGTGGGAACACCTTCGACAGCGTCGGGTGCACCCGGCCCAGGTCGATCAGGCGGTTGGCCTCCCACGCCTCGCGGTAGTTGGCGAAGTGGCTGCCGATGATGCGCTTGAGCGACATCCACAGGTAGCGGTTGTCGTACTGGTGCTCGTAGCCGCTGGTCGAAGCGCAGGTGACGATCGTGCCGCCCTTCTTGGCGACGTACACGCTGGCGCCGAAGGTCTCCCGGCCCGGGTGCTCGAACACGATGTCGGGGTCTTCGCCGCCGGTCAGCTCCCGGATGCGCGCCCCGAACCGCTTCCACTCGGCCGGGTCCTGGGTGTGCTCATCGGACCAGAACCGGTAGCCCTCGGCGGCACGGTCGATGACCAGGTCGGCGCCCATCCGGCGGCAGATCTCCGCCTTCTCCGGAGAGGACACCACGCACACCGGGATCGCGCCGCCGTTGAGCGCCATCTGGGTGGCGTACGAGCCGAGCCCGCCGCTCGCGCCCCAGATCAGCACGACGTCGCCCTGCTTCATGTTCGCGCCGTGGTGGGACACCAGCTGCCGGTACGCGGTGGAGTTGACCAGCCCTGGGCTGGCCGCCTCCTCCCAGGTCAGGTGGGCGGGCTTGGGCATGAGCTGGTTGGCCTTGACGATGGCGAGCTGGGCCAGGCCGCCGAAGTTGGTCTCGAAGCCCCAGATGCGCTGCTGCGGGTCGAGCATGGTGTCGTCGTGGCCGGCCGCGTCCTCCAGCTCGACGTTGAGGCAGTGCGCCACGACCTGGTCGCCGGCCTGCCACTTCGTCACGCCCGCGCCGGTGCGCAGCACCACGCCCGCCGCGTCCGAACCCACCACGTGGTACGGCAGGTCGTGGCGCTTCGTCAGCGCCGACAACCGTCCGTATCGCTTCAGGAACCCGAACGTCGACAGCGGCTCGAAAATGGACGTCCACACCGTGTTGTAGTTGACCGCGCTGGCCATCACGGCGATCAGCGCCTCGCCCGGCCCGAGCTCGGGCACCGGCACTTCCTGCAGGTGGAGGGCCTTGCGCGGGTCCTTGTCGCGAGTGGCCAGTCCGTCGAACATGGTGGTCTCGTCCTCGCGTACCACCATCCCCTGGTAGGAGGCGGGCACCGGCACGTCGGCCAGGCTCCGCAGCCGCGCGGCCGGGTCGGCCGCGTTCTCGGCTTCCATGATCACGTCGAGGATGTCTTGCACGGCGCCACCTCCGTGGTGAGGGAACTGCGGCGTCCCGCGCTCGCGCTGCGGGCGGTGAGTTCCGGGTCTGCGGGCCATCCTTGGCGGGCCCTCCTGTGGGTCGCCATGTGGTCGGGCACACATGGCGGGTCAGGTGAGCCGGACGTTACTGGTCGGTAGCTTCGGCGGGAACGGGTGTGTGAAAAAGTCCACGCTCGGCTTAACGATCATTCAGCCGCCGTGGCCGCGGGGCCGTCAGTGGCCGTGGCCGGGCTCCACCAGTTCGACCAGCACACCGCCGGCGTCCTTCGGGTGCACGAAGTTGATCCGCGAGCCCGCGGTGCCGCGCTTCGGGGTCTCGTAGAGCAGCCGCACCCCGCGCTCGCGCAGGGCGGCGCAGGTCGCGTCGATGTCGGCGACGGTGTACGCCATCTGCTGGATGCCGGGGCCGCTGCGGTCCAGGAACTTGCCGATGGGGGAGTCGGGGCGCAGCGGCGCGAGCAGCTGCACGGCCCCGCCGTCGGGGCTCGGCCCGACCTGGAGCATCGCCTCGCGGACGCCCTGCTCCTCGTTGGTCTCGGTGTGCACGCAGGTCATCCCGAACGTACCTTCGTAGAAGGCGATGGCGGCGTCGAGATCCGGCACCGCTATGCCCACGTGATCGATGCGCTGCAGACCCACGGACTGTGACGGAATGCCCTGTGATGAGGTCGACAGGGCTGCGGGATCGGTCATGCGGTTAGTCTGACCGAACCATCGTTAAGGCGATACGTGAACCAGGCCACTCGGAGGGGTAACCCATGACTTCTGTGATCGTGAGCGGAGCGCGCACCCCGATGGGCCGCCTGCTCGGCAACCTGAAGGACCTGTCGGCCACGCAGCTCGGCTCGGTCGCCATCAAGGCCGCCCTGGAGCGCGCCGGGGTCTCCCCCGACCAGGTGCAGTACGTGATCATGGGCCAGGTGCTGCAGGCCGGCGGCGGCCAGATCACCGCCCGCCAGGCCGCCGTGGGCGCCGGCATTCCGATGAGCGTGCCCGCGCTGACCGTGAACAAGGTCTGCCTGTCCGGCCTCGACGCGATCGCGCTCGCCGACCAGCTCATCCGCGCGGGTGAGTTCGACATCGTGGTGGCCGGCGGCATGGAGTCCATGACCAACGCCCCGCACCTGATGATCGGCCAGCGCACCGGGTACAAGTACGGCGACGTCGTGGTCAAGGACCACATGGCCCACGACGGCCTGTCCGACGCCTGGGACCAGTGCTCGATGGGCGAGTCGACCGAGCGCCACAACGGCCGCTACGAGATCACCCGCGCCGAGCAGGACGCCTTCGCCGCCGCGTCGCACCAGCGCGCCGCCGCCGCGATCAAGGACGGCCGCTTCGCCGAGGAGATCGCCCCCGTCACCATCCCGGCCCGCAAGGGCGACCCGATCGTGATCAGCGAGGACGAGGGCGTACGCCCCGACACCACCGCCGACACCCTCGGCAAGCTGCGCCCGGCCTTCGCCAAGGACGGCACCATCACCGCCGGCTCGTCCTCGCCGATCTCCGACGGCGCGGCCGCGGTCGTGGTCATGCGCAAGGAGAAGGCGCAGGAGCTGGGCCTGACCTGGCTCGCCGAGATCGGCGCGCACGGCAACGTGGCCGGCCCGGACAACTCCCTGCACGCCCAGCCGGCCAACGCCATCAAGCAGGCCCTGGCCAAGGAGGGCCTGACCGCCGCCGACCTCGACCTGGTCGAGATCAACGAGGCGTTCGCCGCGGTCGGCATCCAGTCGACCCGCGAGCTGGGCATCGACCCGGAGATCGTCAACGTCAACGGCGGCGCGATCGCCCTGGGCCACCCGATCGGCATGTCCGGCGCCCGCCTCGCGCTGACCCTGGCCCTGGAGCTCAAGCGCCGCGGTGGCGGCACCGGCGCGGCCGCCCTCTGCGGCGGCGGCGGCCAGGGCGACGCCCTGATCCTCAAGGTCGCCCCCTGACCTAACACCGGGCGGCCCTCCGCGCCGCCCTCCGCCCGTGGCGCAACTCTTCAAGAGTCGCGGCAATCCGGCCAACCGGAAGCCGCGACTCTTTAAGAGTTGAGGCGCACCTGCTGACCCGTCCCGCCGTCTGCGAATGGTTGAGTTGATGACCGAGCCGAGCACACCGTCCCTGTCGCCTGCGCCGCAGCGCTCGGTTGCTGAACTCGTTGCTCGGGCGCGGGAGGGCGAGGCGAGGGCGGTCGCACGGCTGATCACGCTGGTGGAGTCGGGGTCGGCGGCGCTGCCGGAGATCGCGGCGACGCTGGCGCCCACCGCAGGCGGCGCGATCGTGGTCGGGCTGACCGGGTCGCCCGGTGTGGGCAAGTCGACGACGACCAACGAACTCGTGCGGGCGTTCCGGGCGGCCGGCAAGCGGGTCGCGGTGCTGGCGATCGACCCGTCGAGCCCGTACACCGGGGGCGCGATTCTCGGCGACCGGATCCGTATGCAGGACCATGCCACCGATCCCGGCGTCTACATCCGGTCGATGTCCAGCCGGGGGCATCTCGGCGGGCTGTCGGCGGCGACCCCGGCGGCGGTACGCGTGCTGGCCGGCGTCGGCTTCGACGTGGTGCTCGTGGAGACGGTCGGGGTGGGGCAGGCCGAGGTCGAGATCGCCTCGCTGGCCGACACCACCCTGGTGCTGCTCGCGCCCGGCATGGGCGACGCGATCCAGGCCGTCAAGGCGGGCATCCTGGAGATCGCCGACATCTTCGTCATCAACAAGGCCGACCGTGACGGTGTGGAGGCCACCCACCGTGACATCCAGGGCATGATCGCCCTCGGCGGGTCGGACCGCGGCCCGGGGGACTGGCGGCCGCGCGTGGTCAAGGCCGTCGCGGCGCGCGCCGAGGGCATCGACGGCATCGTCGCGGCCATCGAGGAGCACCGGGCCTGGCTGGTCGACACCGACCAGCTCACGGTGCGCCGCCGCCGCCGGGCCGCCGCCGAGATCGAGGCGCTGGCCCTGGGTCAGCTGCGCGCCCGCTTCGCCGAGCTGCCGGGCGAGGGACTCGCCGCGCTCGCCGACAAGGTCGTCGCCGGCTCCCTCAACCCGTACGCCGCGGCCACCCAGCTGCTCGACGAGCTGGTCTGACCGGCACCGCGTCGTCGCGGGCACATGAGGTCCCGCGGACTCTGCTCTGCACCCATTCGCTTGCTCCGCATCCACCGGCGCAACGGCCGATCAGGGTGTCCGCTAACGCTGTGTGAGCAGGTGAATCCGCGCCGAGAGCTGCTCGGATGCGGGTTGGCAACGATAGGCGAAGCGACTTCACGGGCGGACTGACCAATCGCTAAGGTGTCGGGGCACATAGGGCTCTTACGCGTGGAGGCGACGGTGACCGGTTGGTCCGTCATGATGCGGGGCATCCGGCACCGCTCCGGCCGGTCGGCGGTGGTGCTGGCGCTCGCGGCGTTCGCCACCGCCGCGGCGGTGCTCGCCCCGGCGTACGGTCGCGCCGCGCAGCAGTCGGTGCTGACCGACGCGCTGAGCGCGGCCCCGGCCACCGCCGCCGCGGTCACGGTGACCGCCGAGGGCAGCGCCGACACCGCCGAGGCCGCACACCAGCCGGTCGGTGACACCCAGGCCACGGTCAACGGGGCGCTGGCCAAGGCGCCGCACCTGGCCGCGGTGCTGGACCGGCCCGTCGGCTCGGTCAGCGTCGACACGACGCTGAGCAGCAACCGCACCAACCGGTTTGCGGCCCGGCTGGCCTGGCACCAGGGCGCGTGCGCGCACCTGCGGATCACCGGCGACTGCGCCATCGACGCCGAGCAGGTGCTGCTCAGCGAGCGCGCCGCGGCCGAGGCCGGCGTCGAGGTCGGCGACAAGGTGTCGGTACGCCCCGCGCAGGGCGAGGCGGCGGTCCGGTCCTATGAGGTCGTCGGCCTCTACACCCCGCTCGCCCCGGAGGAGTCCTACTGGGGCAACAACGGCTACTTCGCGCAGGCCCAGTCGGGCGGCGAGGGCGCGCCGCGCCTGGACGCCGTGTTCACCGGCGCCGAGGACGACGTGCGGCTGGGCGACGCGGTGCCGGTCACGCTGTCCGTGACGTACCCGCTGCGTCCCGGTCAGGTGCGGCTGGACGACGTCACCGCCTTGCGCGACGAACTGGGCACGCTCGGCCTGGCGCTGAACGGGTTCGAGCTGCAGGTCGAGACGGCGCTCCCGTCGATCGTCGAGGACGCCGCCAAGGACCAGGACGCCCTCGCGCGGACCGTGCCCATCATCGCGGTGCCGCTGGTCCTGCTGGCCTTCGTCGTGCTGCTGCTGCTGGTGGCGGCGCTGACCGAGGAGCGCGGCCCGGAACTGGCGCTGGCCCGGTTGCGCGGCTACGGCACCGGCGGCACGGTCCGGTTCGGACTGGGCGAGACGCTGCTGCTGATCGTGCTCGGCGCACCCCTGGGCCTGGCGGCCGGGCTGGGCGCGGTCGAGCTGGCCGCGCGTTCGGTGCTCGCTGAGGGCGTACACGCCGAGATCCGGTGGCCCGTGCTCGCCGCCGCCGTGGGCGGCCTGCTGATCGCCTGCCTCGCCGCCTGGCTGGCCGCCCGTGCCACGCTCGGCCGCAGCGTGCTCGGTCTGCTGCGGCGCGTGCCGCAGCGCGGCACCTGGCGGGCGGGCGTGCTGGAGGGCGTGGCCGCCGCGCTGGCGATCGCCTCGCTGGCCGCGGCGCTGCGCGACCGGTCGGCTCCGCTGGCGCTGCTGGCCCCGGCCGCGCTGGCCATCGTCGCGGGCGTGCTCGCGGGCCGCCTGCTCAGCCTGTGGTCGCGGGTGCGGCTGGGCCTGGCCCGCCGCCGCGGCCGGCTGCCCGCCATGCTGTCGGCGGCACAGCTGTCGCGCCGGCCGGGCGCGGCCCGCACCGTCGCGGTGCTCACCGCCGCCGTCGCGCTGCTGACCTTCTCGGCCACCGCCTGGGACGTCGCGGCGGACGCCCGCGCCCAGCGGGCCGACGACGCGGTCGGCGCGCCGACCGTCTACGCCGTCTCCGCCGAACACCCGCAGGCGCTGGTCAAGGCGCTGGCCGCGGCCGATCCGACGAACCGTTCGATGGCCGTGGTGCGCGTCGACGAGCTCTACAACAACCAGCGGGTCGAGCTGATCGGGGTGCAGTCCGAGCGGCTGCCCGCCGTGGCCATCTGGCGCGACCACGACGCCGCCACGCTGTCGCTGCTGGCGGGCCGCCTGCGCGCCGACGCGCCGCAGGTCGCCGAGGTCGGCGGCCAGCTGACCGCGCGGGCGGCGGTGAGCTCGCTCGGCGCGACGCCGGCCCGCCTGGGCGCGGTGCTGTCCGCACCGGGCGAGCCGCCGAGCATCGTCTGGCTGGGCAAGCTGCGGGAGGGCACGCGCAACTACATCGCCCCCGCGCCCGCCTGCGCGGCCACGCCCTGCCGCGTGGTCGGCCTGGCGGTCGGCCGGGAGGCCGGCGAGAGCGGCCCCGTGCAGGTGGAGCTGACCGTGCAGTCGCTCAGCTCCGGCGGGCAGCAGTTGCCGCTGCGCTTCGCGGAGTCGTCGGCGTGGCGCTTCCTGGTGGATCGCACGCCCAACGCGACCGTACGGGTCACCCCCGGCCCGCAGCTCGGCCTCAGCGTGAACTCCGCCGACCAGGGCGACGTGCTCGTCTCCTACCTGGACACCCCGGCTGAGCTGCCCGCGGTGCTGGCCGGCCCCGCGCCGAGCAGCGACGATCCGGAGCACTTCGACCTGCCCGCGTTCGCCGAGGCGCCGCAGGGGTTCAGCGTGCTGGAGAAGGCCGCGCTGCTGCCCCGCGCCGGTGAGCGCGGCCTGCTGTTCGACCTCGACCTGGCGACCCGGGCCGCCTCCGTGACGCAGGGCCTGGCCGACGCGAGCGACCTGCGCTACGAGGTGTGGGCCGCGCCGGATGCCCCCGCCGACCTCGCCGCGAAGCTGGCCGGCCAGGGCGTGCAGGTGCTGCGCACCGAGACCGTGCCGGACGAGCTGGCCCGGCTCGGCCGCCGCGCCCCCGCGCTGGGGCTGCGGCTCTACCTGCTGGCCGGTATCGCGGCCGCGCTGCTCGCGCTGGGCGTGCTCATGCTCAGCACCCGGCTGGGCGCCGGCGACCGCCGGGCCGAGTTGGCCGCGCTGCGCGTCACCGGCGTACGCCCGAACGTGCTGCGCCGCGCGCTGCGGCGGGAGCGGCTCGCGCTGATCGGCCTGCCGATGGTCGTCGGGCTGCTGGTCGGCGTCGGGGCCGCGGCGCTGATGCTGCCCGGCATCCCGCTGGTCACCGTCGGCACCGCCGGAGCGCCCAACCTGACCGGGGACGTGCTCGGCGCGCTCGTGCCCGGACTCACCCTGGACGCGCTGCCGCTGGCGATCGCCGGTGCGCTGCTGGTGCTCGTGCTGGCGGTGGTGCGCGGTGGCCGGCTGGTCAAGTGGGCCACCCCTGAACTGATCCGAGGAGGCGGCCGGTGAACGGCACGGTTACCTGTCGCGGCCTGGTCTACATCTACCGGCTGGAAGGCTACGACGTGGTCGCCCTCGGCGGGGTGGACCTGGACATCGCGCCCGGCGAGTCGGTGGCCCTGCTGGGCCCATCCGGCTCCGGCAAGTCCACGCTGCTCTCGCTGCTGGCCGGGCTGATCCGGCCGGCCGCCGGGCGGGCCACCGTCGGCGAGACCGACCTGGCCAAGGCGTCCGAGTCGGACCTGGCCCGAATGCGCGCCACCGAGGTCGGCGTCGTGCTGCAGGGCGCCGAGCGCAACCTGCTGCCGTACCTGACCGCCGAGCAGAACGTGCGCTTCGCCCAGCGGGCCGCCCGCTCCCACGGCGTCGCCGACCTGCCGGCCCCGCGCGACGTGCTGGCCCTGGTCGGCCTGCTCGGCGTACGCGGCCGGCTGCGTCAGCGCCCGCACGAGCTGACCCCCGGCGAGCGGCAGCGCCTGGCGCTGGCCGTGGCGCTGGCGCACAAGCCGGGACTGCTGCTCGCCGACGAGCCGACCAGCCAGCTCGACTCCGTCGCCCGCGACGAGGTCATCGCGGCCCTGGAGTCGGTGCGCCGGGCCGGCACCACGGTCGTCGTGGTCACCCACGACCCCGAGGTCGGCGCGGGTATGGGCCGCCAGGTCACCATCCGCGACGGGCGCGTCGGCGGCGAGGGCCGCCTCGGCGAGGAGTTCGCCGTGGTCGGCCGGGACGGCTCGGTGCACCTGCCGCCCGACGTGCTGGCGCTGCTCCCGCCCGGCACCAGACTGCGGGTGCACGCGCGCCCCGACGGCACGGTGCTGCTGGCCCCGGCCCACGCCGCCCAGCCGGGCAGCGCGGTGGTGGTCGCCGACGAGTACGAGCCCGAGGACGGCGCGGCGGCCTACTCCCGGCGCGGGCAGATCGTCCCCGACTACAGCCGTGAGGTGGCCTGATGACCCGGATGCTGCTCGCCGACCGCATCACCATGGCGTACGGCAAGGACCGCGCGGTGCTGCGCGACGTCAGCGTGGCCGCCCAGCCGGGCCGCATCCTGGCCGTCACGGGCGCGTCGGGCGCGGGCAAGACCACGCTGCTCTGGGCGCTGGCCGGGCTGCTGCGCCCGGTCGAGGGCCAGGTCACCCTCGACGGCACCCCGCTGCGCGACCGCGATCAGGCCGTCACCCAGGGCATCATCCTGATCCCGCAGCACAACGGGCTCGCCCCGACCCTGACCGCGGCCGAGAACGTGCTGGTCGCCCTGGTGTCGGCGGGCGTGCGGGCGGCCGACGCGCGCCGGCTCACCGCCGAGGCGCTGGAGCGGGTCGGGTTGGCGAACCAGGCCGAGCAGCTGGTCGAGGAGCTGTCCGGCGGGCAGCAGCAGCGTACGGCGATCGCCCGCGGCCTGGCCTTGCGCGGCCCGGTGCTGCTGGCCGACGAGGTCACCAGCGAACTCGACGCCGCCAACCGCCAGACGGTGCTGACCCTCCTGCGCGCCGAAGCCGACCGCGGCGCCGCTGTCGTCTTCGCCACCCACGACCCCCAAGCGGCCGCGGCCTGCGACACCGAACTCCACCTCGTCGACGGCCACGCCACCGCCCCCGCCGCCCACTGACCCGGGCCACCTCCCTTTCGCAACTCTTAAAGACTTGCGGCCTCCGAGTCCTTCGGAGGCCGCAAGACTTTAAGAGTTGTCGCAGGTGGGGTGGGGTCAGCGGCTGTAGACCTCGAACTCCCAGAGGGAGTAGCCGTAGGTGGTGGCGCGTTGGATGCCCTGCATACGGACGTAGCGGGCGTTGACGGGGGTGAACGTGTTGTTGTCGACGGAGCCGTTGCCGGTGGTGGTGGACCAGGCGGTGGTCCAGGTGCTGCCGTCGGTGGAGACGTCGATGCGGTACGAGCGTCCGTACGCCGCCTCCCAGCGCAGGATCGTCCGGCCCACGCTGCGTACGCTGCCCAGGTCGACGGTGATCTGCCGGCTGTCGGCGTAGCTGCTGCTCCAGCGGGTGGTCGGGTTGCCGTCGACGGCGTTGCCGACCGGGTAGAACAGCTGGCTGCCGTTCGCCGAGACCGGGCGGCCCTGGGCCAGGTTGGTGATGTCCTGCCCGCGTCGAGCCGGGAACGACACCACCTGCTGGTACGTCGGCCGGTTCTGCCAGGCGGTCAGCGGCGCGGTGATGCCGCCCAGCGCCGACTGCAGGATCGCGTCCGCGCACCACTGGTCCCCGGCCGCGCAGTGCTCGTCACCGGGGTACACCGCGGTCGCGGCCTGCCCGTTCGCGGTGCCGAGCGTGGACAGCAGCACGGTGCGGCAGGCGCTGAGCACCCCGTTGCCGCAGTACGTGCGGCCGAGCCCGCCCGCGACCGGGTCGCCGAGCACGGTCCGCACGTCCTTCTCGACGTACCCCCACCAGCCGTGCTGGAAGGAGGAGCCCTTGTGGGCCTGGGCCGAGTTCAGCGAGCCGGGCAGGCTGGAGCCGGGGCCGTTCTGGCCGCCGGACGGCGACTCGTTGATCGACATGGCGTCGACCAGCGCCTGGTAGAGGCCGTTGCCGAGCGCGCCCTGGAACTGGCCGCTCACCAGCAGCGGCCACCAGGCGTCGAAGATGCGGATCGCGTCGGCGTGGGCGTACACCTTGGATCCGGGGGTGGTCTCCACCCGCCGGGCACCGGCCTGCTGCCAGGCCTTGAGCTTGGCGACGGCGGCGGCCAGCGTGGTATCGGTGACCGCCTGGCTCTCGACGACCCGGAGCAGGTCGTCGAGCACCTTCCAGCCGCGCAGGTCGGTGACCCCGGCGTTCTCGACGAGGCTGGTCAGCGAGGCGCGGGTGAACCTGTGCCCGCTCGCGATGGCGGCCTTGACCGGGGCGTCGAGCAGGTCGCCGCGGTGCACCGAGCCGAAGCTGAAGTCGCCGTCGGCCGCCCCGAAGTCCCTGGCCTGCCGGTTGTTCCAGCTGATGTAGTAGTCCTGGTTCACCGACTGCGGGTGGGTGGCGTTGGCCGCCCAGGTCGCGTTGTTGGTGTCGGGCTGGTAACCCTGCCATTCGTACGCCGCGTCGCCGCGTACTGGAAGGTTGGGGTTGTGCCCCGCGGCGCGCTGCGGGTTGCTGCCGGACATGAAGTAGGCGGTGTCGGTCGAGTTCACGTAGAACCAGTTGAACGAGTAGCCGACGTTGCCCGCGGCGGTCTTGAAGTCGGCGGGGGTGCCCATCGCGGCGGGGTCGTTGAACATCTGGAAGCCGATCGCGGAGTCGGCCTCGTGGCGGTAGGTGGAGCGCAGCCGGGTGAAGGCGTGCGGCACGCCGCCGACGGTGGCCCGCCAGGCCACCAGGCCGAGCTTGGTGCGGTACGTGACCAGCTTGTACGACCCGGCGGCGGTGCCGTCGGCGACGCTCGGCGTCCACGCGTTGGTGTGCGACAGCTCCTCCATCGCGGTGCAGACACCCCGGTAGAGGTACTTGTTGCTGCTCAGGGTCGGGGCGCTGCCGTCGGTGGTGCACAGCGGCAGCGAGTAGGTGTCGGTGATGTCGTGTGCCGCCGAGGTGGCGCTCCACGCGTAGTCCTGTCCGCGGCCGAGCAGCACGTACAGGTTGAGTCCGGCGAACGCCGCGCCGCGCGCGCTGATGCCGGGGCCCTGCAGCTCCTGCACCATGAGCAACTGCGGGGAGAAGTAGCCGGTCTGCGGGCCGAACACGGCGATCGGGTGGCCGGTCGCCGAGTGCGCGGCCGAGATCACGGCGGCGTTGGACATGCCCTTGCTCTTGTTGCCGATGCGCAGGCTGCCCAGGGCCGCGGCGATGTCGGACTGCGCGGTGACGGAGCTGGTCGCCGAGCCGGTGGGGTTGGTGACGACCGGTTCGGACACGGCCGAACCCGCATCCGGCAGCACGACTCCGGCGGCGTTGTCGTCGGCCGCGCCGTACGGGAAGCTCGTGCCGTCGTGCACGGTCAGCACGGCCTCGGGATCGGTGCGGCTGCGGAACGCGTTCCACACCGCGTCGCCCTCGACCGCGCCGTAGCGGGCCCGCGCGGCGACGCGGACCAGCGCGGACTCCATCTCGCCGCCGCCTCCGCCGCCGAACAGGCCACCGACCACGCCCGCGATGGCGATCAGGTCGGTCATCGTGAACTGCACCGGGCCGCCCGCGTTGGTGATCGCGTCGAGGTGGCCGGTGAGCACGTACTCGCCGGGGCAGTTGCGGTCCGCCATGCACTTGGCGATGTACGCGTTGACGCCCGCGATGTAGTTCTGCACGTCGGTGTAGAGCTGCGCGCCCCGGGTGCCGAGGTTCTGCAGGGCGTTGACCTGTGCCTGGAGATCGGCTTCGGTGTACGGCGCGTTGCGCCACACGCTCTGCTCCAGCGAGCGGTTGCCCGCCGCGCCGCCGGCGAACGGGGTGAGCGTGCCGCGGCCGACGTGGCGCAGCAGGTCCATGGTGAACAGCCGGTCCTCGGCTCCGGCGTAGCCGGCCCCGAACATGGTCCCGGCGCGGGTGGTGCCGGTGACGTGCGGCGTGCCGGTGGCCTTGTCGCGCACCACGGTCACGTCGGAGCGGGGGGAGTAGCTGCGTTCGACCTGCCCGGCGGGCACACCGAAGGAGGCGTCGTTGAAGTACGACGGGATCTGCTCGTCGGTGAGCCCGGCGTAGTTGTAGACGAGGTTGGCGTACCGGTCGAGCTGGTCGGCCGAGTGCGCGGGCCGGGTGCCGAACGCCTGGTGGCCGAGGATGTCGACGAGGGTGGCGTTGCCGTTCTGGCCGGGCGGCAGGATGTCGGAGCACTCGGCCAGGCAGTAGTCGTTCGGGGCGAGCACGGCCGCGGCGGCGGGCGCCGCGGCGGGCCCGAACGTCGCGAACGCACCGGCCGTGACCAGTGCGAACGTGGCGGCTAGGGGGCGTTTGACCCGGGCATGGGGGCGGGTGGCGCGTCGGGACATGGGGTGGATCCCTTCGGCAGGACGGGGACGGGGCCGCTGATCCGCATCGGACAGCAGGCCCACGCGCAGCCTGACGCGACAGGGCCGCCGCCGACGCACTTACGTGAAGCAATTTCGTGTACCGGATGGTAACGAAGTATTCACCGCTGTGAAAGAGTTGCGCACGATCGAGCGACCGCCCGGCAGACAGCGGGGCGGCGGGCCGGGCGGGATGGGGTCAGGAGAGGGCGGGCTGGTCGGCCGGGGTGGCCTGGCGGGGCACGCGCGGTGCGGCCGCGGGGCGGTGGTCGACCTGCTCGCCGAGCAGCACCCGGCGCACCACGCGCTCGGCGGCCCGGCCGTCCTCCAGGGCGCAGAAGCGCTCCCGGAACGCCGCGCGCCGCAGCCGCGCGTCCTCGCCGTCGACCGCGCCGGAGGCGAACAGCTCGAACAGCTGCTCCTGGGTCGTGGCGAACACGCCGGGGTGCTCCTCGGCGATGTCGAAGTACGCCCCGCGCGTGCGCTTGTAGTACGACCAGTCCGACGCGTAGACGGCGATCGGCCGGTCCAGCACCGCGAAGTCGAACATGGTCGACGAGTAGTCCGTGATCAGCACGTCGGCGGCCAGGTACAGGTCCTCGACCCGGGGGTGGCTGGTCACGTCCACGACCCGGGCCGCGCCGGCCGCGGCCGAGGGCCGGTCCTCGTAGAAGTAGTGCGAGCGGGTCAGCACCACGGCGTCCGGGCCCAGCGCCTCGGCCAGCGCGGCAACGTCGAGGTAGACCGAGGTCTTGGCGGAGTTGCCGCCCCGGTGCGTCGGCGCGTACAGCACCACCCGCCGGCCGGGGGCGATGCCCAGCTCGGCCCGCACCCGGTCGCGGTGCTCCGGCTTCGCGTTCACCAGGATGTCGTTACGCGGGTAGCCGTACTCCAGCGACTCGTAGCGTCCCGGGAAGGCGGTGTTCCAGGCCTGGGTGGAGAACGGGTTGGCGGCGATGCTGTAGTCCCACTTGGCCACGACCTTGCGCAGCTCGGCGCTGCCCGTGCCGTCGCGCCCGGCGAAGGTGAGCCCGTCCATGCCCATGAGCTTGAGCGGGGTGCCGTGGTGGGTCAGCACGACCACCGAGCCGGGCCGCTTGACGACGTACTCGGGGAAGTTGGCGTTGCTGATGAAGTACTTGGCTCGGGCCATGGCCCGGAAGTACGCCGGGGACTCCTCGACGACGTAGTCCACGCCCGGCGGGATGTAACGCACGCGATCGGCCTTGACCACCCATACGCCGCGGATGTGCGGGGCCAGCTCGCGGGCTTTCTCGTAGATCGCGGCCGGGTTGCAGCTGTAGGCCGCGTTCCAGTACGCGGAGTACACGGCGAGCTGCTCGTCCAGCGGCAGGCGCAGCTGTGCGCGGTAGAGCGCGTACTTGAGGGCGCGGCTCGGCTGGCGGGTCACGCGGCGGGCCTTGGCGCTGACCGACCGCATCCGGCGCAGCATCTGCACAGGCTCCCCCTCGCGTGCGTTCACCTGGGGCGATGGGCCTTTTCGCCGCCCGCTCCGGGACGCGCGGGCCAGAGGCGGCCCGCGGCCATAGTGGGCCAGAAGATAACAGGCAGGGCCGGTCCGAGTAAACAGTCCCTGAACGGGCCGTGACCTGTTCACACGCGGCCCGGGCGGCCGGGGTGATGTGACCGGCGGGTAGCGACTGGCTGAGCGATCGTTCAGGCAATCGGGCTACGCTGTGCTCGAAATCCTGTGATCCAGGTATCAGACCCCGGGAGGAAACGTGGACGCGAACGAGATCGCCGCCGGTCGCGAGCGCTGGCAGCAGCGGTACGACAAGGCGCACAAGCGCCACGCGGACTTCACCACGCTCAGCGGGGTCGAGGTCGAGCCGCTGTACGGTCCCGCCGAGGGCGTCGAGTACCCGGGCTTCGAGCGCATCGGCTGGCCCGGCGAGTTCCCGTTCACCCGCGGCCTGTACCCGACCGGCTACCGGGGCCGCACCTGGACCATCCGCCAGTTCGCCGGCTTCGGCAACGCGGTGCAGACCAACGAGCGCTACAAGCTGATCCTCGGCGCCGGCGGCGGCGGCCTGTCGGTCGCCTTCGACATGCCCACCCTGATGGGCCGCGACTCCGACGACGGCCGCTCGCTGGGCGAGGTCGGCCACTGCGGCGTGGCGATCGACTCGGCCGCCGACATGGACGTGCTGTTCGGCGGGATCGACCTGCAGAAGGTCACCACCTCGATGACCATCTCCGGCCCCGCGGTGCCGGTGTTCTGCATGTACCTGGTCGCCGCCGAGCGCCAGGGCGCCGAACTGAGCAAGCTCGACGGCACCCTGCAGACCGACATCTTCAAGGAGTACATCGCGCAGAAGGAGTGGCTGTTCGACCCCGAGCCGCACCTGCGCCTCATCGGCGACCTGATGGAGTACTGCGCCCACGAGATCCCGAAGTACAAGCCGCTGTCGGTGTCGGGCTACCACATCCGCGAGGCGGGCGCGACGGCCGCGCAGGAGCTGGCGTACACCCTGGCCGACGGCTTCGGCTACGTCGAGCTGGGCCTGTCCCGCGGCCTGGACGTCAACGTCTTCGCCCCCGGCCTGAGCTTCTTCTTCGACGCGCACATCGACTTCTTCGAGGAGATCGCGAAGTTCCGCGCCGCCCGCCGCATCTGGGCCCGCTGGATGCGCGACGTGTACGGCGCGACCAGCGAGAAGGCGCAGTGGCTGCGCTTCCACACGCAGACCGCCGGCGTCTCGCTGACCGCCCAGCAGCCCGTCAACAACGTGGTCCGCACCGCCGTCGAAGCCCTGTCGGCCGTGCTCGGCGGCACCAACTCCCTGCACACCAACGCTCTGGACGAGACCCTCGCCCTGCCCACCGACGAATCCGCCGAGATCGCCCTGCGGACCCAGCAGGTCCTCATGGAGGAGACCGGCATCGTCAACGTGGCCGACCCGCTGGGCGGCTCCTGGTACGTCGAGGCCCTCACCGACAAGATCGAGGCCGAGGCCGAGGCCATCTTCCAGCGCATCAAGGACCGCGGCACCGACGGCACCATCACCAGCGGCATCCTGCGGGGCATCGAGGACGGCTGGTTCACCTCCGAGATCGCCGACTCCGCCTACATCTACCAGCGCGCCCTCGAAGAGGGCCACAAGCGCATCGTCGGCGTCAACTGCCACACCGGCACCATCGCCAAGGACCTCGAGATCATGCGCGTCTCCCACGAGGTAGAGCGCGAGCAGGTCAAACTCCTCCAGGCCCGCCGCACCGACCGCGACCAGGCCGCCGTGGACGCCGCCCTCCAGAAGATGATCGACGTCTCCCGCACGGACGCCAACATGGTCCCCGCCATGCTCGACGCCTGCCGCGCCGAAGCCACCCTCGGCGAAATCTGCGACGCCCTCCGCGCCGAATGGGGCGTCTACCGCGAACCCGCCCGCTTCTGACCTCAAGATCGCGACGATCTTGCGTGGATTGTGGGTACGACACGCTCGTACCCGGCAAAACGGCAACAGTTCACGCAAGATCGTCGCGATCTATGGGTGGGGTGGGACCTTTGCGGGGGGATTGTTACCGGCGTGGGAGACTGGGTAACCATGAGCGATCTCCGACCCGGACAGTCGATCTTCACGCGTGGCGCGGTGGATCTCGGCGCGCTGGCCGCGCGCAGTCAGCAGGCGGCGGCGACCCCGGCGGCTGGCGCGGCGGGCCCGGCCGGCAACGGTGGTAACGGCGGCAACGGCGGCTTCCCCGGGGCGCCCGCGGGGGGCGGTCACGTGGTCGACGTGACCGAGGCCAACGTGCAGGACGAGGTCCTGCAGAAGTCGATGAGCCAGCCCGTCGTGGTGGCGTTCCTCGCACCGGGCTATCCCGAGGTGGACCAGCTCGCCGATGAGCTGGCGCAGTTCAACGCGGCTGACGGCGGCAGCTGGGTGCTGGCGCGCGTGAACGCGCAGGCCGACCCGCGGCTGGCGGCCATGTTCCGGGTGCAGAGCGTGCCGACGGTGTACGCCGTCGTGGGCGGGCAGCCGATCGACGCGTTCGCCGGTCCGGTGCCGCCCGCGCAGCTGCGCCAGTGGCTGGACGCTGTGCTGCGGGCGGGCGGGGTCGAGGTCGCCGTGCCCGATGACCCGCGCCTGGAAGCGGCGGACGACGCCCTGATGATGGGTGACCTCGACGAGGCCGAGAAGGCGTACCGCAAGATCCTGTCGGATTCGCCGAAGGACGCCGCCGCCGAGGCCGGCCTGGCCCAGGTCGTGCTGGCCAAGCGGGTGGCGGGACTTGACCCGCAGGCGGCCGTGGCCGCCGCCGACGCCGCGCCCGACGACCTGGCCGCGCAGCTGAAAGCGGCCGATGTCGAGGTGCTGGGCGGTCAGGCAGAGCAGGCGTATCAGCGGCTGGTCAATCTGGTGCGCCGCGTCTACGGTGACGATCGGGAGACGGTGCGCCAGCACCTCGTGTCGCTGTTCGCCGTCGCCGGCCCGGACGACCCCGCGGTGGCGGCCGCGCGGCGTGCCCTGGCCAGCGCTTTGTTCTAGAACCGCTAGTGGCCCGTCCCGGACGGCCCGCCCGCACGGCGGGCCGCCGGGAACTCCCCACCAGCGTGCATGAGGCCAGGGGGGAGAGGTATGCGCCGCATCGCGGTTCTCGACGCGCCGTCGAACCTGGGCCTGCGCCCGCCGACCGAGACCTCCGTGCCCGGCTGCGCCAAGGCGCCGGGCGCGCTGCGCGACAAGAAGCTGCTGACCCGGCTCGACGCGCGCGACGCCGGCTGCCTCACCCCGCCCCGCTACGACCCTGGTGACTGGCGTCCCGGCGACGGGGTGGCCCACGCGCTGCAGATCCACTCGTACAGCGTGCGGCTGGCGGAGCGGATCGGCGCGATCGTCGACGGCGGGGAGTTCCCGCTGGTGCTGGGTGGGGACTGCTCGATCCTGCTCGGCTCGGCGCTGGCCATGCGGCGGCTCGGCGAGGAGGTCGGCGGCCGGATCGGGCTGGTCTTCGTGGACGGGCACTCCGACTTCCGGCACCCGGGCAACGCGCCGTACGTCGGCGCGGCCGCGGGCGAGGACCTGGCGCTGGTCACCGGCCGGGGCCAGACCGAGCTGGCCGGGATCGAGGGCCGGCGCCCGTACTTCCGCGACACCGACGTCGTCGTGCTCGGCATCCGCGAACACGACGAGTACCGCCTCGACCTGCAGGCGGCCGGGTTCGCCACCCGCCCGGCGACCGCCCTGCGCGCCGAGGGCGCCCGCCGCACCGCGCAGTGGGCCCGCGAGCGCCTGGCCGACTGCGCCGGCTACTGGGTGCACATCGACGTGGACGTGCTCGACCCCGCGGTCATGCCCGCCGTCGACGCCCCCGAGCCCGGCGGCATCGCGCTCACCGAGCTGGAACTCCTGCTCACCGGCCTGGTCAATACCCCCGACTGCCTCGGCATGGAGCTGACCGTCTTCGACCCCGACCACGACCCCGACGGCCGCCACGCCGCCGAACTCGTCTCCACCCTGGTAACCGGCCTGGCCCCCTTACTCCCCCCCAAACGCCCCACCCGCGCCCGCGTCCCCACCCCCCGCACCCCCACCCCCACCTCCCACAAACGCACCGCCGCCTGACCCTCCCGCGTTGATCATGAACTTATGGCACGGCTCGACGGTGTGTCGCTGCCACAACTTCATGATCAACATTAGGGGCGGAGGGTGTGCCCGGCGGTGGTGTGGGCTACCCGGGGTGGAGGTGCGCGCGGCCGGGGCGGCCTCGGCGGATACTGTGGCGCGCATGCCCGCTGTGCTCTCGACCGCGACGACCGTCGTCGCCCTGCTGCTGGCCGCTGTCGCGCTGCTGGCGGCCGCGCTCAACCGCGCCCCGGACCGCGTGCAGCTGATCGGCACCGTCGTGGTCAGCATCGCCGCGGTGCTGCTGGTCGGTGCGGCCGTGGCGAGCTGGATCGGTGGTCACTCGCCGCGGGAGACCACGACCTTCCTGGGGTACGCCCTGACGATGCTGCTCCTGCCCGCGGGCGCCTGGATCGTCGGCAAGATGGAGCCCACCCGCTTCGGCAGCGTGATCATCGGCGTGGCCGCGCTCATCGTGCCCGTCCTCGTGCTGCGCATCGGTCAGGTGTTCGGTGCCTAAACCCGTCAACACCGGCTTGGGTCGCGTCCTCGTCTTCGTGTACGGCCTGTTCGCCGTCGCCGCGACCTGCCGCGCCGGCGTGCAGATCATCATGAAGTTCAGCGAAGCCCCGGTCTCCTACCTGCTCAGCGCCCTGGCCGCGGTGCTCTACATCGTCGCGACGGTCGGCCTGGTGCGCGGCGACGCCGGCGGCCGCCGCCTGGCGTTGACCTGCTTCACCGTCGAGCTGGTCGGCGTGCTCGCCGTCGGCACGCTCAGCGTGCTCCAGCCGCAGGACTTCCCCGACGCCACCGTGTGGTCCGGCTTCGGCGAGGGCTACGGCTACCTGCCGCTCGCGCTCCCGGTGCTCGGCCTGATCTGGCTGCGCCGGCCGACGCCCGCCGCCATCCCCGAGCAGCCCGCCTCCCCGGAGCAGCCCGCCGCCCGCTGAACCGGCCCCGCCGTCCGGGCAACCCGGCACCGCCCGCCCCGTGTTCAAGGGGCGGAGCGAGGGGGCGGGATGGCGAAGGACGTCGAAGGGTTCCGGGAGTACACGGCGGGCCGCCTGGAGCAGTGGCGGCGCACCGCGTACCTGCTGAGCGGTGACTGGTTTCTCGCGGACGACATGGTGTCCTCCGCGCTGACCGGGCTCTACCGCCACTGGGACCGGGTGTCGCGGATGGAGAATCCGGACGCCTACGTGCGCACCTCGATGCTGCGGGCGATGCTCAACGAGCGCCGCCGCCCGTGGCGGCGGGAACGCGCCCTCGACGTGCTGCCCGAGCAGTCCTCGACCGAGACCGGCGCGGACGGCGTGGCCGACCGGCTGGCCGTCGTCGCCCTGCTCGCCGAACTGCCGGCCCGCCGCCGGGCCGTGCTCGTGCTGCGGTACTTCTGCGACCTGTCGGTCGAGCAGACCGCGGCCGAGCTCGGCTGCTCCACCGGCACCGTGAAGAGCCAGACGTCCCGGGCCCTGGAGGCGCTGCGCGCGCGCCTGCAGGGTGCCGGGCTGGTCGCCGAGGAGGCCTGACCCATGAACGACCTGCCCGAACAGATGCGCGCCGCGACCGACGGCGCGCCACCCAGCCGTATCGATCTCGACTCCTTCATCGCCCGAGAGCAGCGACGATCACGGCTGCTGCGCTGGGGCGGCGCGAGCACCGCGGCCACCGTGCTGGTCGCCGCGCTCCTGCTGGCGCCCGCGCTGTACGCCGGTGGCGGCAGCCTCACCTCGGGCCTGCGCGAAGCCGTGTGCCCGACGCCCGGCCCGAACCCGACCAGGGCGGCCTCCGACTCCGCGTCCCTTCCGGCCGCGCCCTCCGCCCAGGAGTGCGCCGACACCGTGGCCCGGCTCTCGGCGGCGCTGCGCGACGTGCTCGCCGCGACCGCGCCCGGCCGCGCCGCGACCCCCCTCACCGAGACCGTCTTCGTGTACCGGCCGGAATACGCGCAGTACGACGCGCGGGTGAGCCTGTCCGGCCCCGGCGGCACGGCGGTGCTGCACGTGGAGGTCTCGGAGCTGACGGAGGATCCGCCGAGCCGAGTCCGGGTGTGCCCGACGACGGCCGACGGCGACCACGGCTGCTCGTACGAGGTCACCACGACCGGAGCCGTAGTCTTCGCGACCGACTTCGCCGACACCGCGCAGGTGCACGCGTACCGGGAGGACGGGACCGGGGTCATGGTCTCGGTGAACGTGCCCGGGGTGACCGGGGAGACCCGGCCCGCGGGCGTGGTCGCGCCGCTGACCCCCAAACAGCTCACCGACATCGCGCAGGATCCCGGGCTGTCGCTGTTCCCGGGGCGCTCGCCGAGCCCGCGCCCGACCCGCGACGCCGCGATCGAGGACACGGGCTCCCTGCTCACGCTGCTGCTGCGCGAGCGGCTGCCCGATGGGCGGATCGCGCTGCCTACGACCGAGGGCACCTCGAAGACCGGCTACCGGACGGAGGTGACGGTCGACGGGCAGGGCTCGGTGTCAGCCGAGATGACCCCGCCGTGCTCCGGCGGTGGCTGCCCGCCGCCGCCGGCCTGTCCCGAGGCCGGAGCCACGGACTGCACGCTGCGGGCCGACCACAGCGTGGTCACGGTCTGGGACACCGCCGGCGGGGCGGTCCGCACGGTGCGGGTGTACGAGACCGACGGACGTTCGGTGACCCTGCGCGTGGAGGGTCCACTGGTGTCCCGGCTCACCGCGGAGCGGCTGAGCGTCATCGCCGACGAACTGCTCGCCTGACGGCCGCCCGTGCCGGTGCCCTCGCCGGATCGTGGGAAGCGATCCGGCGAGGGCGGCGCGCCGGGCCGTCCGGATCAGGCCCCTTCGGCCAGCTTGTCGCGGGTCCGGTCGCGGAACTTGAGGAAGGCCCTGCCGGGCTTGCCCCAGTACGACCATGGGGACCGGGTGGCCAGGTTGTCGCCGATGTGCGCGAAGCAGCGCTCGGCCTCGGGATAGTGGTCGCCCATCGCGAACGCCATCGCGAACGTGTTCCAGATGACCGCCGTCCGCGGACCTTCGGGGAAGCCTGGGTGCCAGATCGACTGCTCGGCGGCGGCCCTCAGCTCGGCACCGACCTCGGGCTGTTCCAGATACTCGTAGTCGCGCTTGCGGGAAAGCCATTCCTCCAGGTGCGCTTCGGCGATCAGGACGGGCAGGCCGGTGCCGGGGTAGGCTGCGGCCCGCTCGCGCGCGAACTCGAACATCAGCTCCGAGCTGCCGTGCCACTTGCGGCACAGCGCCTGCAGCATCGACCAGTGGGCGTTCTGGTGGGTGGGGGCGACCGCGATCACCGCTGCGAAACGCGACCGGATCTCCTCCAGGCCCTTGGACCGGGCGCTGGCGAGCGTGACCTTCGCGGCCAGCGCCTCGACGTTCGTCGGGTCTCGGTCCAGGACGTCGTCCAGGCAGTTCTCGGCGAGCAGCAGTCGTTGCCGGACCACCTTCCAGGCGTCCTCGGCGACGGAGTCCGCGTAGCCGCTGCCGCGGGCCTCCCACGCCCAGTCGATCGCCGCTTTCCCCTTCACGAGCAGCGGGAGGGTCGGCTCGGGATCGCTGCGAACCGCGTCGTCGATCCACTCCATCAGCCCGGACTTGGTCGAGGCGATGCTGACGTAGAACGCGTGTCGCCGCGGGTCCGGATCGTCGATGATGGTCCGCGCGGCAGCCCAGTCGCGATCGCCGAGCAGCCGGCTCAACCGGCGGGCGTCGGCGTCCCCGAGGAACGGGTCGAACGTCATCTCAGGCTTGGGCGCAGCCGGCGCCACCACAGCCTTCTTCTTCCGAAACGGCCACATGCCCCGCGACCCTAACCGTCACCCCGGGACCGCGCTGCCCCCGAAGATCCCGACGATCTTGCACGAACGGTTGGTGTCTCGTCCGGTACGAGTGTGTCGTACCCGCCGTTCGCGCAAGATCGTCGGGGTCGTGGTCAGCGGAGGTTGCGGAGGAAGGACTCGGTGACGGGGACGGCGGTTTCGCTGGGTTTGATGCCGTTCTCGACGAAGACGGCGAAGGCGATGTCGCCCTGCCAGCCGATGAACCAGGCGTGGGTGTGCGCGGGGTTGTTGTCGTACTCGGCGGTGCCGGTCTTGCCGTAGACGGCGCCGCCGGGGGTGTCCTTGAGGGCGGTGGCGGTGCCTGCCGTGACCACCTCGCGCATCATGGCGCGCAGGGGGTCGAGGGTGGTCGGCTTGAGGGCGGGGCCGTCGGCGGCGGGCTTGGCGGCGGCCGGGTCGAGCAGGAGGACCGGCTGCTTCCACTGGCCGCGGGCGATCGCGGCGGCGGCGCCGGCCATGGCGACCGGGCTGACGATGGTCTGGCCCTGCCCGAACGTGGCCGCGGCCAGTTCGGTGGCGCTGCCGCCGGCGGAGACGCGGCCGGTGAAGGCAGGAACGCCCAGGTCCCAGGTCTGGCCGAGGCCGAGCGCCATGCCGGCGTTGACCAGGCCGTCCGGCCCCAGTTGCGGGGCCAGCGAGGCGAACGCGGTGTTGCAGGACTTGGCGAAGTCCGTGTGGAACGCGACGTTGCCCAGCTCCAGGAAGTTCGAGTTCTTGAACTGGCGGCCCTCGACGGTGAAGAACTTCGGGCACGGCACGATCTGGTTGGCCGTCACCTTGCCCGCGTCGAGCAGCCCGTACGCCGAAACGGCCTTGAAGGTCGAGCCCGGCGGCACCTGCGCGGTGAAGGCGAGGTTGTCCGGGCCGCTGTTGGCCACCGCGACGAGCTGCCCGTCGCTGATCCGGATCGCCACCATGGCGCTGCGCTGCTTGACCGTGGCGAGTGCCTTCTCCGCCGCGATCTGGGTCTTCGTGTCGATCGCGAGTTGGAGCTTCTGCCCGTCCTTGTCCTCGACCTGGTAGAGGACGGTGTCCTGGACGGTGCCGTCGGAGGCCTTGCGGCTGGAGACCACGCTCTGGCCCGCGACGCCGCGCAGCCGGTCGTCGTAGGTGCGCTGGATGCCGCCGAGGCCCGCCTGGTCGCCCACCTGGTAGGCGCCGGGCTTGCTGTCCATGATCTCCTTGGTGACGGGCCCGACCGTGCCGAGCAGCGCCCGCGCGAAGGTGCGGGTCGGCGAGAGCAGCCGGTCCTCCTCGCGGAACGCGACCCCCTTGTCCATGAGGGCGCGCAGGCGGTCGCGGATCGGCTCGTAGACCTCACGGCGCAGCGTCACGATCTCGACCAGGGCGTCCGGCTTGGCGTCCTTCACCCGGGCGGGCAGTTTGGCCAGGTCGTCCGCGCTGACGTCGTACGCCCCGGACGCGAAGATCGGGGTCAGGTCCTTGACCAGCGCGTCGATGTCGGTGACCTTCCGCGGCTCGACGCCGATGACGACGACCGGCCGCGGCTTGACGATCTCCTCGCCCTTGCCGTCGAAGACGCCGGCCCGGGTCGGGGCGAGGCGGCGCACCGCCAGCTCGTCGCCCTTGGTCAGCTTCTCGTGCACGATCGACGGCTCCCAGACGACCTGCCAGGTGTCCTTGGCCTTGGTCATCCGCACCGTGGTGGTGTACTCCCAGGTGGTCTTGTCCGGCAGCGGCTGGGCGACCTTGATCTGGGTGGTCGCCAGGCCCTCGCTCACCGCGGGGGTCTGCTTGGTCAGCGTCGGGGGAGTGTCGCGGAAGACGCCCTCCAGGGCCCGCAACTCGGTCTTGACCGTGTCGGCGGCGACGCCCTGACCGGTCGGGCTGACGAAGGTGACCTTGTCGAAGGTCCCCGAGCGCCAGCCGGCCAGGAACGCGTCGAGCATGGGCTCGGGGCCGTCGTCCTTCGAGCAGGCGGCAAGTGCGGGGAACAGCAGCGACATCGCCACCAGGGAGAGGACAATCTTGGGACGGCGTACCTTCGAGCGCAGGGCCATGCGGGCATTCTGCCGTAAGGACCTGGGTCGTGTGGCACCACCGCTGTCCGGCACCGGACTTGTGGACGCGAATGTCGGCGGCCCCCGAACGCGGGCCTGGCCGGGGGTGCTGGCTAGGCTGGGGTTGACGACGGGACGGCCCCTGCAACGGCCCGTCCCACCAACGACCCACAGCGTGGTGGGCGAAGGGGAGTGCTTTTCATGGAGTCTGGCGGCCGAATCGGCGGCGGCAGCGCTTCTGCCGAGGTCGAAGCCGGTGCGAGCGGTGACACCATCCGGAACGAGGGCATGCCGCAGGCGCATCCGGACGACCTGGATGACGGCGATCTCGACGAGCCCCTGCCCAACGGCGAGCGCCTGATCGCGGCCGCGGTCGCGCTGGCCGCCGGGGGCAACCCGGACACCCCGAGCCTGGCCGACGACCGGCTGGCCGAGGCCCAGCTGGTCCAGCGGTACTGGCGCTTCGCCCCCGACGAGGAACTCGTCGACCTGACTCCCGCCCGCCTGCTGGAGGCCGCCCGGGCCCACCGCGAGCTGGCGGCGTCACGGATGCCGGGCGAGCTGAAGCTGCGCCTGTCCCTGTCGGCCGAACCGCGCCACACCGTCGTGGAGATCGTCACCGACGACATGCCGTTCCTGGTCGACTCGGTCACCGCGGCGCTGTCCGCGCGCAAGGACGTGCAACTGCTGGTGCACCCGGTGATGGTGGTGCGCCGTGACGAGCAGGGCCGGCTGACCGAGGTCTGCGCCGAGGTCGAGCCGGACGACGCCATCGCCGGCGACCTGGTCGAGAGCTGGATGCGGATCGAGGTCGGCGCCATCCGCGACGAGGCGGAGCTGGAGCACCTGCAGGCCGACCTGGAGCGGGTGCTGGGGGACGTGCGCCGGGCGGTCGAGGACTGGCCGCGGATGCGGGCCCAGGCGCTGGCGCTGGCCGACGAGATCTCCGGCGCCGAGCTGCCGGTCCCGGACCGCGACATCACCGACTCGGTGGAGCTGCTGCGCTGGCTGGCCGACCACCACTTCACCTTCCTCGGCTACCGCGAGTACGAGCTGGTCCACGTGCCCGGCGCGCCCGGCAGCGAGACCGACCTGATGCGCGCCGTGCCCGGCAGCGGGCTGGGCATCCTGCGGGACGAGTCGTCCTCCACGACCCGCACGCTGGAGTCGATGACGCCGGAGGCGCAGCACAAGGCGCTGGAGAAGCGCCTGCTGGTGATCACCAAGGCGAACTCGCGGTCCACCGTGCACCGCTCGGCCTACCTGGACTACATCGGCTTCAAGATGTTCGACGCCGACGGCAACGTCTGCGGCGAGCGGCGCTTCCTGGGCCTGTTCTCGTCGGCGGCGTACCGCACCAGCGTGCGGGACCTGCCGGTGATCCGCCGCAAGGTGGACAACGTGCTGGACCGCTCCGGCCTGTCCGCCCGCAGCCACTCCGGCAAGGACCTGCTGGAGATCCTGGAGACCTACCCGCGCGACGAGCTGTTCCAGATCAGCACCGACGACCTGTACCAGGCCGTGACCGGGGTGCTGCGCATGGCCGGACGCCGCCAGTTGCGGCTGTTCCTGCGCCGCGACGGCTACGGCCGGTTCATCTCGGCCCTGGTCTACCTGCCGCGCGACCGGTTCACCACCGCGCACCGGCTGGCCATGCAGGACATCCTGCTGCGCGAGCTGAACGGCGTCGGCGTCGACTACACGACCCGGGTCAGCGAGTCGAACCTGGCCCGCATCCACTTCATCGTGCGCACCGACCCGAACGACCCGCCCGGCGACGTCGACGTCGACGCGCTGGCCGAGATGCTCGGCGACGCCACCCGCAACTGGGACGACGACTTCCGGCTGGTGCTGGAGCGCAAGGTCGGCGACGAGCAGGCCAAACTGCTGGCCACCCGGTACGTCGACGCGCTGCCGGAGACCTACAAGGACGGGCACCTGCCCCACGAGGGCGCGCAGGACCTGGCCAAGCTGGAGCTGCTGGACGAGCCCGGCCAGCTGGAGATGCACCTGTTCCGGCGGCGTTACACGGCCGGCTCGGGCAGCATGGTCGAGGCCACCTCCCCCGGCAACGACGTGCGGTTCAAGGTGTACCGGCACGGCGAGCCGATGCTGCTCTCGGCGGTGCTGCCGGTGCTGCACTCGCTGGGTGTGCGGGTCACCGACGAGCGGCCGTACGAGGTGCGCCGCGACGACGCGACCGTGTTCGTGTACGACTTCGGCCTGCAGCTGCCCTCCGGGGCGCGCGACCTGGCCGAGGTGCGCGCGCACGTGGAGAACGCCTTCGCCGCCGCGTGGCGGGGTGAGGCCGAGGTCGACGGCTTCAACGAGCTGGTGCTGCGCGCGGGTCTGACCTGGCGGCAGGCCGTGGTGCTGCGGGCGTACGCCAAGTACCTGCGCCAGGCCGGCACGGTGTTCGCGCAGGAGTCGATGGAGGCGACCTTCACGGCGTACCCGCAGATCGCGGCGATGCTGGTGGCCCTGTTCGAGACCCGGTTCAACCCGAACCTGCAGCTGAGCGACACCGAGCGCGGCAGCCAGGCCAAGGAGCTGATCTCGGCGATCGGCCGCCAGCTGGAGACGGTGGCGAGCCTGGACCAGGACCGCATCCTGCGCAACTTCCTGACGCTGATGCAGGCCACGCTGCGCACCTCCTTCTTCCAGAAGGCGGCCGACGGGCGGCCCAAGTCGTACATCGCGTTCAAGCTGGACCCGCAGGCGATCCCGGACCTGCCCGCGCCGCGGCCCAAGTTCGAGATCTTCGTGTACTCGCCCCGCTTCGAGGGCGTGCACCTGCGCTTCGGCGCGGTGGCCCGAGGCGGCCTGCGCTGGTCGGACCGCCGCGACGACTTCCGCACCGAGGTGCTGGGCCTGGTCAAGGCGCAGATGGTCAAGAACGCGGTGATCGTGCCGGTCGGGGCCAAGGGCGGCTTCGTGCTCAAGCAGGCCCCCGTCGGCGGTGACCGCGACGCCCTGCAGGCCGAGGGCGTGGCCTGCTACAAGCGCTTCATCTCGGCGCTGCTCGACATCACCGACAACCTCGACGCCGGCAAGATCGTGCCGCCGGCCGACGTGGTCCGCCACGACGGCGACGACCCCTACCTGGTCGTGGCCGCGGACAAGGGCACGGCGACGTTCTCCGACATCGCCAACGAGATCTCCGCCTCGTACGGGTTCTGGCTCGGCGACGCGTTCGCCTCGGGCGGCTCGGCCGGCTACGACCACAAGGGCATGGGCATCACCGCCCGGGGCGCGTGGGAGTCGGTCAAGCGGCACTTCCGTGACCTGGGCCAGGACACCCAGACCGAGGACTTCACCGTGGTCGGCGTGGGTGACATGTCCGGCGACGTGTTCGGCAACGGCATGCTGCTGTCCGAGCACATCCGCCTGGTCGCCGCGTTCGACCACCGGCACATCTTCCTCGACCCGAACCCGGACGCGGCCGCGTCGTTCGCCGAGCGGGCCCGTATGTTCGCGCTGCCGCGCAGCTCGTGGGCCGACTACGATCCGGCGCTGATCTCCGAGGGCGGCGGTGTGCACCCCCGCACGGCGAAGTCCATCCCGATCACGCCGCAGGTGCGGGCCGCGCTCGGGCTGGCCGACACGGTCACCGCGATGAGCCCGGCCGAGCTGATGAAGGCGATCCTGCTGGCCCCGGTGGACCTGCTCTGGAACGGCGGCATCGGCACCTACGTCAAGGCGACGACCGAGTCGCACGCCGAGGTGGGCGACAAGGCCAACGACGCGATCCGGGTCAACGGCGGCCACCTGCGCTGCCGGGTCGTCGGCGAGGGCGGCAACCTGGGCCTGACCCAGGCCGGGCGCATCGAGTACGCCCGCAGGGGCGCGCAGGGCGCGGGCGGCCGGATCTTCACCGACTTCATCGACAACACCGCCGGGGTGGACTGCTCCGACCACGAGGTCAACATCAAGATCCTGCTGGGCGCGGACACCGAACTGAGCCGCGACGCCCGCAACGAGCTGCTGGCCTCGATGACCGACGAGGTCGCCGCGCTGGTGCTGAAGGACAACTACGGCCAGGCCACGGCGCTGGGCAACGCCCGCGCGCAGACCCTGTCGCTGCTGCCTGTGCACCGCCGCCTGCTCACCGAGCTGGAGCGCTCCGGTCGGCTGGACCGGGCCCTGGAAGGCCTGCCCACCGATGAGGAGCTGGTGGCCCGCTCGGAGAACGGCGAGGGCCTGTCCACGCCCGAGTTCGCCGTGCTCATGGCGTACGTGAAGATCGCGCTGGAGGAGGAGATCGTGCACTCCGATCTCCCCGACGACGCGTGGACCGCGCAGACCATGGCCGACTACTTCCCGACGCCGCTGCACGGCATGACCCAGCAGATGGCCGAGCACCGGCTGCGCCGCGAGATCGTCACCACGGTGCTGGTCAACGAGACCGTCAACCGGGGCGGCATCACGTTCGTGCACCGTACGGTCGAGGAGACCGGCGCGTCCGCCGCGGACGTGCTCCGGGCCTTCGAGATCGTCTGGGAGGTCTTCGAACTGCCCGCGCTGTGGGCGGCCGTCGAGGCCACCGACAACCGGGTGCCGACCGCCGCGCAGACCGCGGTCTACCTCAAGGCCCGCCGCCTCATGGACCGCGCGGTCCGCTGGCTCATCCAGAACCGCCGCTCACCCCTGGACGTGCCCGGCGAGATCGCCAAGCTCAAGCCCGGCGTGTCCGCGCTGGCCCCGCGCATGAAGGAGATGTTCCTGGGCGCGGAGCGCGAGGGCATCGCCGAACACGAGGCCGAGCTGGTCGCCCTGGGCGCCCCGCAGGACCTGGCCGAATGGGGTGCCCGCACCCTGTACAGCTTCGCCCTGCTCGACGTCGTCGAGGTCGCCTCCGCGACCGGCCGCGACCTCGACGAGGTGGCCGGCGTCTACTTCGTCCTGTCCGAGCGCTTCCGCGTCGACGACCTCCTCACCAAGATCTCCCAGCTCCCCCGCGACGACCGCTGGCAGACCCTGGCCCGCATGGCCCTGCGCTACGACCTCTACGCCGCCCTGGCCGCCCTCACCGGCGAGGTCCTGGCCGCCTCCCCGACCGGCGCCCCCCAGGACCGCGTCACCCAGTGGGAACAGCGCAACGCCACCACCATCGCCCAAGCCCGCAAATCCATCGGCGAACTGGAAGGCATCAAGGCCGACCTGGCCCCCCTGTCGGTCCTGCTCCGCCAAATCCGCACCCTGGTCCGCACCGCCGCCGCCTGACCCACCCGCCCTCCACCCAAGATCGCGACGATCTTGCTTGGACTGTGGGGATGACACGCTCCATTCGGGCGTATCCCCAGCAGTTCGCGCAAGATCGTCGCGATCTTTGCTTGTGGCGGGACGGGGCAGGTGAGGAATTTTTTGGCGCGGGTCAGGGCTTCGGGGCCGGTCCAGTCCGGGTCGGAGTGACGACGGTTACGAGGCGAGGCCCAGGATCTCGGCGGCCGCGCGGCCGTTGGCGTGGCTCGCGCCGTACGTGGTGACGAAGGCCTTCACGCCGCTGGGCCGCCAGCCGGCGGGCCAGCCCATCTCCACCACGGCGAGCGGGTGCACCGCCGCGAGCTGCTCGGCCAGGGACCGGGCGGCGGGGTTGCGGTGGGTGTGCCGGCCGACGAGCACGATGGGCCGTCCCGCGGCGGCGTCGATGAGCGCGCCGGCGCTGGTCTCGTCGGCGGCCACGGCCAGCTGCGGGGTGCCGTCGAGGTGCGGCGACAGGCCCCACGGCACGGCGCCCTCGGCGATGGTGTGCCCGGCCCGCAGCTGTACGACGAACGGCTGCTCGAACCCGGTCAGGCTGCCCTCGACACTCACCGCACGCCGCGCGGCGTCGTAGCCCAGCCGCGGGCTGAGCTCGATCTCCTCGATCCCGTGCGTCCATGCGGCCAGCGCCTGGTTGCGCGCGACGGCCTGCTCGACCCGCGCGACGGGCAGCGTGCCGTCGGCGATCGCACCGGCGATGGCCGAGGCGACGTGCTCGGTGATCTCCAGGTCGATGTCCGCGCCGAGGCACAGCAGGTCGGCCCCGGCCGCCAGCGCCCGGACCGCTGCCGGGCCGATGCCGCCCGCGGCACGGGCCGCGCCCTGCATCTCCAGGGCGTCGGTGACCACGGTGCCGGTGAAGCCGTACTCCCGGCGCAGCACGTCGACCAGCAGCTTCTCGCTGAACGTGGCCGGTTCGTCGCCGGTGATCGCGGGCACCCGGATGTGCGCCGTCATGATCGCCTTGGTGCCCGCCGCGATGACGGCGGCGAACGGGGGCAGCTCGCGGTCGCGCAGCAGTTGCGGGGTCACGTCGACGGTCGGCAGTTCCAGGTGCGAGTCGGCGATGGTCGCGCCGTGCCCGGGGAAGTGCTTGGCGCAGGCGGCCACGCCGGCCTGCTGGAGACCGACCACGGCCGCGGCGGCGTGCGCGGCGACCCGGACCGGGTCCGCGCCGAACGACCGGGTGCCGATGACCGGGTTGTCGGTGGCGGTGTTGACGTCGACGGTCGGGGCGAGGTTCAGGTTGATGCCGACGTCGGCCAGCTCCCGCCCGATGGAGTGGTACACGCGGCGGGTGAGGTCGAGGTCGCCGATCGCGCCCAGCGCCGCGTTGCCCGGGTACGGGCTGCCGGTGCGGTGGGCCAGCCGGGTGACGTCGCCGCCCTCCTCGTCGATGGCGATGAGGGTGTCGCGGCGCGCGGCCCGCAGCTGTGCGGTCAGCCGGGCGAGCTGCACCGGCTCGGCCACGTTGAACCCGAACAGCGTGTAGCCGGCCAGGCCCTCGCCGAGCAGGCCGGTGGCCCACTCGGGGGCGGTGTGGCCCTGGAACGCGGCCAGCATGGTGCGCAGTGCCAGCCGGCGCAGACCTGGATCAGTGGTCACGGTGTCCTCCGCTTCGACCCGACGTGGTGGTGGGCCCTTCGGCCAGAGTGTCGGGTCTTGCCATCCATAGTGGTTTTGTGCTCGTAGGCCGTAGGCTACGGCCGTACCGGTTAAGGTAACCCAATCTAATAAGAAACTTTACTAAAAGCCAGCGCGCGCCGACATCCGGTGCTGCCGCATGTCGACTCTAGGATGACGCACCATGGCCGCAGTTTCCCAGCCCGGCACCCCCCGGCTGCTCCGCGCGCTCAACGACCGGGCCGCCCTCGAGCTGCTGCTGGCCCGGGGCCCGCTGACCCGATCCCAGCTCGGCGAGCTGACCGGCCTGTCCAAGGTCACCGCCTCGCAGCTGGTCGAGCGGCTGGAGGAGCGCGGCCTGGTGCGCCGGGTCGGCGAGCAGGCGGGCGGCCGCGGCCCCAACGCGCAGCTCTACAACGTCGCGCCGAACAGCGCGTACGTGGTGGGCGTCGAGGTGGGCGACGAGCACGTGGTGGCCGCCTGTGCCGACATCACCGGCGCTGTGGTGGGCCGGGTCGAGGTCTCCACCAAGCCCGACGCCAACGGTGGCGGCGAGGACCCGGTCCGGCTGGTGCACAACGCCGTCGTGCAGGCGGCAGAGCAGGCCGGCGCCTCGCTCGGCGACGTACGCCGCATCGTGCTGGGCACCCCGGGCCTGGTCGACCCGAACACCGGCGACATCGTCTTCGCCTTCAACCTGCCCCGCTGGCAGCGCGGCCTCGCCGCGGCCCTGCGCGACGACCTGCACACCACCATCGTGTTCGAGAACGACGTGAACCTCGCCGCCGTCGCCGAGGCCCACACCGGCGCGGCCCGCGAGGTGGGCGACTTCCTGCTGGTCTGGATCGGCCAGGGCGTCGGCCTGGCCGTCATGCTCGGCGGCCGGCTGCACCGCGGCACCGCCGGGGCGGCCGGTGAGATCGGCTACCTGCCGGTGCCCGGCGCGGACATCCCGCGCGAGGTCAGCCGGCGCGGCAAGGGCGCGTTCCAGCAGGTCGCCGGGGCGGACGCGGTCCGTCAGGTGGCCCGCGAGCACGGCTTCCGGACCGGCACCGCGGCCGAGGCGGTCAAGGCCGCGATCGCGGCGGGCACCAAGGGCGGCCCCGTGCTCGACGAGGTCGCCCGGCGGCTCGCGCTGGGTGTGGCGGCCTCCTGCATCGTGCTCGACCCGCCGCTGGTGGTGCTGGCCGGCGAGGTCGGCGCGGCCGGCGGCACCCCGCTGGCCGAGCGCGTGCAGCACGAGGTCGCCGCGATCAGCCCGGTGGCCCCGCGGGTCGTGGTGACCGGGGTCGCCGACGAGCCCGTGCTGCAGGGCGCGCTGCTCACCGCCCTCGACGCGGTCCGCGACGAGGTCTTCGGCTCCACCGTCGACTGATCAGGTCAGGTCCCGGCGGCGGAAGTTGGCGAACGCGGCGGCGATCAGGACGGCGGTGAGGCCCGCCACCACCATGCCGCCGCTCAGCCGGGTGATCACCAGGTCGCCCGTGCCGTCGAGGCCGTGCCAGTAGGTCAGGTCGCCGGCGACGAACGCGGACAGATAGCTGGACAGGAAGTACGGGTCGTACGGCAGCATGCCGCCGATCTCGAAGACGATGCGCGCGCCCGCCTCCCAGATCAGGAAGTAGCCGACCGCGATGCCCAGCGCCGCCGCCGTGTGGCGGGCCAGCGTGGCCAGCGCGAACGCGCTGGCGGCGGCGGCGGTCGACAGCGCGATGGCACGCCCGCCCAGCCCGGCGAGGTCGGTCCAGAAAGCCACGCCGGGTTGGCCGGTCCAGCCCGAGGTGTAGGCGATCAGGTAGAACGTGCCGACGTAGAGCACGGTGAACAGGGCGGAGAACAACGCGACACAACCGGTCAGCGCGGTGAGCTTGGCCCCGAGGATCGCGGAGCGCTGCGGCCGCCACAGCAGCAGGTTGGTGATCCCGCCGCTGCTCATCTCGGCCCCGATGAACGACGCGGCGATCACGAAGGCGAAGAAGCTGAGATACACCGCCAGGAAGACGGTCAGACCCCTGATCTCCTGCTCGAACACGAACGCGTCCTCGAGGTAGCGCGCGGCCTGGATCTCGGCGGAGTCACCCACGGCGCCGCAGCCGCCGGGGAAGGCCGCCTCCGCCGCCTCCTTGTCGACGAGGAACTTCTCCTCGCAGTTCGCCTTGAACCGGGCGAGGCTCTCACGCTGCTCCGAGGCGGTCCGCTGGGCGTCGGCCCAGACGCCGGCGTCGGGCCGGGTGGAGTTGGCCAGCGTGGTCGCCGCGGTGACCCCGAAGACGGCGAGCAGGCCGAGCACCATGATGTGGGTGAACCGCCGCGACAGCAGCCGGCTGATCTCGGCACGTACCAGATTCATGCCTTCTCCTCGCTGCGCTCGTCGGCGGCATGTCGCCCGAGCCTGCTGATTCGCTCGCTGCGCTCGCTCATGCGTTCTCCCCGCTGCGTACGTCGAGGTCGATGAAGTTGTCGGCGGGTGGGCGGCGGCGGGTCGGCACGGCGATCTGCGGGGGCGCGTCGGCGGCGGGCCGGGTGCCGGTGAGGTCCAGGAAGACGCTCTCCAGGTCGGGGGTGAGCGGCGTCAGTTCGGTCACCCAGAGGCCGGCCCGGCCGAGCGTCTCGCTGATCGCGGCCGGGCCGCTGACGCCGCCGACGAACAGCACGCCGTCGGCGGACCGCACCGTCGCGCCCGCGGCCCGCAGCAACTGCGCGGCCTGCTCGGGGTCGGCTACCCGGACCAGGTGCTCGCCGGTGTCGTGACCGGCCAGCACGACGGACACGGGCCCGTGTGCGACCCGGCGGCCCCGGTCGATGATGGTCACCGAGTCGCAGACCTGCTCGATCTCGGACAGCAGGTGGCTGGAGAGCAGCACGGTCACGCCCTGCTCGGCCAGGTCGCTCATCAGGGTGCGCATGGCGTGGATGCCGGACGGGTCCAGCCCGTTCGCCGGCTCGTCGAGGATGAGCAGCTCGGGCCGCTTGAGCAGGGCGGAAGCGACGGCGAGCCGCTGGCGCATGCCGAGGGAGTACACCTTGACCGGCTCGTCGGCGCGGTCGCGCAGCCCGACGGTGGTCAGCACCTCGTCGACCCGGCCGCGGGGCAGCCCGCCCGCGGTGGCCAGCAGTTGGAGGGTCTTGCGGCCGCTGAACGGGGTGAAGAACGCCGGGCTCTCCACGATCGCGCCGACCCGGTGCGCCACGCTGCCGAAGTCGGCGCTGGGCGTGTCGAGGATGCGCATCACGCCCTCGTCGGGCCGCAGCAGGCCGAGCAGCGTACGCAGCGTGGTGGTCTTGCCCGAGCCGTTGGGCCCGAGGAAGCCGTGGACCTGACCCTTCTCGACGTACATGTCGAAGCCGTCGAGTGCGGTCTTCTCCTCGCGCCACAGGCTGTGGAACGTCTTGCACAATCCGCTGATCTCGATCACGGCGGTCACAGCGCCTCCCCCATCGGTCTGTGTGCCGCCTCACCGTATGTGATCCGGCGGCGCTCGTGGGGTCCCGGTGTCGGCCGGACTGTGATCTGGCTGGCAGGTCTGCACCCCGGCGGGGGCGGCCGTGATTGGATATCGGCTGTGTCAGGACTGCACCGCGTCGCTCAGACCGTCCACGAGGTCAACCGGGCCGTAGCCCCGGACGACCCCGATCTCGTGATCGCCGCCGAAGGCGTCGACGTCGTCCGCGAGGGCAAGCACCTGCTGCGGGACATCTCGTGGCGGGTGGAGCTGGACGAGCGCTGGGTGGTGCTCGGCCCCAACGGGGCGGGCAAGACCACGCTGCTGCACCTGGCCGCCGGCCGTGCGCACCCGACCAAGGGCGCCGTGTACGTGCTCGGCGAGCGCATCGGCCGCGTCGACATGCACGAGCTGCGCACCAG
The DNA here is from genome assembly GCF_042663325.1 of Catellatospora aurea. NCBI lineage: Bacteria > Bacillati > Actinomycetota > Actinomycetes > Micromonosporales > Micromonosporaceae > Catellatospora > Catellatospora aurea. Next base: position 64,399 of record NZ_JBHTAC010000017.1, read on the forward strand.
GATCGGCCTGTCCACGGCGGCGCTGGCCGAGCGGGTGCCCCCGGGCGAGCTGGTCCGCGACGTGGTGGTCACCGCGTCCTGGTCGGTGGTGGGCCGGTTCAAGGAGTCGTACGACCCGATGGACGAGGCCCGCGCCGGCGAACTGCTGGAGGAGTGGGGCATGGCCGGGCTGGCGCAGCGCCAGTACGGCACCCTGTCGGAGGGCGAGCGCAAGCGCACCCAGATCGCCCGTGCCCTGATGACCGACCCGGAGCTGCTGCTGCTGGACGAGCCCGCGGCGGGGCTGGACCTGGGCGGCCGGGAAGACCTGGTGGCGCGGCTGTCCGAGCTGGCGGCCGACCCGGACGCCCCGGCGCTGGTGCTGGTGACGCACCACGTCGAGGAGATCCCGCCGAGCTTCACCCACGCGCTGCTGCTGCGCGAGGGCGGCATCGTCGCGGCCGGACCAATCCCGGAGACGATCACGTCGGGCAACCTGTCGGCGACCTTCGGCCTGCCGCTGGAGGTCACCTCGGTCGACGGCCGGTTCACCGCCCGCGCCCGCTGACCGGCGTCTGGGCGGAACCGGCACCGGGCTTGCCCGGACCGGTCACGATCGTAGGTATGCGCACGCTCCTGAACATCCTGTGGTTCATCTTCGGCAGCGGCTTCCTACTGGCCATCGCGTACGGGCTGGCCGGCATCATCTGCTTCGTCCTGATCGTGACCATCCCGTTCGGCGTGGCCTCGTTCCGGATCGCCCGGTACGCGCTGTGGCCGTTCGGGTACACCATCGTGGAGAAGCCCAGCGCCGGGCTGGCCTCCACGCTGGCGAACGTCGTCTGGCTGATCGTGGCGGGCTGGTGGCTGGCGCTGACGCACATCGTCACCGGCATCGCGCTGTGCATCACGCTGATCGGCATCCCGTTCGGCGTCGCCAACTTCAAGCTGGTCCCCGCCGCGTTGTGGCCGCTCGGCCGGGAGATCGTCGAGCGTCCCTGACCGTCGCGCCGCGGCCGGGCCGTCCCCGACGCGGGACGGGCCGGCGGTGCGGGCGCTAGCGGTGCTGTTCGAGGGCGCGCTGGATGGAGCGGTAGATGCGGCCGAAGCGGGACTCGTCGGCTACGCGGAGCAGGAGCAGCTCGCGGCCGCGCCATACCGCCCAGATCTCGTGCATGGAGATGCCCTGGTCGTAGCTGTGGTCGAGGCGGTGCAGCGTCCACTCCAGCGCGGGACCGGCGAGGCCGACCAGCAGCACGACGACCGCCAGCGGCACCAGCACCCGCCCCGCCGCCCCCGGATCGCCGACGGTGGCGGCGACCAGGTAGATGAGCCCGAGCAGGGCCAGCACCGCGCCGACCACGACGCCGGCGTTCAGCGCGCCGCGCCCGGCCAGCCGGCGCACGGACCGCGGATCCGCGGTGATCTCGCGGTGCCAGACGTACTCCAGATCCTCGAGCCGGAAGACGCGGTCGTGGATGTGGATCGCGGTGGAGGTGACTTCCACCGCGGGATCGCGGTAATAGACGATCATCGCAGCCTCCGGCCCTCACGGTAGGCGATCCGTGCAAACCGCCTAAGCTCGTCCTATCGGCACTCGATGAGGAGGCAGCGGTGGGCGAGTTCGTGAACGTGGAAGTCGACGCAGGCATCGGCACCATCCGGTTGGAACGCCCGCCGATGAACGCGCTGAACGTCCAGGTCCAGGAGGAGCTGCGGGCCGCCGCCCAGGCCGTGACGACGGACAGCCGCATCGCCGCAGTCGTCGTCTACGGCGGACCGAAGGTCTTCGCGGCCGGCGCCGACATCAAGGAGATGGCGGACATGTCTTACGTGGACATGTCCGCTCGCGCCGGTGCGCTGAGCAGCGCCTTCGACGCAGTCGCCCGCATCCCGAAGCCGGTCGTCGCCGCGATCACCGGGTACGCCCTCGGCGGCGGTTGCGAACTGGCCCTGGCCTGCGACTGGCGGGTCGTCGCCGACGACGCCAAGCTCGGCCAGCCCGAGATCAAGCTGGGCATCATCCCCGGCGCGGGCGGCACCCAGCGGCTGGCGCGCCTGGTCGGCCCGGCCAAGGCCAAGGACATCATCTTCTCCGGTCGTATGGTCGACGCCGAGGAGGCGCTGGAGATCGGGCTCGCCGACCGGGTGTGCGCCGCCGACATGGTGTACGACCAGGCCAAGGCGCTGGTCGCCGGTTACGTGAACGGCCCCGCGCAGGCGCTGAAGGCGGCGAAGCTGGCCATCGACGGCGGCCTGGACCGCGACCTGGCCGCCGGGTTGGCCTGGGAGTCGCAGCTGTTCGCGGCGCTGTTCGCCACCGAGGACCGGCGCGAGGGCATGACCGCGTTCGTGGAGCGCCGCCAGCCGAAGTTCATCGGCCGCTGACACCGCCGCGACCGGGTTCCCTACCCGGTGTCGGCCTGCACCGGCGCGCCGCCGGGTCATCCGCGGCGCGCCGGGAGAGCACGTTCGCGAGTTTGTGAGTCCTCTTCATATTTTCTCGCGTGCTGGATAGGCTCCCGGCACACGAAGGGACACGGTCATGGCTGAGACCTCTGACAGCGCTGTTTCGGGCCACGGCGGGCAGCTGGCGCTCGCCGCCTTGCGGGCCGCGGGTGTACGCGAGCTGTTCACCCTCTCCGGGGGGCACGTCTTCCCGGTGTACGACGCGGCCCACCAGGACGGCTTCCCGCTCTACGACGTGCGGCACGAGCAGACCGCCGTGTTCGCCGCCGAGGCGGTCGCCAAACTGCAGCGCCGCCCAGGTGTCGCGGTGCTCACCGCCGGTCCCGGCGTCACCAACGGGGTCTCCGGCCTGACCAGCGCCTTCTTCAACGCCGCGCCGGTGCTCGTGCTCGGCGGCCGTGCTCCGCAGTTCCGCTGGGGTTCCGGGTCGCTGCAGGAGATCGACCACCTGCCGATCGTCGCCCCGGTCACCAAACACGCCGCCACCGTCACGTCCACCGACGACATCACCGCGGCCGTGACCACCGCGCTGGAGCACGCGCTCACCCCGCACCGCGGGCCGTCCTTCCTGGACCTGCCGCTGGAGGTCGTCTTCAGCACCGGCGACGGCAAGGCTGTCGCGCCGCAGGTCGGCGTCCTGGAGCCGGACCCGGACCTGGTCGAGCAGGCCGCCCGCCTCATCGCCGCCGCACAGCGCCCCGTGTTCATCGCCGGTTCCGACGTGTACGGCGGGGACGCGACCGAGGCGCTGCGGGCCGCCGCCGAGGCGCTGACCGTGCCCGTCTTCGCCAACGGCATGGGCCGCGGCTCGCTGCCCCCGAGCCACCCACTGGCCTTCGCCAAGTCCCGTCGCAAGGCCCTGGACGGGGCCGACGTGGTCGTCGTCGTGGGCACCCCGCTCGACTTCCGGCTCGGGTTCGGCGACTTCGGCGCCGCCCAGGTCGTGCACATCGTGGACGCGCCGAGCCAGCGCGCCGGGCACGTCACCGTCGCCGTCTCGCCCGCCGGTGACCTGCGCACGATCCTGACCGGCCTCGCGGCGTACGCGGGGGAGCGGGTGGACCACGGGGACTGGGTGGCCGTGCTGCGTGCCGCCGAGCAGGCCCAGGTCGCCAAGCACGAGCTGGAGATGCAGGCCGATACCGAGCTGATCAAACCGGCCCGGGTCTACGGCGAGCTGCGCAAGGTGCTGGCCGCCGACGCGGTCACCATCGGCGACGGCGGCGACTTCGTCTCGTACGCCGGGCGCTACCTGGAGCCTTCCGTCCCCGGCAGCTGGCTCGACCCCGGCCCGTACGGCTGCCTCGGCACCGGCATGGGCTACGCCATGGGCGCTCGCGTCACCTACCCCGACCGCCAGATCTGCGTCCTGATGGGCGACGGCGCGGCCGGTTTCTCCCTGATGGACGTCGAGTCCCTGGTCCGGCAGAAGCTGCCGGTCGTCATGGTCGTCGGCAACAACGGCATCTGGGGCCTGGAGAAGCACCCCATGCGCGCCATGTACGGCTACGACGTCGCCGCCGATCTCCAGCCCGGCCTGCGCTACGACGAGGTCGTCAAGGCCCTCGGTGGCGGCGGCGAAACCGTCGCCAAGGCCGCCGACCTCCCCGCCGCCCTGTCCCGCGCCTTCTCTGCCGGCGTCCCCTACCTCGTCAATGTCATCACCGACCCCGACGACGCCTACCCCCGCTCCGCCAACCTCGCCTAAAGCCGAAGGAAGGGCACCTTCTTATCGCTACGCGTATAAGAAGGTGCCCTTCTTAACGGGTTTGGTCACGACCTGCGACAGGTCCTCCCGCAGAGGGGTCCGGCGGGCGATCGTCCGGCGAGTGATGGTCCATCCGCCGCTGATGCCTACCCCCGCGCTGTGCGGGCGCACGGGTGATGGCCGATCGCGATCAGGTCGCCCCCCATGCTGTGTTGCAGACCCTCCGCCCCGTGTCGTAGGTGCACGAAGCGTGGCGGCACGTCGAGCCATACCCCCGACGCCCGCGCGTCCACGATGAGCACAAGCTGCACGATTCCCGCGACCATGACGTGCGGCACCTGCGAATCCACCCTGGCGAGCTGCTCCAGCAGGGCTCGTGCGAACTCGCGCCAGCGCTGCGCGTCGACGTACAGGAAGTCGGCGTCCGGTCCGATCATGCCGCTGTCCAGTCCGAACACGTCTTCCAGCAGCCGCACCTGGCCCGCGAACAGCCTCGCCGACACCATTCCCGCATCCCAGACCGTGACCCCGTCGCACTCCACGAGCATGCCCATCCGCTCCTCCTCTCACCGCGACCGTGTGCCAGTCTCCCCGGCACCGGCCAAACGCGGCCGCCCAGATTCGGATCTAGCAGAGTTGTGGTCGTCAGAACGACCACAACTCTGCTAGATCCGCTAGTCGGAGCCGCGATTCAGCGGTGCGGGCCCGGCCCGTTAGAAGCCGGAACCGCGCCGGGGCCCGCCGCGCGGCCCTCGGCCACGCCGACGCGGTCACGCAGGACCGCACCGCCGGACTCGGCGCACCCGCGCCGGCCTGCCCCGCCCGTGACCGGGCACCACTCCCGACAGCCGTCGAGCTCCTGCCCACCGCTTGGAGCGTTAAGAAGGGCACCGTCCACAACGCATAGCGATGTGAAGGTGCCCTTCCTTTCGTTCGTCAGGCGGTTGCGGGTTCTTGGGCGGGTTCGGCGGTCGGGGTGGTGGCGGTGGTGCGGCCCGGGACGAGGACCGCGCCGAGGGCCCAGGGGATCCAGGCGACCTCGGTCAGCACGCGCAGCAGGGCAGGGGAGACCGGCAGCCATGGGATCATGATCAGCCCGTGGTCGATCGCGCCGAGCAGCGCGAAAGCGGCCACGATCAGCGTGGTCGTGCCCAGCTTGCGGGCGCGGGTGGTGCGCAGGGCCAGGCCGAGCAGGGCGAAGCCGACGCTGTACAGGGCGAGGCCGATCGGGTGCAGGACGCTGCCCATCTCGACGGTGCCGAAGACGCCGACGGTCAGGCCGCCCACCGCCAGCAGCAGCCCGAGCAGCGCGCGCTTGGAGTCGCGCAGGCGGCGGTAGTAGAGGCCGATCGCCAGCAGGCCGAGCACGACCGCGCCGCCGAACGCCCACTTCACCTCGATGCGCGCCAGCCCGGAGGCGGCGTACTCGCCGTACCAGTCGCAGTCGGAGGGCAGGTGCTGCCGTCCGCCGTCGTAGCCGGCGCAGGCGTACATCTTCAAAGTTCCGGCGGGCTCGCCGAAGTAGCGGTGCGAGCCGATGGCGGGCAGGTCGTCGTCGCCGCAGGCGGGCACGGTGCGGATGTTCGTGGCGGACATGTCCGTCCAGCAGCTGCCGACGCCCTGCCCGTCCCACCAGAAGTTCAGCCCGTTCGGCTTGGCCTCGCCCTGCTCGCTGACGCCCATGACGTTGTCGAGGTAGCGGTTGTGGTGCGAGGTGTCGAACTGCTGGGCGAACTCGGTGTCGTTGCGCACGAAGCCGGGCACGAAGCTGGTCACGAACCCGGAGTACCGGTTGCCGTAGATGTGGTTGCCGCGCCAGATGTTGTAGTTGCCGCCCGGGTTGACCACGCCCGCGCCGACCGGCAGGCCGACCGCCGGGCAGACGACGCCCTGCTCGTATCCGCGCTCGGCGAAGGGCTTCTTGCAGGTGCCGTCGACGATGTGCCGGTAGTAGTCGGTGTTGTTGTTCGCGATGACGTTGTTCTCGAACTTCGAGTGGTTCTGCGGCATGCCGGGGTGGTCGGGGAAGGCGCTGTCGGTGGCGATGCCCGCGGTGTTCTCGGTGAAGACGCTGTCGTGCACCCAGACCGAGTCGCCGGCGGTGCCGGAGTAGCCCAGCGTGTTGTGGTGGCCGTGGCAGCGCTGGATCTCGACGGCGTAGCGGGGCACGTCGTGGCCCCGGTCCTTGTTGATGTTCGAGGCGGCGCCCGGATAGAAGGCGGAGTCGCCGTTGCCGTAGCCCTCGCAGTCGGTGTAGAGGCCGTGGTCGACGGCGAAGGTGAGGAAGGCGTACTCGTCGTTCCAGCGGCCCATGGTCCGGTCGACCACGAAGCCGTCGGTCTCCATGATGTAGAAGGCGTTGAACTGCGCCCGCTGCGCGGACATGTTGCGGAAGTAGACGCCGTCGGCGTTGTCGGCCCGGATCGCGTTGAGCTTCTTGTACTGCGCGTCGACGAGCACGTCTTCCGGCTTCGCGCCGGTGCCTTCGAGCTGGAGGTTCTTCTTGCCCAGGATGGCCACCAGGTTGGCCAGGTGCGGGCAGGCGAGCTGCTGGTCCCAGGTGAGCACCGGGTAGCCGTAGATGCGGCCGCGCACCGCGCCGTTCTCCATGGCGGCGCACTCGGGGCTGGCCGGGGCGATGCTCGGCTCCTCCAGGTACACCCCGGGCAGGATCTTGATGTTCGTGCCGGGCAGGTGGGCGGCGTCCACGGCCTGCTGGATGTGGCGGTAGCCGTCCTTCTGGCACTGCGTCCACAGCTGCTCGTTCGCGGCCTTGAGCTCGGCCGGGTAGCCGGCGACGCGGGCGGCGAAGTCGGCCGGGTCGGTCTTGCAGACGAGCAGCGTGGGCCCGGTGGTGCGGTAGGTGGGCACGCTGCCGGTGCCGTCCAGCTCGCGGGTGGGCCGCTCCTCGTGGGCGGAGGCCGTGCCGGTCGGACCGAGTATGGCGATCGCCGCCACGGCGACGATGCCGAGCAGACGTGTGTATGCCTTCATGGCGGCGGAGCCTAGAGAAGGTTTCACGTTCTCGCTAGACCCCGCGACGCGACACGCTGCCGTTCATCTGTCCGGGTGGCGAGCCTGGTGCAAACATGAAAAGTTCTCTAAACTCCGCGCGACGGGAATCACACCTGGCCCTAGGGACCCCCCCATGAGCGAGCGCAGCGAGCGAATCTGCAGGCTCAGCGAACATGCCGCCGACGAGCGAAGCGAGGAGAAGGCATGACCGAGCCGGCCACGCTCACTTCGGCTGACCCCGCAATGCCCCCGCCCGCCCCGTTCGCCGAGCCGGAACGCCCGGTCACCGGCCGGTGGATCAGCCTGTTCGCGCTGGGCTGGCTGGGCATCTGGATGGCCCAGCTGACCCCCGTGCAGCTGCTGCTGCCGATCCAGGTCGAGGCGCAGCTCAAGTCCGCGGACTGGGTGGACAACGTGGTGGCGTTCGGTGTGGTGTCGGGCATCGCGGGCGCGTTCGCACTGGTCGCGTACCCCCTGACCGGTGCCCTGTCGGACCGCACGGTGTCGCGCTTCGGCCGCCGCCGTCCCTGGATCGTCTTCGGCGCCCTGCTGTTCGCGGCCTCGCTGGTGGTGCTCGGCCGGCAGGACGGCATCGTCGGCATCGGCGTCTGGTGGACGCTGACCCTGGTCGGCTTCTGCGTGCTCACCGCGGCGCTCACCGCCACCATCTCCGACCAGGTGCCGGTCGGCCAGCGCGGCTACATCTCGGGCTGGATCTCCGCCCCGCAGGCGATCGGCACCATCCTCGGCATCGTGCTGGTCACCGAGCTGGCGCTGAGCCAGTTCATCGGCTACTCGCTGATGGCCGGGCTGCTCGTGCTGCTGGTGCTGCCGTTCGTGCTCGGCGCGCCCGACGAGGTGCTGCCGCGCGCGGCCCGGCCGCCGTTCAGCTTCCGTGACCTGGCCGCCGGGTTCTGGATCAGCCCGCGGCGTCACCCCGACTTCGGCTGGACGCTACTGAGCCGCATCCTGGTCAACATCGGCAACGCCCTGGGCACCACGCTGCTGCTCTACTTCCTGATGTACCACGTCAAGGTCGAGAAGGCCGAGGACGAGCTGCTCGTCCTGACGCTGATCTACATGCTGTTCGTCGTGCTGGCCGCGCTGTTCCTCGGCCGGCTGTCCGACCGTTTCGGACGGCGCAAGGTCTTCGTTCTCGTCTCGTCGGGTCTGCAGGGCGTCGCGGCGGTGCTGCTGGCGTTCTTCCCGAACCTGACCGTCGCCACCGTCGGCGCGGGCCTGCTCGGCCTGGGCTACGGCTGCTTCCTGTCGGTGGACCAGGCGCTGGCCACCCAGGTGCTGCCGGACCCGGCGGCGCGCGGCAAGGATCTCGGCATCATGAACATCGCCACCGCGGTGCCGCAGGCGGTGGCCCCACTGCTCGGCGCGTTCGTCGTGGCGCAGTGGGGCGGTTTCGGGACGCTGTACCTGGCGTCCGGGGTGATCTCGGTGCTCGGCGCGCTCGCCGTGCTGCCGGTGAAGGGAGTGCGCTGATGACGCTGGCGCTGCAGGTGTCGGCCCCGTCCACGGCCCGGCCGTGGGAGGACGCCGACGCGTACTGGTCGGCCATGAACGCGGCGACCGCGGCGCTGGATCCGGTGTTCGGCGCGGTGAACCTGGCCGCGCTGTCGTACAACGCGCACGACCTGGCCCGCCGCGCGAACGGCGTGCCGATCCGCGTCGCCAGCAAGTCGGTGCGCTGCCGGGGTGTGCTCGACGCGGTGCTGGCGATGCCGGGCTACCGCGGCGTGCTGGCGTACACGCTGGCCGAGGCGCTGTGGCTGGCGGAGACGATCGACGACGTGGTGGTCGGCTATCCCACCGCCGACCGGGCCGCCGTCGCGGCGCTGGCCGCCTCACCCGAGCTGGCCGCCCGGGTGACCATCATGATCGACTCGGTGGAGCACCTGGACCTGGTGGACAGCGTGGTCGCGCCGACCGCGCGGCCGGACATCCGGGTCGCCATCGAGCTGGACTCGTCGTACAAGTCGAAGCTGCTCGGGCACATCGGGGTGTGGCGCTCGCCGGTGCACCGGGCCGAGCAGGCCCGCGCGCTGGCCGAGGTCGTCGTGGCCCGGCGCGGCTTCCGGCTGGTCGGCATGATGGGGTACGAGGCCCAGGTCGCCGGGCTCGGCAACGCCCCGAAAGGCAGCCCGCTGCGGGGCGCGATGGTGCGAGCGTTGCAGCGCTCCTCCATGGCCGAGCTGGTCGAGCGGCGCGCGGCGGCCGTCGCGGCGGTGTCCGAGCTGGCCCCGCTGGAGTTCGTCAACGGCGGTGGCACCGGCAGTCTGGAGGCCACCGGCGCGGATCGCTCGGTTACCGAGGTCGCCGCCGGTTCGGGGCTGTTCGGCCCGCATCTGTTCGACAACTACGCCCACTTCACCCCGGCTCCTGCGGCCGCCTTCGCACTGCCCGTGGTGCGCCGCCCCGCCCCGGACCGGGTGACCCTGCTCGGTGGGGGCTGGATCGCCTCCGGGCCGCCCGGCGTGGACCGGCTCCCGCAGGTGGTGTGGCCCGCCGGGCTGACGATGGTGCCCCGCGAGATGGCCGGAGAGGTGCAGACCCCGGTGGTGGGCGAGCCCGCGACCCGGTTGCGCCTGGGCGACCGGGTGTGGCTGCGGCACACCAAGGCGGGCGAGCTGTCCGAGCACGTCAACGAGCTTCACCTGATCGACGCGGACACGGTGGCCGGGGCACTGCCCACGTACCGTGGTGAAGGAAAGGCCTTCCTATGAGCAGCACCGTGTGGCGCAACTGGAGCCGGATCGAGAGCGTGACCCCGGCGCGGGTGGCGTACCCCGGCAGCCCCGACGAGGTGGTGCAGGCCATCGCCGCCGCGCGCGCCGACGGGCTGCGGGTCAAGCCGATCGGCGCCGGCCACAGCTTCACCGGCATCGCCGTCGCTCCCGGCGTGCAGCTCGACCTGCGCAACCTGCAGGGCGTGCTCGCCGTCGACGAGCAGCGCCACCGCGTCAAACTCGCCGCGGGCACCCACCTCTACCGGCTGCCCGAGCTGCTCAAGCCGTACGGGCTGGCGCTGCAGAACATGGGCGACATCGACGCGCAGACGATCGCAGGCGCGACCTCGACCGGCACGCACGGCACCGGGCACGCGTTCGGCGGCCTGGCCACGCAGATCGTCGCGGTCACCCTCGCCACCGCCGACGGCGGCACCCTGGAGATCTCCGAGAACAGCAACCCGGAGCTGCTCGACGCGGCCCGCCTCGGGCTGGGCGCGCTCGGGGTGCTGCTCGACATCACCGTGCAGTGCGTGCCCGCGTTCCAGCTGCAGGCGGTCGAGAAGCCGGAACCGCTGGCCGAGGTGCTGGCGCAGTGGGAGCAGCGGGGGACGGGCGCGGACCACTTCGAGTTCTACTGGTTCCCGCACACGCAGACCGCACTCGCCAAGACCAACACCCGGCTGCCGATGGACGCGCCGCGCAAGCCGCTCGGCGGCTTCCAGCGCTGGCTCGACGACGACCTGATGTCCAACACCGTCTTCAACTGGGTCTGCCACCTGGGCAAGGCCGTGCCCGCGCTGACCCCGCCGATCAACCGGCTGGCCCAGCGGCTCACCAACAACCGGGAGTTCACCGACGTGTCCACGTCGGTCTTCACCACCAAGCGCGAGGTGCGCTTCCGGGAGATGGAGTACGCCCTGCCGCGCGAGGAGGTGCCGGACGTGCTGCGCGCGCTGGACCGCCTGATCAACCAGAACGGCTGGCGCATCTCGTTCCCGGTCGAGGTGCGCGTCGCCGCGCCCGACGACATCTGGCTGTCCACCGCGCACGGCCGCGAGACCGGATACGTGGCGATCCACCGGTTCTTCAAGGAGGACCCGCACACTTACTTCCGCCTCGCCGAGCAGATCTTCCGCGCGCACGGCGGCCGGCCGCACTGGGGCAAGATGCACTACCAGGACGCGAGCACGCTCGCGCCGACGTACCCCCGGTTCGGCGACTTCCTCGCCGTGCGCGACAAGCTCGACCCCGAGCGCGTCTTCGCCAACGACTACCTGGACCGGGTGCTGGGCGCGTGAGCGAGCGCAGCGAGCGAACCATGTCGCCGATCGACGCCGCCGACGAGCGCAGCGAGGAGAAGGCGTGATGGATCCGAGCATCCCCAAGGACTTCCAGCTCGGTGTTGCCACGGCGGCGTACCAGATCGAGGGTGCGGTGGCCGAGGGCGGGCGCGGGGTCTCGGTCTGGGACACGTTCTGCGCCCAGCCTGGCCGGGTGCTCGGCGGCGACACCGGGGCGGTCGCCTGCGACCACTACCACCGCTACGAGCAAGACCTTGATCTGGTACGCGAACTCGGCGCGGACGCGTACCGCTTCTCCATCGCGTGGCCGCGGATCCAGCCCGACGGTTTCGGACCGGCCAACCCGGACGGTATGGCCTTCTACGACCGGCTGGTCGACGCGATGCTGGCTCGCGGCATCGAACCGGTGGCCACCCTGTTCCACTGGGACACCCCGCAGGCCCTGGAGGACGCGGGCGGCTGGCTGTCGCGCGACACCGCGGAGCGTTTCGGCGAGTACGCCGCCCTGATGGGGGCGCGCCTGGGCGACCGGGTCGGCAAGTGGATCACCATCAACGAGCCGCACTCGGTGACCCTGGCCGGCTACGCGACCGGCGCGCACGCCCCTGGCCACGCCCTGCTGTTCGACGCCCTGCCCGCGGCGCACCACCAGCTGCTCGGCCACGGCCTCGCCGTGCGGGCGCTGCGCGCCGCGAACGTAGCCGGGCAGATCGGCATCACCAACGTGCACACGCCCGTGGCGCCCGCCTCGGACCGTCCCGAGGATCAGCTCGCCGCCGCCCTGTACGACCTCATCGCGAACCGGGTCTTCGAGGACCCGGTGCTGCTCGGCCGCTACCCGCAGGCCCCGGAACCGTTCACGGAGCTGTTCGGCGCGTTCGGCGACGTGCCCGCCGAGGACCTCGCGGTGATCGGCTCACCGCTGGACTTCTACGGCGTCAACTACTACTACCCGTCCCGGGTGGGCATGGCAGACCCGGACGCGGCCACCGACCACACGCCCGAGGGCGACTTCGCCCGGGTCGGCGAGCTGCCGTTCGCGTTCGCCGAGATCGAAGGCGTGCCGCGGACCGGGTTCGGCTGGCCGGTCAGCCCCGCCGGGCTCGGCGACACCCTCGATGAACTGTCCGAACGCTACGGTGACCGGCTGCCGCCGGTGTACATCACCGAGGGCGGGGCCAGCTTCCCCGACGAGGTCGCCCCGGACGGCTCGGTGCCCGACCCGCAGCGCGTCGACTACCTGCGCGAGCACCTCGCGGTGGCGCTGCGCAAACGGGCGGACGGCCTCGACCTGCGCGGCTACTTCGTGTGGAGCCTGCTCGACAACTTCGAGTGGGCAGCCGGCTACAGCCAGCGCTTCGGGCTGGTGCACGTCGACTACCCGACGCAGCGGCGTACGCCCAAGGAGTCCTTCCGCTGGCTCGCGCGAAGGCTGCGCGAACGCGGCTAGTCCTCGGATTTGTCCTGCTTGCGCAGCTCCTCTTCGCGGCGGCGCAGGTCCATCTCCCACTTGCTCAGCAGCTCACGGTCGGCGGCCGCGGTCTCCCGCTGCTCCTTGGCGAGCTTGCGCAGGAACTCCGGGTCGTCGTCGGGGGCCAGGCCCCGGCCCGGCCGCTGGTGCTCCGGGAAGCCGCTGCCCTGCCGCCACACCTGCGGATTCGGCGTGCGCTCCTTGCCCACCACGAACCAGGCGATCGCCCCGATCGGGGAGAACAGCAGGATGATGAGCACCCAGCCCCAGCGCGGCAGCGCGTTCAGGCGGTGCTCCTCGGCGGACAGGCAGCTGATCAGCGCGGCCACCGTCAGCACGATCTCGGCGAGGAAGATGAACATCCACAGGCGTCCCACGGCGTAGAGCGTAGACCTCACCAGAGGATGAGCAGTACCCCCAACAGACCCATCAGCACACAGCAGAGCGTGACCGCCGCGACCGCCCGCGCCAGCCCGACCGGCTCCGGCCGGGCCATCGCCCGGATCCGCCGCTGCGCCACCAGCAGCAACGCCAGCCAGCACAGCAGGCCGAGCGCGAGTCCCAGCGCGCCGGCATCGTCGAGCCCGCGTTCGAAGGCGAGCCGGAACAGCAGCAGCGCGCACGCCGTGCCCGACAGCACGGTGCGCCGCCAGGCCAGCCGGGTGCGTTCCGGCGACGCGCCGTGGTCGGCCGGGGCGCTCATCGGGCGCGGTAGAGGTCGATGAAGACCTCGACCAGCAGCGCCAGCGACCCGAGCGCGACCACGATCGCGAGCACGGCCGGGAACCGCGACGGTGGCAGCGGCCGGTTGTTGCGCATCGCGATCTCGCAGCGGATCCAGTGGTCGACGGCGCGCAGCGCGCAGCCCACCCCGAGCAGGATCAGCGCCACGCCGAGGATCCTCGTCATGTGCGGCACGGTCATCGGCGGCAGGAACTGGGCCACCACCAGCCCACCGCCGATCATGGCGAGGCCGGTGCGGATCCAGGCGAGGAAGGTGCGCTCGTTGGCCAGGGAGAAGCGGTAGTCGGGAGTCTGCCCTGTTTCATGAACTTCGCGCGGATCAAACCAGTTGCGCACCCTAGCCAGCACCTTCCTAGTATCAAGGCGATGACTTCTGAACTTGATACCGACGCCCTGCTGAGGGCGTACGACGAGCAACTGCGCACCGAGATCCCCGACCCCCTGCCCGCCGGCATGGTCGTCGAGTGGGACGGCCCGGTGGTCCGGATGAGCGGCCTCGACCGCGGCGGATTCGTCACCTATCGCGACGTCTCCCACCTGAGCGGCCCCGAACTCGACGCGCTCATCGCGCGCCAGCGTGACCACTTCGCCGCCCGCGGCGAGGAGGTCGAGTGGAAGCTGCGTGGCCACGACCTGCCCGCCGACTTGCCGGATCGCCTGGTGGCGGCCGGGTTCGTGCCCGACGAGCTGGAGACGGTGATCATCGGGCTGGCCGAGCCGCTGGCGTCGCCCCCGGTCCTGCCGGAGGGTGTGACGCTGCGCGAGGTGACCTCGCGGGCCGACCTGGAGCGGATCGGGGCGATGGAGGAGGCGGTCTGGCAGGAGGACCGCAGCCACCTGGTCTTCGGGCTGGAGAAGGAGCTGGCCGCGGACCCCCGGGGGCTGACCATCGTGATCGCCGAGGCCGGGGACGAGGTGGTCTGCGCCGGGTGGATCCGGTACGAGAAGGGCACCGAGTTCGCCGGGCTGTGGGGCGGGTCGACGCTGGAGCAGTGGCGGGGGCGCGGCATCTACAAGGCGATGGTGGCGCACCGGGCGATCCGGGCGGTGGAGCGCGGGTTCAAGTACCTGCAGGTGGACGCGTCGGCGGACAGCCGGCCGATCCTGGAGCGGCTGGGCATGGTCGCGGTGACCACGACCACGCCGTACATCTGGAAGCCGGCAGCCGCGTAACGCCCACCGCTCGCAGCCTCGCTCGGTCAGGTGCGGGCGTGCCAGAGGTCGCGGATCGTGTCGCGGACACAGTCGTCGCGTAGGCGGCCACAGGTGCACAGGTGTTCGTCGGGCTCAGGCTGCCGGTGGTGCTCCGCCTCGGGCGGCAGGCCCGGATCCGTGGTGGGGCGGCCCGGCAGGGGTGCGGTTTGCGTGCTCATGTCATGACACCTCCTGCTAGGCGTGACTCTACGGGATGGGCATCATGGCGGGGTGACGTCTGTCACTATTGGCGGCCGTCCTGGCGGGTAGGTGAGCAGGGGTCATAAATTACTCGTCAGTAACCTGCTTCGCGAAGGGGCTCGTCCCAGCGATCCGCCTGAAACGGCCGGACCGTCGAGGGCTCCCACTCGCGCCGGGTCGGTAAAAGTGGCAACGTCCACAGCCGGTCTAGCTTGACCCGTGACGTGTCAGGAGACAGGCTCGCGGCGAGGGCATGAACGTCCGTTCAACTCAGGAGGGTCGTCAGAGCGCGATGAAGATCGTCGTACTTGTCAAGCAGGTGCCGGACTCCGGCGCCGAGCGCAATCTGCGCGCGGACGACAACACCGTCGACCGTGCCTCGGCCAACAACGTCATCAACGAGATGGACGAGTACGCCATCGAGGAGGCGCTGCGGCTGCAGGAGGCGCACGGCGGTGAGGTGACCGTGCTGACCATGGGTCCGGACCGGGCCACCGAGTCGATCCGCAAGGCGCTGTCCATGGGCCCCGACGCGGCCGTGCACGTGCTCGACGACGCCCTCGCCGGCACCGACGCGCTGGGCACCAGCAAGGTGCTCGCCGCCGCCATCAGCGAGCTGGCCCCCGACCTGGTCATCTCCGGCGCGGAGTCGACCGACGCCCGCGGCCAGGTCATGCCGCACATGCTGGCCGAGCGGCTCGGCTTCGCGGCGCTGACCGGCGCGCGCAAGCTCACCGTCGAGGGCTCGCGGCTGACCGTCGAGCGCCAGACCGAGGAGGGGTACGAGGTCGTCACGGCCGCCACCCCCGCGATCGTGAGCGTGTGGGACACCATCAACGAGCCGCGCTACCCGTCCTTCAAGGGCATCATGGCCGCCAAGAAGAAGCCGGTGGCCACCAAGTCGCTGGCCGACCTCGGTGTCGCCGCCGACCAGGTGGGCTGGGCGGGCGCCGCCACCACCGTGCTGTCGCACAGCAAGCGCCCGGCGCGCAGCGCCGGCCAGAAGGTCGCCGACTCCGGTGAGGGCGGCGTCGCGCTGGTCGATTACCTGTCGTCCGAGAAGTTCGTCTGAGAGGCGCCGACAATGGCTGAGGTTCTGGTAGTCGTCGAGTCCTCCGGCGGCACGGTCAAGAAGGTCACGCTGGAGATGCTGACCCTGGCGCGCTCGCTCGGCGAGCCCGCCGCGGTGGTGCTGGGCGCGCTCGGCACGGCCGCTCCGCTCGTCGACAAGCTCGGCGAGTACGGCGCGACGAAGGTCTACGCCGCCGAGAGCACCGAGATCGACGAGCACCTGGTCGCCCCCAAGGCCACCGCGCTCGCGCAGCTGGTCAAGGCCGTCTCCCCGGCGGCCGTGCTGATCGGCTCGACCCAGGAGGGCAAGGAGATCGCGGGCCGGCTCGCGGTCAAGCTGGACAACGGCGTGCTCACCGACGTGGTCGAGCTGGCCGCCGACGGCACCGCCACCCAGGTCGCCTTCGCGGGCTCGACCATCGTCAAGTCCAAGGTCACCAAGGGCCTGCCACTGGTCACCGTACGGCCGAACTCGCTCACGCCCAGCCCCGCCGCGGCCTCGCCGTCGGTGGAGCAGGTCGAGGTGGTGTTGGCCGACTCCGACAAGCTGGCCGTGGTCAGCAAGCGCGTCGCCGAGGCCAAGGGTGCCCGCCCGGAGCTGACCGAGGCGTCGATCGTCGTCTCCGGTGGCCGCGGTGTCGCCTCGGCGGAGAACTTCAAGATCATCGAGGAGCTGGCCGACCTGCTCGGCGCGGCCGTCGGCGCGTCGCGCGCGGCGACCGACTCCGGCTTCTATCCGCACGCCTACCAGGTCGGGCAGACCGGCAAGACGGTGTCGCCGCAGCTCTACATCGCGGTCGGCATCTCCGGCGCGATCCAGCACCGGGCCGGCATGCAGACCTCGAAGACCATCGTCGCGGTGAACAAGGACACCGAGGCGCCGATCTTCGAGCTGGCCGACTTCGGCGTCGTGGGCGACCTCAACCAGGTCGTGCCGCAGGCTTCCGAGGAGATCCGCAAGCGCCGCTGACGGCGTACGCAACATCGAAGGGCCCCGCGGTCATTGGCCGCCGGGGCCCTTCGCCATGTCATGGCTGGTGACAGGGGTTGCCGGGCCGTCACTGCCATCGGCCGGAGGTGTCCGGCGGGCCATGCCCGGCACACTCCTGGGATACGGGTAAGCACCCTTACGGCTAGGCTTGGCGACGAGATGGCCTACCTTGATCATGCGGCGACCACGCCGATGCTGCCTGAGGCGCTGGACGCCTACGTCGCGACCGCGCGTGAGGTCGGCAACGCCTCGTCGTTGCACGGCCCGGGCCGTGCTGCCCGCCGACTGGTCGAGGAGTCGCGCGAGCGCATCGCGGCGGTGCTGGGCGCACGTCCGTCCGAAGTGATCTTCACGGGCGGCGGCACCGAGAGCGACAACCTCGCCGTCAAGGGCGTCTACTGGGCCCGCCGCCCGCTCGGGCGCACCAAGGTCCTGGCCGGCGCGGTCGAGCACCACGCGGTGCTGGACGCGGTGCACTGGCTCGGCGAGCACGAGGGCGCCGAGGTGGTCTCGCTGCCGGTCGACCAGGAGGGCCGGGTGCGGCCCGAGGTGCTGGCAGAGGCCCTGGACGACACGGTCGCGCTGGTCACCGTCATGTGGGCCAACAACGAGGTCGGCACGGTCCAGCCGATCGCCGAACTGGCCGCGCTCGCGGCCGCGCGCGGCGTGCCGCTGCACACCGACGCGGTGCAGGCCGTCGGCCAGGTGCCGGTGGACTACGCAGCGAGCGGCGTCGCCGCGCTCACGCTCACCGGGCACAAACTGGGCGGCCCGCTCGGCGTCGGCGCACTGCTGCTGGGCCGCGACGTCGCCTGCACCCCGCTGCTGCACGGCGGCGGCCAGGAACGCGACGTCCGCTCCGGCACACTGGACGTGCCCGGCATCGTCTCCTTCGCCTGCGCCGTCGAGCACGCCGTCAAGCACCAGGAGCAGCATGCGCAACGGCTCGCCGCGCTGCGCGACGAGCTGATCGAGCGGGTGCGCGCCGTCGTCCCCGACGCGGTGCTCAACGGCGCGCCGGCCGACGAGCCCGGTGCCCGGCTGCCCGGCAACGCGCACTTCAGCTTCCCCGGCTGCGAGGGCGACGCCCTCCTGCTGCTGCTCGACGCCCAGGACATCGCCGTCTCCACCGGCTCGGCCTGCTCCGCCGGCGTTGCCCAGCCGTCGCACGTCCTCCTCCAGATGGGCGCCGACCCCCTCTCCGCCCGCTCGTCCCTGCGCTTCACCCTCGGCCACACCACCACCCGCGCCGACCTGGACGCCCTCATCACCGCCCTCCCCGCAGCAGTCGACCGCGCCCGCCGCGCCGGCATGTCCCGCTGACCCACCCGCTCTCACTCCGCGTTGATCATGAACTTATGGCACGGCTCGACGGCGAGTCTGCGCCACAACTTCATGATCATCTAGTCGGGTGCGGTTCGGTCGCGGCGTGTGCGCGCTCGGTACCGGATGATCATGAGGTTGTGGTGGCGACACACCGCTGACCCGTGCCATAAGTTCATGATCAACGCGGCGGGGTGGGGTGGCGGGTAGGCTGTCGGAGTGCGGGTGCTGGCGGCTATGTCTGGTGGGGTGGATTCGGCGGTGGCGGCTGCCCGGGCTGTGGCGGCCGGGCACGATGTCACCGGGGTGCATCTGGCGCTGTCTAAGAACGCGGCGACACATCGGACCGGGGCGCGGGGGTGCTGCACCAAGGAGGACGCGCACGACGCGCGGCGGGCGGCGGACGTGCTCGGGATCCCCTTCTACGTGTGGGACATGGCCGAGCGTTTCCATGAGGACGTGATCGAGGACTTCGTCGCGGAGTACGCGGCGGGGCGCACCCCGAACCCGTGCCTGCGCTGCAACGAGAAGATCAAGTTCGCGGCGGTGCTAGACCGCGCGCTGGCCCTGGGCTTCGACGCGGTGGTCACCGGCCACCACGCGCGGCTGGGCGCCGACGGCCTGCTGCGCCGCAGCGTCGACCTCGCCAAGGACCAGTCGTACGTGCTGGCGGTGCTCAACCGGGAGCAGCTCGACCACTCGATGTTCCCGCTCGGCGACTCGACCAAGGAGCAGGTGCGCGCCGAGGCGCACGCCCGTGGCCTGACCGTGGCCGACAAGCCCGACTCGCACGACATCTGCTTCATCGCCGACGGCGACACCCAGGGCTTCCTGCGCAAGCACCTGGGCAGTGAGCCGGGTGACATCGTCGACGCCGGCACCGGCGAGGTGCTCGGCAAGCACGACGGCGCGTTCGCGTACACGGTGGGCCAGCGCAAGGGGCTGGCGCTGGGCCGGCCCGCGCCGGACGGCCGTCCGCGCTACGTGCTGTCGATCACGCCGGTCACCAACACGGTCACCGTCGGCCCCGCCGAGGCGCTGGAGGTCTCGCAGGTCGACGGCGCGCGTACGGTCTGGACCGCGGGCGCGGCGCCGGTCGGCCCGATCGAGTGCGAGGTACAGCTGCGGGCGCACGGCCGTCCCGCGCCCGCCGTCGTGGAACTCGACGGCGCGGCGATGAGCGTGCGGCTGCGCCGCCCTGAGCGCGGCATCGCGGCAGGTCAGGCCGTCGTGGCCTACCGGCCGGACCCGGCCGGTGACATCGTGCTCGGCAGCGCCACCATCACCACCGCGGCATGAGCGAGCGCGGCCGTGCCGCGTCGCGCGGCCACCGGGGCACGGTTCCCGCCGGTCACCCGGCCACGCTGTGGCACGGTGACCGGCGCGGCACCACGGCGCGCACCGCTGTCCGTTCCCGCACCGCGAGGTGCCACCCGCAAGGCGAACAGAACGAGGCCGCACATGAGCACGCCTGACGAGATCACGGACAAGCCCGCCGAGCCGCTGTGGCCCGCCGGGTCGGCGACGGGCATCGGGTCGCTGCCGGGCACCGACATCGCCGAGGCGGTCAAGTTCACCCTCGGCGAGCTGCCGGACCTGCCGTACCTGCCGGAGCTGCCCGCCCGCGGCCCCGGCGCGGACATGATCGGGCGGAGCGCCGGGCTGCTGGTCGAGCTGCCGGTGGAGATCTACGCGGGCCGGTGGCGGGTCGCGGCGAGTCCGGGCCGGGAGCTTCGCCGGGCGTACGACCTGCGCGAGCGCGACCTGGACCAGCTCACCGAACAGGCCGACGGGTTCACCGGAACGCTGAAGGTGCAGTCGGCCGGGCCGTGGACGCTGGCCGCCAACATCGAGCTGGCCCTGGGCGAGGCGCTCGTCTCCGACCACGGAGCCGCCCGTGACCTGGCGGAATCGCTTGCCGAAGGGCTCAAGGCACACGTCGCCGACGTGCAGCGGCGGGTGCCGGGTGCGCGGGTGCTGCTCCAGCTCGACGAGCCGTCGCTGCCCGCGGTGCTGGCCGGGCGTGTGCGCACCGCCAGCACGCTGCACACGTACCGCTCGGTGGCTCCGTCGACCGTGCGGGACACGCTCGCCTCGGTGATCGGCGCGGCCGGGGTGCCGGTGATCGTGCACTGCTGTGCGCCGGACACGCCGCTGGCGCTGCTGCGGGAGGCCGGGGCGGCCGCGCTCGCGCTGGACCTGGACCTGGTCGGCACGGGCGCGGAGAAACTCGACGCGGTGGGCGAGATGATCGACGCCGGGCTCGGCCTGTTCGCGGGCGTGGCGCGTACGACACCCCCGGGCAACGGCACGAGCCCGAACGGCGCGGCGCTGGCCGAGCGGGTCAGGCGGTTGTGGCGGGATCTCGGTTTCGCCGACGAGCTGCTGGCGCGGCAGGTGGTGGTGACGCCGTCGTGTGGCCTGGCCAGGGCGACGCCCGCGTACGCCCAGGCGGTGCTGAAGGCCTGCCGCGAAGCCGGAAGGCGCCTGGTCGAGCAGTGACGGCGCAATGCCCGCGGCCCCATGGGCATCGGCCCGGCTACCAGGGGCGGTAGCCGGCACGGAGCGATGATCGCCCGGGTAGCGGCCGTCGGTGGACGACCGTGTCAGGACGTCTCCGGGGGACGTGGTGCCGGGTCAGGCCGTCTCCGCCGGGTCGCGGTGCCGTAGCAGGCCGAAGACGCGGGTGAGCGCGGCGGTGTCGCCGGTGACGGTGAGCGCGCTGGACGCGACAGCCCCGGCGGGGTCGAGCGTGCCCCGAGTCAGTGCGTCGAAGGTGGCCAGGTCGCAGGTCACCACGAGGTCGGCGGGGACCGGGGCGGGGCCGGATCTGGTGTGCACGCCGCCGTCGGCGCGGACGTGGAAGACCTCGTCGCCCACGTGGAACTGGTAGGTCGCGGGCGGTCCGGCGGCGTCCTCCGGGGGGCAGTGCTCGGCCAGGTAGAGCGCGATCAGTTCGGCTCGCGCGGTGCCCGGGTCGACCTCGTCGTCGAGCGGCAGTTCCGAGCCCCAGGTGGCGAGCTCGATCAGCAGCGGGCGCAGCCGCTCGCCGTACGCGGTCAGCTCGTAGGCGCGCACGTCCGGGGCGGCCGGCAGCGCGCGACGGACCACGACCCCGCTGCGCTCCAGCAGCTGGAGCCGCTCGGCCAGGCGGTTGGTGCCCATCGCGGGCAGCTGGGTCAGGAGTTCCTTGAACCGCCTCGGGCCGAGCAGCAGCTCGCGCACGATGAGAAGGGTCCACCGCTCACCGAGCACGTCGAGCGAGCGCGCGATCGGGCACACCTGGCCGTACATCCGCTTGGACATGGTTCGAGCATACCTATCGCATGGCTCGCGCTATATGATTCGTATCTCAAGGCCAGTAGCTATATATTTCGTATAGTGTCGTTGGTGAAGCTCGACCCACCAGGAGGCGAACATGAAGATCAATGGTTCCGTAGCTCTCGTGACCGGCGCCAACCGCGGCCTCGGCAAGGCGTTCACCGAGGCGCTGCTCGCCCGCGGCGCGGCGAAGGTGTACGCCACCGCCCGCGACGCGGCGTCGATCACCGACCCGCGGGTCGTCCCGCTCCAGCTCGACGTCACCGACCCCGGCTCGGTGGCGGCGGCCGCCAAGCAGGCCGGCGACGTGCAGCTCCTGATCAACAACGCGGGCATCGCCACCGGCGCGGGCATCCTCGACAGCGACGAGGAGCTGCGCCGGGAGATGGAGACCAACTTCTACGGCCCGGTGCGCATGTCCCGCGAGTTCGCGCCGATCCTCGCCGCCAACGGCGGCGGCGCGGTCGTCAACGTGCTCTCCGCGCTGTCCTGGCTGTCGCTGCCGACCACCGCGGGCTACTCGGCGTCGAAGTCCGCCGCCTGGGCCGCGACCAACGCGCTGCGGCTCGCGCTGCACGAGCAGGGAACGCTGGTGACCGGGGTGCACATCGGCTACATCGACACCGACATGGCGGCGCACGTCGACGGCCCGAAGGTCGCGGCCGCGGACGTGGTGGCGCAGGTCCTCGACGGGGTCGAGGCCGGCCAGCCCGAGGTGCTCGCCGATGACGTGGCCCGGCAGGTCAAGTCCGGCCTGTCCGGTGACCTGCGGCAGCTGTACCCGGCGGTCGCCTGAGACCCTGGGCCGGGCGGCCGCCGGACCGGGCCGCCCGCCCCGTCCAAGATCCTCGGAATTGCCTGGCAGTCGTGCGTATCTTGAGCACGATTTCGCCCAGGTGCCAGGCAATTCGAGTGATCATGTGGCGCGCGGGTGGCAGGATGCCGCGGGTGACGGTGATCGACGCGGCCAGCGGGTCGCTCTTCGGGTTGGCGTACGGCGACGCGCTGGGCAAGCCGACCGAGTTCCGCAAGTACGCCCAGATCGTGGCGGAGCACGGGCCGGGCGGGCCGCGTGAGTTGCCCGAACCCGCGCTCGTCACGGACGACACGCAGATGGCGCTCGCGGTGGCCTGGGCGTTGCGCGACGCCGCCGAGCCGACCGCGGCGGAACTCGAACCGCTGCTGCGCGAGCGTTTCCTGGCCTGGGCGAAGAGCCCGGAGAACAACCGGGCTCCTGGCATGACCTGCTTGAACGCCTGCGCGAACCTGTCGCAAGGGCTGCGCTGGCAGGAGGCGACCGTGCCCGGGTCCAAGGGCTGCGGGGCGAACATGCGGGTCACCCCGGTCGGCCTGGTCGCCGAATACGACCTGGACACCCTGGCCGGGGTGGCGCAGTTGCAGGCGGGGCTGACCCACGGGCACCCGACCGGGCTGGCCGCGGCCGAGCTGACCGCGCTGGCGGTGCGGCTGCTGCGCGACGGCCTCGACCTGGCCGACGTGCCCGGCGCGCTGCGGGACCGCTGCGCCGACCAGCGCATCGTGTACCGCGAGGATTGGCTCGGCGATCTGTGGCAGCGGCCGGGGCTGCTGTCGCCCGAGGAGTTCGTCGCGCGTGGCTGGGACGAGTGCGCCGACGCGCTGGACGTGCTGCTCGCGGCGCTGGCCAGGCCGGACTCCGGCGGTGACGTGTGCCGCGAGACCGGCGAGGGCTGGATCGCCGAGGAGGCGCTGGCCACGGCGCTGCTCGCGGCCCTGCGGCACGTCGACGACCCGGTCGCCGCGCTCGGGCGAGCCGCCGCGACCAGCGGCGACTCCGACTCGATCGCCTGCCTGGCGGGCGCGTTCCACGGCGCGGCGGCGGGCATGGCGATCTGGCCGGCGGCCTGGGCCGAGCGCATCGAGTACGCCGACCAGCTCGCCGCCCTCGGCGCGGCCTGGGACTGAGCGCGACCCGCGACCGGCGCGCCGCCAAGCCCGCCACCGGACCGGCAGCCGGGCCGCGGCGCACCGCCATGATCTGTTTTCGTGGACGTCCGGTGCTGCTGGGGCGGCGTCCGGCGTCCACGAAAACAGATCATGGCTGGTCCGCAGGGCGGGGTCCGCGGTGTCGGGGGCGGCGGATACCGTGCACGGGTGACCAGTGAGGTAACCGACAAGGTCCGGACGCGGTACGCCGAGCTCGTGGCCAAGATCAATGACGCGCAGCACCGCTACTACGTCGACGACGCGCCGACGCTGTCGGACGCCGCCTACGACGGGCTCATGCACGAGCTGGAGGCGCTGGAGCTGGAGCACCCCGAGCTGATCTCACAGGACTCGCCGACGCAGCGCGTCGGGGCCGGGGAGTGGGCCGGCTTCGCCAGCGTCGACCACGCCGAGCGCATGCTCAGCCTCGACAACGCGTTCAACGACGACCAGCTCGCCGCCTGGGCGGCCCGGGTCGAGAAGGACGCGGGCGCGCCGGTGCGCTACCTGTGCGAGCTGAAGATCGACGGCCTCGCGGTCAACCTCACCTACGAGAAGGGCCGGCTGACCCGGGGCGCGACCCGCGGCGACGGGCGCACCGGCGAGGACGTCACCGCCAACGTGCGCCGCATCGCGGGCATCCCGCACAAGCTGGCCGGTGACAACCCGCCCGACCTGGTCGAGGTCCGCGGCGAGATCTACTTCCCGGCGCAGGCGTTCGCCGACCTCAACGCGGCCCAGCTCGCGGCGGGCGAGCGCACCTACGTGAACCCGCGCAACGCCGCCTCCGGCTCGCTGCGGCAGAAGGACCCGGCGATCACCGCCAAGCGCGCCCTGCACCTGATCGTGCACGGCATCGGCGCCCGCACCGGCTTCGAGCCGACCAGCCAGTCCGACGCGTACGCGCAGCTCAAGGCGTGGGGCCTGCCGACCAGCGAGCGCTGGCGGGTGGTCGACACGCTCGACGAGGTGAAGGCGTACATCGCCGACTACGCCGCGCACCGGCACGACCTCGAACACGACATCGACGGCGTGGTGGTCAAGGTCGACGACGTCGCCGAGCAGAGCAAGCTCGGGGCGACCAGCCGCGCGCCACGCTGGGCGATCGCGTTCAAGTACCCGCCGGAGGAGGTCAACACCAAGCTGCTCGGCATCGAGGTGAACGTCGGCCGCACCGGCCGGGTCACGCCGTACGCGGTGCTGGAGCCGGTCTTCGTCGGCGGCGTGACCGTCGCCAGCGCGACCCTGCACAACCAGCAGGAGGTGGCGCGCAAGGGCGTGCTGATCGGCGACACCGTGGTGCTCCGGCGCGCGGGCGACGTGATCCCGGAGGTGCTCGGCCCGGTGGAGGCGCTGCGCGACGGCAGCGAGCACGCCTGGACCATGCCATCGACCTGCCCGTCCTGCGGCACCAAGCTCGCCCCGGCGAAGGAGGCCGACGTCGACCTGCGCTGCCCGAACACCCGCTACTGCAAGGCGCAGCTGTCCGAGCGCATCATCTACATCGGCGGCCGGGACGGCTTCGACATCGAGGGCATGGGTGCGAAGGCCGCGCTGGCGCTGGTCAACGACGGGGTGCTGGCCGACGAGGGCGACCTGTTCAGCCTCGACGAGGCGCGGCTGGCGAAGTCGCCGTTCTTCCTGAAGAAGGACGGCACGCTGTCGACGAACGCGGGCAAGCTGCTGGCCAACCTGGAACTGGCCAAGACCAAGGAACTGTTCCGGGTGCTGACCTCGCTGTCCATCCGGCACACCGGCCCGACCGCGGCCCGCGCGCTGGCCGACCACTTCAACTCCCTCGACGCCATCGCGTCCGCCTCGCTGGAGCAGATGTCGGTGGTCGAGGACGTCGGCGGCACCATCGCCGAGGCGGTCCGGGAGTGGTTCGCCGAGGACTGGCACCGCGAGGTGGTCGAGAAGTGGCGCGCCGCGGGCGTGCTCATGGAGCAGGAGCCGGTCGCCGACACCGGCCCGAAGCCGCTGGACGGCCTGACCGTGGTGGTCACCGGCACCCTGGAGAACCACACCCGCGACGGGGCCGGCGACGCGCTGATCGCGCTCGGTGCGAAGGTGGCCGGTTCGGTGTCGAAGAAGACCAGTTTCGTGGTGGTCGGCGAGAACGCCGGGTCCAAGCTGGACAAGGCCCGCTCGCTGGGCGTGCCCACCCTCGACGAGGCGGGCTTCGCGGTGCTGCTGGAGCAGGGCCCGGAGGCGGCGAAGGCGTACGCGGACGCGAACCGCGAAAGCGAGTAGCGCTCGGCGTGGTGGCGGATGGAGATATACGCAAGGTCGTATGGGTCTTACGTGGAGTGACGGAGGAATGGGTCAAACAATCACATCTTCGTCACACGCGAACGCGCAGAGTGGTCTGGGGCGTTTTCGGGCTTAGAGTGAAGTGACCAGCCGCGATCGGCGGGCGGCGCGGTCGCGCGTCAATCGGCCTCGGGAAGGTGTCCATGGCGGCCACACCCCAAGCACTGCAGGCACATCGCAATCGCGTGCCCGCGGAGCGACGGCGGAATTTCGGTGTGTACGTCATCGCCATCACCGTGGCTGCTGCTGCCATCACTCTGCGTGACCTTATCGCGCTGCCGAGTGTGCTCGAACATGTCACCCTCGGCTTCTGGCTGTTGGCCGGGCTCGCCGTGGCGGGCGACGCGCTGCCGGTCACGCTGCCGGGCCGGTGGAACACGTCGGCCATCTACCCGTCGATCTGCTTCACGTTCGCCATAATGATCGACTCCGGGCTCGGCGCAGCGGTGGTGGTGCAGGGCCTGGCGGTGGCGGTGGCGTCGCTGCGGCTGCGGCACGCGCTGTGGCGGGCCATGTTCAACCTCGGCCAGTACGCGCTGGCCTTCGGGTTCGCGTACGCGGTGCTGCAGCTGCTCAGCGGCGACGTCCCGCCGGGGCTGCTCGCGCTGGCCGTCTCGGCGGCCACCTGGTTCACGGTGAAGTACCTGACCACGGCGACCGCGATCTGGCTGCGGGACGGCGGCGCGCTGCTGCCGATCATCATGGGCCCGCTGGCCAACGAGGCGCTGAGCACCGGCGCGCTGCTCATGCTCGGCCCGGTCATCGCCGCGCAGACCGAGGTCGCTCCCGCACTGGTGCTGGCGCTGATCCTGCCGCTGCTGGCGGTGCGGCGGCTGTCCATCATCACCGCCGAGCAGCGGCACCTGGCCAACATCGACACCCTGACCGGGCTGGCCAACCGCAAGGCGCTGATCGGCGAGGTGTCCGCGACGGTGGCCGGCCACGCCCAGCGCGCCGTGCAGGGCGACCCGCGCAGCCGCTTCGGCCTGCTGCTGCTGGACCTGGACCGGTTCAAGCACGTCAACGACTCGCTCGGGCACGAGGTGGGCGACCGGCTGCTGATCGCGGTCGGCGACCGGCTGGACCGGCTGGTGCGCCCCGGCGACCTGGTCGCGCGGCTGGGCGGGGACGAGTTCGCCGTCGTGGCGAAGCGCCTCGACAGCCCCGAGCAGGCACGCGAGCTGGCCGAGCAGATCGAGCAGGCGCTGTCGGCCCCGGTCGTGCTGGACGGACTGCCGCTGGACGTCGGCGCCTCCATCGGCATCGCCGTCTACCCCGACCACGGCACCAACTTCGCCACCCTGCTGCGCCACGCCGACGTCGCCATGTACACCGCCAAGCACGACGGCGACGCCGTCGCCGTCTACAACCCCGACGCCGACCAGAACTCCCCGCAGCGGCTCAGCCTGCTCGCCGACCTGCGCACCATGCTCGGCCAGCCGGACCGGGGCGGGCTGCGGCTGTTCTACCAGCCCCAGGTGGAGATCACGACCGGCGAGGTGGTCGCCGTCGAGGCGCTGCTGCGCTGGCAGCACCCGACCCGTGGCCCGGTCAGCCCCGACGAGCTGATCCGGGTGGCCGAGCCGAGTTCGGTGATGCGGCTGCTGACGCGATGGGTGATCGAGGAGGCGGTGACCCAGCTCGCCAAGTGGTCCGCGGCGGGCCTGCAGGTGCGCATGGCGGTCAACGTCAGCGTGCGCGACCTGCACACCGGCGCGATCGTCGAGCAGATCGAGGAGCTGCTGCAGCGCTACGGCGTGGAGCCGTACCGGCTGCAGCTGGAGATCACCGAGAGCGCGCTGATGGCCGACCCGCACCGGGTGCTGGCCACGCTGACCAGGCTCCAGCTGCTCGGCGTCGGCATCGCCCTGGACGACTTCGGCACCGGCTACTCGTCGCTGCAGCACCTGCGCCGGCTGCCGCTGTCCGAGGTGAAGATCGACCGTTCGTTCGTGATGGCCATGGCCGACGACCCGGACGACCTGGTGATCGTGCGGTCCATCATCGAGCTGGCCGGGGCGCTCGGGCTGCGCGTGGTCGCCGAGGGCGTCGAGGACGAGCGGGCCTGGCGGCTGTTGCAGTCCGCGGGATGCGAGGTCGCCCAAGGGTGGTTCTACGCCCGCCCCCTGCCGCCGGACGAGCTGGCGGACTGGCTCGCCCGCACCACCCTGCCCGCCCGTAGCGCCTGAGCAGCACCGCGCCCCCGTCGGCCCGCGCCCTCCGTGTCGCGCTGTGCCGTGTGTTACCGCTCGGAGTCGAAGGCGCATGCTGACCAGGCGTGAGCGCGTCGGCATGCGTCCCGCAGTTTGCGGTTACATCTTTTTTGATGTGGCCACATCAAAAAAGATGTAACCGCACGGCGAGGGACCGTCTCCCGGAGCCCTCCCGGCGGGCGAGCGCGGTTCGCTGGGCCAGGGGCGCTGCGAATCGCGCCCCGGGTGACAAATAGACTCGCTACGGGCGCGGAGCGTGTGCCACCCTTCGCGCTGTCCGAGTTCGCCGCTACGTCTAGGGGGCAGTCATGGCCGCCATCTCCCGCGAAGAGGTCGCGCATCTCGCGCGCCTGTCGCGGCTCGCCGTCACCGAACAGGAGCTGGACCGCTTCGCCGGTCAGCTGGACGTGATCCTGCAGTCGGTGGCGCGGGTCGGTGAGGTCGCCGCGGACGACATCCCGCCGACGTCGCACTCGGTGCCGCTGGTCAACGTGCTGCGCGAGGACGTCGTCGTGCCCGGCCTGACCCGCGAGGAGGCGCTGTCCGGCGCCCCGGACTCCGCCGAGGACCGTTTCCGCGTGCCGCAGATCCTCGCGGATGAGGAGTGACCCCCATGAGTGACCTGATCAAGCTGACCGCGGCCGAGCTGGGCGCGAAGATCGCCGCCGGGGACGTGTCCGCGGAGGAGGCGACCCGGGCCCACCTGGACCGCATCGCCGAGGTCGACGGCCGGGTGCACGCGTTCCTGCACGTCGACAGCGAGGGCGCGGTCGAGGCCGCGCGGGCCGTCGACGCCAAGCGGGCCGCGGGCGAGAAGCTCGGCCCGCTGGCCGGCGTGCCGATCGCGATCAAGGACGTCATCGCGACCAAGGGCATCCCCACCACCGCCGCCTCGAAGATCCTCGAAGGCTGGCGGCCGCCGTACGACGCGACGGTGATGACCCGCATCCGCGAGGCGGGCATGGTCATGCTAGGCAAGACCAACATGGACGAGTTCGCGATGGGCTCCTCCACCGAGTACTCGGCCTACGGCCCGACGTACAACCCGTGGGACCTGACCCGCATCCCGGGCGGCTCCGGCGGCGGCTCGGCGGCGGCGGTCGCCGGATACGAGGCCCCGCTGGCCATCGGCACCGACACCGGCGGCTCGATCCGCCAGCCCGGCGCGGTCACCGGCACCGTCGGCGCGAAGCCCACCTACGGCGGCACCTCGCGCTACGGCCTGATCGCGTTCTCGTCGTCGCTGGACACGCCCGGCCCGGTCGCGCGCACCGTGCTGGACACCGCGCTGCTGCACGAGGTGATCGCCGGGCACGACCCGCGCGACTCCACCTCGATCCCGATGCCGGTGCCGGACGTCGTGGCGGCCGCCCGCCAGGGCGCGACCGGCGACCTCACCGGCGTGCGGGTCGGCCTGGTCAAGGAGTTCTCCGGCGAGGGCGCGGAGCCCGGCGTGATGGCCGTCTTCCGCGACACCGTGGAGGCGCTGACCAAGCTGGGCGCCGAGGTCGTCGAGGTGTCCTGCCCGCACTTCCAGTACGCGCTGCCGGCGTACTACCTGATCGCGCCGAGCGAGTGCTCGTCGAACCTGGCCCGCTTCGACGCGGTGCGTTTCGGCCTGCGCGTCGGCGACGACGGCCGCAACTCGCTGGAGGACGTCATGTCGCTGACCCGCGAGGCGGGCTTCGGCGACGAGGTCAAGCGCCGCATCATCATCGGCACGTACGCGCTGTCGTCGGGTTACTACGACGCCTACTACGGCCAGGCGCAGAAGGTGCGCACGCTGATCACGCGTGACTTCACGTCCGCGTTCGAGAAGGTCGACGTGCTGGTCTCGCCGACCACGCCGTTCACCGCGTTCGAGCTGGGCGCGCGCACCGCCGACCCGTATCAGATGTACCTGGCGGACCTGTACACCATCCCGACGAACCTGTACGGCGGCCCCGGCATCTCGGTGCCGGCCGGCCTGTCCGACGGGCTGCCGGTGGGTCTGCAGGTCATGGCCCCGACCATGGCCGACGACCGGATGTACCGGATCGCCGCCGCGGTCGAGTCGACGGTGGGCACCTTCACCCCGCCCGCCCTCTGAGCGCTGACACGAAAGCGGCGTCCCCGGGTGGGGACGCCGCTTTCTCATGCCTGAGGAGTCCGGCAGCAGGCGGGGGTCAGGAGGCGGCCCCCTTCAAGCGGGGGTAGAACAGGCCCGCGAGCACCGCGCCGAGCGCGCCGGAGACCGCGAACACCCAGATGTCGGACCAGTCCGACGCACCGCCCGCGAGGGTCAGCGCCAGTTCCGGGCCGAAGGTGCGGGCGAAGTTGAGCGAGGCGCTGGTGACCGCCGCGATGGCGAGGGTGCCACCGGCGTACGCCAGGCCGAGGCTGATGCCGGAGCGCTCGCCGTCGCCGACCGCGAACATCACGCAGGCGATGACGAAGACTGCCAGCGCCTCGGCGACGATCGCCGCGATCAGGCCCTTGCCGGAGCTCGCCGCCTCGGACAGGCGGTTCGCGCCGAGCCCGGCGGCGACGCCGTTCTCGCCGTAGCAGAGCCACATCAGCAGGCCGCCGACGAAGCCGCCGACCAGCTGCGCGGCGATGATCAGCGCGCCGCCGACCCAGTCCACGCTGCCGCGGACCGCGGCGGCGAGGGTGAGCCAGGGGTTGACGTGGCCGCCGAAGATCCACGCGGCGGCGGCCGCGGCGATCATGAGGCCGACCGCGCCCGCGAGCAGCGGGCCGCCGCCGACAAGCAGGGCGCCCACGCCGAAGAAGACCAGTACTGCGGTGCCGAGCGCCTCAGCCGTGAGGCGGGCCGGCGTTGCGGAACCCATCATGCACCTCCCTGTGCATCGATGAGGGGAAGAACGCGACGCGCTCACCGCCAGGCCCGGAAGTTGGCGTGTCCCGTTCTCAGGGTGCATTCAGGATCGGGGCGGCGGTGATCAGCGCACAGCGACGAATGAATGAATACGGCATCACCTGAACGGTTCATGTTGTGACGTACGCCACTCCTCTTGTCATGATCGATGTATGGAGGGGCGGATAACCCGGTGTGAGCGGGGCCGGGCGGGCTACTAGGCTGGTGGTTGTTTTGTCCGGCGGCGTCTAGCACGCCCACGCCAAGCCTGGAGCGAGCAGATGAGCACCACCGTGCTGCCCACCTACGACGACGTCGTCTCCCGCTACGAGCCGGTCATCGGCCTGGAGACCCACGTCGAGCTGGGCACCGTCACCAAGATGTTCTGCGGCTGCCCGACCGACTTCGGCGGCGAGCCGAACACCCAGGTGTGCCCCGTCTGCCTGGGCCTGCCCGGCAGCCTCCCGGTGGCCAACCGCGCCGCGATCGAGGCGACCATCCGCATCGGGCTCGCGCTGAACTGCTCCATCGCGACCTGGTGCCGCTTCGCGCGCAAGAACTACTTCTACCCGGACATGCCGAAGAACTTCCAGATCAGCCAGTACGACGAGCCCCTGTGCACCGATGGCTACCTCGACGTGGAGGTCGACGGCGAGCTGGTGCGCATCGGCATCGAGCGGGTGCACCTGGAGGAGGACACCGGCAAGACGCTGCACGTCGGCGGCGCGACCGGGCGCATCCACGGCGCGACCGAGTCGCTGGTCGACTACAACCGGGCCGGCATCCCGCTCGTCGAGATCGTCACCAAGCCGGTGCCGGGCCTCGGCGCACGCGCCCCCGAGATCGCCAAGGCGTACGTCGCCGAGCTGCGTGACATGATCCGCACGCTGGGCGTCTCCGACGTGCGCATGGAGCAGGGCTCGATGCGCTGCGACGTGAACACCTCGCTGAACCTGCCCGGCGAGCAGTGGGGCACCCGCACCGAGACCAAGAACGTCAACTCGCTGCGCAGCGTCGAGCGCGCGGTGCGCTCGGAGATGCTGCGCCAGGCGTCCGTGCTGGACGCGGGCGGCGCCATCACGCAGGAGACCCGGCACTTCCACGAGGACACCGGCGACACCACGTCGGGCCGGTCCAAGGAGACCGCGACCGACTACCGCTATTTCCCCGAGCCCGACCTGGTGCCGCTCGCGCCCGAGCCCGCCTGGGTGGAGCAGCTCAAGGCCGCGCTGCCGGAGCTGCCGCGTCAGCACCGGGCCCGGCTGAAGACCGAGTGGAACCTGTCCGACCTGGACATGCAGTCCATCCTCAACGCGGGCGCGGTCGAGCTGATCGAGCGCACCGTCGCCGCCGGCGCGTCGCCGGAGGCGGCCCGCAAGTGGTGGCTGGGCGAGCTGTCGCGGCGCGCCAACGCCGAGGGCGTCGAGCTGGAGGCCGTCGGCGCGACGCCCGCGCAGGTGGCCCAGCTGCAGACGCTGGTCGCCTCGGGCAAGCTCACCGACAAGCTGGCCCGCCAGGTGCTGGAGGGCGTGCTGGCCGGGGAGGGCGACCCGGAGCAGATCATGGCCGCCCGGGGCCTGGAGGTCGTCTCCGACACCGGCGCGCTGACCGCCGCCATCGACGAGGCCATCGCCGCCAACCCCGATGTCGCCGAGAAGATCCGCGGCGGCAACCAGGCCGCCGCGGGCGTGCTCATCGGCGCCGTCATGAAGACCACCAAGGGCCAGGCCGACGCCAAGACCGTCCGCGAACTCGTCCTCGCCCGCCTCGCCAACTGACGAAAAGAAGGGCACCTTCACAACGCTCCGCGTTGTAGAAGGTGCCCTTCTTCACGCGCTAAGCGTTTGAGCTGTGGCTCAGCGGGATGGGGTGGGGCGAGGCGAGGTGCCGGGGGCGGCTGCCTGGCCCGCTGGGGTGTCGTCGACGACGTGGCGGGAGAGGGCGACCTCGGCCAGGCCGGTGCCGCCGACGGTGATGTCGTCGTACGCCATCAGCGTGCGATTGTCGTCGAAGTAGAGCACCGACATCGCCAGCGGCGTCGGCGTCTCGCCTTCCAGCCCGCGCAGCCCGGCCCCGCCGCTGGAGCCTTGCACCATCAGCATGGTCTGGTCGTCGCCGAGCTTGCTGATCTCCCGGTGGTGCCGGTGCCCGGCCAGCACCAGCGGCGTGTACCCGGCCAGCGGCCCCGCCGACAGTGGATCGTGCACCAGCGCCAGGTCCACGACCTCGTCGCGCTGCTTGGCGATGGTGTCGGCGAGCTTGTCCCCGGCGTCCAGCACCCGCTCGACGGTCTGCTTCGAGTCGCCGGAGCCCGCCGGTTCCATGCCCTTGTCCGGGGTGAAGCGCGGGTCGCCGATCCCGGCGATGCTCAGCCCGGCGACGCTCACCACCTTGTTGTCCAGCACGATCGCGTTGGGCTGGGCGGCGACCGCGGCCTGCGTCACGGCGGAGTCGTGGTTGCCGCGCACGAAGACGTACGGCACCTTCAGCAGCGAGATCGACGCCACGAACGCCTTCTCCGGCTCGCTGCCCCAGTCGGTGATGTCGCCGGTGTCGACGACGACGTCGATGTGGAAGTTGTCGACCACGGTCCGGATCACGCCCCACGCGGCCGGGTTCAGGTGCAGGTCGGAGACGTGCAGCACGCGCAGGGTGTTGTCCTCGGGGGAGTACACCGGCAGGTTCTGAACCGTGGCGTAGAGGCTGCCGACGTTGCTCACCAGCTTCTGCAGCTGCGCGGCATACTCGTCGTACCGGTCGGCGATGCGCTGGGCGTTGCCGAGCACCGACGGCGCGTTGGCAAGCAGGCCCTCGTACCGCGGCTCACGCAGCGCACCCGGGTTGAACGTGCCGAACGCCGACCCGAACGCCGCCGCCATGACGGCCAGCGCGAGCCCGCCCGCCCAGGCGACCCGGCGCATCCGCCGGTACACCAGCGCGGCCAGCAGCATCGCGCCGAGCACCGCGACCGCGGTGGCGCGCAGCGCCAGCCGGGTGACCCCGGCGCGCACGTCGTCGACGGCGGTGCGGCTGGCCGCGGTGATGCCCGCCGGGTCGGTGATCAGCGCCTCGGTGCGGGCGCGATCCAGCGCGTCCAGACGCACCATCAGCCGGGCGGGACCGTCGTGGCTGTCCAGTTGCAGGGAACCCAGCGGCGGCAGGACGACCTCGGTGTCGCCGTACCACGACGGGGTGACCGCCATCGTGGAGCGGAACGGGCCCACGTCGACGCTGGTGCCCGCGGCCAGGTAGAGGCCGAGCGCCAACCCGGTCAGCGACACGGCCAGGAGCCCGAGCCCGGAGCCGAGCCGCCGCCACGGCACCCGGCCGAACGCGTCCTTCACCCGTGCGGCACCTCCGCGCGGGGGCTCACCGCCGGACCGGTCCACCCCGCTGCGGCTCAGCGGCCGTGCCCACCGCGGCAACCGAGTCATCGCCCCATCATGCCCCGGCTGTCACGCGGGAGCGAGCGTGACGGCAAGAATTCGATCATCGGATTCGACGGGTTCCCCGCGGCCGTCGTGGTTGCTGGTGAGCACCCACACCGAACCGTCGGGGGCGGTGTGCGCGTCGCGCAGGCGGCCGTACTCGCCGACCAGCGCCGCCGCCGGAGCCGCCCGCAGGGTGCCGTCGGCCCGCACCGGCACCAGCCACAGGCGCTCACCGCGCAGGCACGCCGCGACCAGCACGTCCCCGGCCATCGCCGCGCCCGAGCACGATGCCTCGTCGGTCGGCCACGCCACGACGGGGTCGACGTACTGCCCCTCGCCCGCCGCGCCTTCGACCTCGGGCCAGCCGTAGTTCTTGCCCGGCTCGATCCGGTTGATCTCATCCCAGGTGTTCTGGCCGAACTCGGTCGCCCACAGGTGGCCGCCCGAGTCCCAGGCGATGCCCTGCACGTTGCGGTGCCCGTAGGACCAGACCAGCGTGCCGTACGGATTGCCGGGCGCGGGCTTGCCGTCGGGCGTCATCCGCAGGATCTTCCCACCGAGGCTCTTCAGATCCTGCGAGTTGCCCCTGGTCGCGGCGTCGCCGGTGGTCGCGTAGAGGAAGCCGTCCGGCCCGAACGCCAGCCGCCCGCCGTTGTGGATGCCCGAGATGGGGATGCCGGTGACGATCGGCTCCGGCCGCCCGCCGAGCTTCCAGCGCGCGATGCGGTTGTCGTCGTCCGCCGTGTAGTACAGGAACACCGTCTTGTCCTGCGCGTACCGCGGCGACACCGCGATGCCGAGCAGGCCGCCCTCGCCGCCGGAGTCGGCTTCGCGGATCATCCCGACCTCGGTGACGGTGAGCTTGCCGCCCGAGGAACCGGGGCCGATCTGCACGACGCGCCGGGAGTCGCGCTCGGTCACCAGCGCGCCGCCGTCGGGCAGGAACGCCACGCCCCACGGCGCGCGCAGGCCGGTGGCCAGGGTCTTCACCTCTGCCGTACGCGGGCTGAAGGTCGCCGCCGCCGACGACTGCGTCGACGGGACCGGCGGGGCCTGCGAGGCGATCGTGTCGGGCTGCTCGCTGCACCCGGCGGTGAAGGCGAGCGCGGCAGCCGCCGCGATGATCCCGTTCCGTGCCCGGCGCGAAGACATGCGATTCAGCCTAGCTCCGTGGTCCGTGCTCAACTACTGCCTCGTTTCTCTCAACCTGCGCCCGCACAGCCGCGTCGGGAAGGGCGACGGAAGGAGGAGCCGTATAGCGGAGGAGGGGTTCCGCGAGTCGATCCATCGGGATTGACTGGCGGGAGCGTCGTGAATGGAGTCTGCCGAGCACAGGCAGGCCCCCTTCACCCGCCCCTGCGCGGCCGATAGCGTGGACTCCGTGCGGATGTGGATCGCCCATGAGGCCGGACGTGAACTGATGGGCCCGCTGCTGGCGGGCGTCGAGGTGGCGGTGCTGCCCCGCCCGGACGCGCCCCTGCCGGGTGACCCGGCCGAGGTCGAGTTCTGGGTGCCGCCGTTCCTGAGCAGCGGCGACGTGGTCGGCCTGGCCGACCGGATGAGCGGCCTCAAGGTCGTGCAGCTGATCACCGCCGGGGCCGACGCCTGGGTCGGGCGGCTGCGCGAGGGCGTCACGCTGTGCGACGCGCGCGGCGTGCACGACTCGCATACCGCCGAGTGGGTGGTCACGGCGATCCTGGCCTCGCTGCGCCGTTTCGACCACTTCGCGCGGGCGCAGGCGGCGCACCGGTGGGCGTACGCCGAGGTCACGCCGACCGACGAGCTGGGCGGCAAGCGGGTGCTGATCGTGGGCGCGGGCTCCATCGGCGCGGCGGTCGCGGCGCGGCTGGCCCCGTTCGAGGTGGACCTGGCCTACGTGGCCCGCACCGCCCGCGACGGCGTGCACGGCGTCGACGAGCTGCCCCGGCTGCTGCCGGAGGCCGACGTGGTGGTGCTGCTGGTGCCGCTGACCCCGCAGACCCGGGGCCTGGTCGACGCGTCGTTCCTGTCCGCGATGGCCGACGGCGCGCTGCTGGTCAACGCGGCCCGCGGCCCGGTCG
The DNA here is from genome assembly GCF_042663325.1 of Catellatospora aurea. NCBI lineage: Bacteria > Bacillati > Actinomycetota > Actinomycetes > Micromonosporales > Micromonosporaceae > Catellatospora > Catellatospora aurea. The sequence continues at coordinate 100,767 of NZ_JBHTAC010000017.1, forward strand.
CCGACACCGCCGCGCTGACCAAGGAGCTGGCGTCCGGCCGCATCAGTGCCGCACTCGACGTCACCGACCCCGAGCCGCTGCCCGCCGGGCACCCGCTGTGGGACATGCCCAACGTTCTGATCACGCCGCACGTGGCAGGTTCGGTGCGCGGCCTGCTACCCCGGGCGTACCGCCTGGTGGGTCGGCAGTTGCGCCGCTACGTCGCGGGCGAACCGCTCGACAACCAGGTCCACGACGGCTACTGATCTGCCGTGCGAGCCGTCAGGCGGTGGTGAGGGGCTGGCCGGCGGCGGCGACGAGCTTGGGGAGGTCGGTGGGGCGGACCGCCGTGAGGGTGAGGGCGCTGCCGTCGGTGAGCACGGCGACGACCCGCTTCGGGCCCTGCGCGCGCAGCTCGGCGATCTGCGGCCAGAGCACGACCCGGGCGCCCAGCAGCGCCCGGACGCGCAGCCCGCGCTCGTTGACGTCGGTGCCGGCCTGCCACGCCCAGATCATGACCGCGGCGGGCACGAGCAGCACCAGCCACCAGAACCCGCCCTGCGCGGCGATGGGGAAACCACCGAGCAGGGTGATCAGAGCGGCGACGCTGATGGCGGCGGGGAGGCGGAAGCGGGTCACGCCACGATTGTTCCACGTAGTGTGTTGTGTCGGACGTCACGGGCATACTGACCTGCGAGGCCGCGCGCCCATGGTGCGCCGTCGCGGCCGGTGAACGTGAACCTCAGGCGCGGTGAACCGGAGAAAAGAGGTCAACGATGACCGTTCTGCTGCTCATAGGCACGGCGAAGGGCCTGTTCCTGGCCCGCCGGGACCGGGTCGGGGACGCCTGGCAGCTGTCCGTCCCGCAGTTCCCGATGACCGGGGTGTACGCCGTCGGCGTCGACAGCCGCCGCGCCACGCCCCGCCTGCTGGCGGCCGTCGACAGCTCGCACTTCGGCCCGAGCGTGGCGACCAGCGACGACCTGGGCGTCTGCTGGCGCGAGCCGGACCACGCCCCGCTGGCGTTCCCGCAGGACACCGACACGGCGCTGGGCCGGGTGTGGGCGCTGCAGCCGGGTCCGGCCGCCGAGCCGGACGTCGTCTGGGCGGGCACGCAGCCGTCGGCCCTGTTCCGCTCGACCAACGGCGGCCTGACGTACGAGCTGGTCCGCAGCCTGTGGGAGCACCCGCACCGCACCGAGTGGGGCGAGGGCTTCGGCGGCCAGGCCATCCACACGGTGCTGCCGCACCCGACCGATCCGTCGCGGATCCTGGTCGCGATGTCCACCGGCGGCGTCTACCGGACCACCGACGGCGGCGAGACCTGGCACCCGTCCAACAGCGGCATCAAGGTCACCTTCATGCCGGACCCGTTCCCGGAGTTCGGCCAGTGCGTGCACAAGGTCGCCCGCGACGGCGAGGACCCCGAGCGGCTCTACCTGCAGAACCACCACGGGGTGTACCGCTCCGACGACGACGGCCAGACCTGGTCCTCGATCGCGGACAGCCTGCCCAGCGACTTCGGCTTTGCGATGGTGGCCCACCCGCGCCGCGGCGGCACCGCCTGGAACTTCCCGATCACCGCCGACGCGCTGCGCTTCCCGGTCGAGAACAAGTGCCGCGTCTTCCGCACCACCGACGCGGGCAAGACCTGGACCCCGCAGTCGTACGGGCTGCCCACCGCCCCGTTCTACCCGTCCGTGCTGCGCGACGCGATGTGCGTGGACGACAACGACCCGGTCGGCGTCTACTTCGGCAGCCGCACCGGCGAGGTGTTCGCCAGCGCCGACGAGGGCGACAGCTGGGCGCTGGTGGCGGCGCACCTGCCCGACGTGCTGTGCGTGCGGGCGGTCAGGATCTGATGGTCACGGTGCTGGTGCCGGGCGCGCTGCGGACCGAGGTCGGCGGCGAGTCCAGGCTTGAGGTGCAATCGGACGGCACGCTGCGCGCGGTGCTGGACGAGGTCGATCAGCGCTGGCCCCGGCTGGGCCGGCGCATCCGCGACGAGCGGGGCGAGCTGCGCCGCTACGTCAACGTGTACGTGGACGGAGAGGACTGCAGGGTGTTGTCAGGTCAGGAGACGCCGGTCAGCGGCAGCGGTGAGGTGCAGGTGCTGCCCAGCGTCGCGGGCGGCAGTGTCGAGCAGGAGGCTCCCGCGCTCGACGGCGACGGCATCCTCGCGGACAACTTCGCCCCGTGGGTGCGGGAGCTGGGCCTGACCGTGCAGGAGACCGGCCCCGACTGGGCCACGCTGCGGCTGCCCTGGTCGGACCGGCTGGCCCGGGAGGGCGGGGCGATGAGCGGGCAGGCCCTGATGGCCGCCGCGGACACGGCGACGGTCATCGCGGTGAGCGCGGCCCGGGGCGGGTTCGTGCCGATGACCACGGTGCAGCTGTCGACCACGTTCCAGCGGCCGGTGCTCGGCAGCGATGTGCTGGTCACGGCCCGGCTGACGAAGCTGGGCCGGACCATGGCGTTCGCCGACATCACGATGACCGCCAAGGGCGTGATCGTCGCCCACGCGACCACGGTGTACGCCCTGCTCTGACCCGCCGGGTCAGGTGAGGTCGGACCAGAAGGGGACCTGCTTGGCGGCGCCGCCGGGCAGATCGCCGGGTGGCAGGTCGAACTCGCGCTGGAGGTACGCGGGCAGCGTGTCGCCGTACACGATGACGTCGGTCTGCATGACGGAGAAGACCGGCAGGTCGGTCTCGGGCAGCGCGGGCGCGTAGCGGTGGCCGTAGACCGGCACGAGCTGCGGGGCTCGTTCGAGCGCCCGGCGGGCGACCGACAGCGCGAACGCCGTCCGGGACGGCCGCTCGCCCCAGCCAGGCAACCAGAAGCCGTTCTCCTGCACGTCGAACAGCACCCCGTCGACCGGCGCGGCGAGCCGTTCGGCGAGCTGGTCAGGGTCGCCGTCGCGCCAGTCGGGCCAGCGCCCGCCGACCGGCAGCCCCGCCGTGAGCAGGGCGCGGTGGTCGGGGTTGAAGACGAACCCGAACCGGCTCTCCAGCCCGGCGAACTCGGCCGCGGTCAGCGGGTCGGCGACCCGCGCCGGCAGCGCCGCCAGCAGGTCGCGGGCGTACGCCGCGGACAGGCTCATGCGGCCGAGTGTAGGCGTCAGGCCGCCGGCGGAGCGGTGCTTCCCCGCGGCACGAGCTGCGGTGTCGTGTCCTGGAAACCGCGGATCTCGGCCCCGTCGAGGATCTTCAGCAGCTGGTCGGCGGCGTGCGCGCCGTACGCCGCGATGTCGCGGCTGACCGCGGACAGCTGCGGGTGCAGCAGCTGGCACAGCGGCGAGTCGTCCCAGGCCACGATGGACAGCTGGTGCGGCACGGAGATGCCCATCTCGTGCGCGACGCCGAGCCCGGCCACGGCCATGGTGTCGTTGTCGTAGACGATCGCGGTCGGGGAGGGGCGGCGCGACAGCAGCGCCCGGGTGGCGCGGGCGCCCTCCTCGCCGGTGTAGTCGGTGTACACCGTGGTCACGTCGGTGAGGCCGACCCGGTCGGCGGAGTCGGCGACGGCCTGCCCGCGCACCGAGGTGTGCCACAGGTCGGCGAGCCCGGCGACCCGGGCGATGCGCCGGTGCCCCAGCGCGGCGAGGTACTCGACCACCGAGGTGGTCACCGCGACCTCGTCGCTCCACACGCCGGGCAGCGTGCCGAGGCCGTGCGGGCCGCCGATGACCACGCACGGCATGTTCAGCTCCTCCAGCAGCGGCACGCGCGGATCGTCGCGGCGCAGGTCCACGATGATCACACCGTCCACCCGGCGCTGCGCCCACCAGCGGCGGTACGTCGCCATCTCGCGCTCGCGGTCCTCGGTGACCTGCATCAGCAGGCTGACGTCGCGGGCCGACAGGGTCGCCTCGATGCCCGAGATGAGCTGCATGAAGAAGGACTCGATGCCCAGCGTGCGGGCCGGGCGGTCGACGATCATGCCGAGCACGCCGGTGCGGCCGTCGGACAGCGCCCGCGCCGCGCTGCTGGGGTGCCAGCCGAACTGCTCGGCCACGGCGAGGATGCGCCGCCGGGTCTCCTCGGACACGCCTGGTCGGCCGTTGAGCGCGTACGACACCGCGCCTTTGGACACCCCCGCCGCGCGGGCGATGTCGGCGATGGTTACCCGCTTCATATGAGCTCCAGCTGCGTTGTGAATGATCGAAGCCCCTCTCGTGCTGAACAGTTCAGCACGAAAGGAGCTCCGATCACAGTGCTCAGTCGGTGTACCCGGGCATGGGGAAGGCCTGGAGCAGGTCGCGCACCTCGCCGGCGATACGCTCGCCGGTGGCCGGGTCGTCCTTGACCGCGGCGGTGACCGCCTCGTCCATCCACGCCGCGACCTGCGGCATGTGCTGCTCGGTCAGGCCGCGCGTGGTCAGCGCGGCGGTGCCCAGGCGGATGCCGGACGGGCTCCACGGCTTGCGCGGGTCGTAGGGCACCGTGTTGAAGTTCAGCTCGATGCCGGCCGCGTCGAGCGCCTTGGCGGCGGGCTTGCCCTCGATGCCCTTGCCGGTCAGGTCGATGAGCAGCAGGTGGTTGTCGGTGCCGCCGGAGACCAGGTCGAAGCCCCGGTCGTTGAGCGCGGTCGCGAGCGCCTTGGCGTTCGCGACGACCTGGTGGGCGTACGCGGTGAAGGTCGGCTGCGCCGCCTCGTGCAGCGCGACGGCGATGCCGGCGGTGGTGTGGTTGTGCGGGCCGCCCTGCAGGCCGGGGAAGACGGCCTTGTCGATGGCGGTGGCGTGCTCGGCGCTCGCCATGATCATGGCGCCGCGCGGGCCGCGCAGGGTCTTGTGGGTGGTCGTGGTGATCACGTCGGCGTGGCCGACCGGCGACGGGTGCGCCCCGCCCGCGATCAGGCCGGCGATGTGCGCGATGTCGGCGACCAGGATCGCGCCGACCTCGCCGGCGATCGCCGCGAAGCCGGGGAAGTCGATGGTGCGCGGGATCGCCGTGCCGCCACAGAAGATCATCTTGGGGCGCTCGGCCAGCGCGATGTCGCGGACCAGGTCCATGTCGATGCGCCCGGTGTCGCGCCCGACGGTGTAATGCACCGGCCGGAACCACTTGCCGGTCGCCGACACCGGCGAACCGTGCGTCAGGTGCCCGCCCTGGGCCAGCTCCAGCGACAGGAACGTGTCGCCCGGCGTCATGAAGGCCAGGTAGACGGCGAGATTGGCGGGCGAGCCGGAGTACGTCTGCACGTTGGCGTGCTCGGTGCCGAACAGCGCCTTGGCCCGCTCGATCGCCAGCGTCTCGATCTGGTCGCAGAACTGCTGGCCCTCGTAGTAGCGCTTGCCCGGATACCCCTCGGAGTACTTGTTGTTCAGCACCGTCCCGCAGGCTTCGAGCACCGCCGTCGACACGTAGTTCTCCGACGCGATCATCCGCAGCTTGTCGTGCTGCCGCTTCGCCTCACCCTCGATCAGCGCGGCCAGCGCCGGATCGGCCGCGGTCAGGTGCGGCAGCTTGGGCTCGTGCATCGCATTACTCCTCGCATTCGGTACCACCCGCATCCTATGCCGCCCATGATCACCCATCACTCGGGGTGCGTTGATCATGAACTTATGGCACGGGTCACCGGCGTGTCCCTGTCCTAACTTCATGATCGCCCGGGTGGTCCGACTGCCGGGTGATCATGAAGGTGTGGACACGACACGCCGCCGAGCCGTGCCATAAGTTCATGATCAGCGGGAAAAGGGCACGCTGGTTGGCCATGAACTGTGGGTTCATGGCCAACCAGCGTGAGGGAGTCCTCCCGCGGGGGGCGAGCCTGCGGGGGAGTCGAGGGTTAGGGGACGCGGCGGTACGCGCCGTCGCTGGCGCTCGTGGCCATCGACGCGTACGCCCGCAGGGCCGCGCTCACGGGGCGCTGCCGGTCGACCGGGGTGTACGGTTTTTCCCGCTTGTCCTGAACGATACGCCTCTCGGCCAGCACCTGCTCAGGGACCTCCAGCACCATCGATCGGGCGGGGATGTCGATGGCGATGGTGTCGCCGTTCTCGACCAGCGCGATCAGGCCGCCGCCGGCCGCCTCGGGCGAGATGTGCCCGATGGACAGCCCGCTCGTGCCGCCGGAGAAGCGCCCGTCGGTGATCAGCGCGCACGCCTTGCCCAGGCCCCGGCCCTTGAGGAACGAGGTCGGGTAGAGCATCTCCTGCATGCCGGGGCCGCCGCGCGGGCCCTCGTACCGGATGACGACCACGTCGCCGGCGACGATCTCGCCGCCCAGGATGGCGGTGACCGCGTCGTCCTGCGACTCGAACACCTTCGCCGGACCGGTGAAGCGCAGGTTCTCCTCGGACACACCCGCCGTCTTCACGACCGCGCCGTCCGGGGCCAGGTTGCCGAACAGGATGGCCAGGCCGCCGTCGGCGGAGTACGCGTGCGCCACGTCCCGGATGCAGCCGTTGGCCGCGTCGGTGTCCAGGGTGGACCACACGTTCTCGGTGCTGAACGGCTGCGTGGTGCGCACCCCGCCGGGCGCGGCGTGGAACAGCTTCTCGGCCACGGGCAGCGCCGCGCCGCTGCGGATGTCCCAATCGGACAGCCACCCGGCCAGGTTCGGCGAGTGCACCGCGTGCACGCCGGTGTGCAGCATGCCGCCCCGGTTCAGCTCGCCCAGCAGGGCGGGGATGCCGCCGGCCCGGTGCACGTCCTCCATGTGGTACTGCTGGCTGTTCGGCGCGACCTTGGCCAGGCACGGCACCCGCCGGGAGACGGCGTCGATGTCGGCCACCCCGAAGTCCAGCTCGGCCTCGCGGGCCGCGGCCAGCAGGTGCAGCACCGTGTTGGTCGAGCCGCCCATGGCGACGTCGAGGGCGACCGCGTTCTCGAACGCCTCGCGGGTGGCGATGGCGCGGGGCAGCACGGAGGCGTCGTCGCCGTCGTAGTAGCGCTTGCACAGGTCCACGATCAGCGAGCCGGCCTGCTCGAACAGCGCCTTGCGGGCCGCGTGGGTGGCCAGCGTGGAGCCGTTGCCGGGCAGGGCCAGGCCGATCGCCTCGGTGAGGCAGTTCATCGAGTTCGCGGTGAACATGCCGGAGCAGGAACCGCAGGTCGGGCAGGCGGACCGCTCGATCTGGCCGAGCTGCTCGTCGCTGACCGCGTCGTTGGAGGCGGCGATCATCGCGTCGATCAGGTCGAGCTTGGTGTGCACGACACCCTCGACGGCGACCGTCTTGCCGGCCTCCATCGGGCCGCCGGAGACGAACACGGTGGGGATGTTCAGGCGCAGCGCGGCCAGCAGCATACCGGGCGTGATCTTGTCGCAATTGGAGATGCACACGAGCGCGTCGGCGCAGTGCGCGTTCACCATGTACTCGACCGCGTCGGCGATCAGCTCGCGGCTGGGCAGCGAGTAGAGCATGCCGCCGTGGCCCATGGCGATGCCGTCGTCGACGGCGATGGTGTTGAACTCACGGCCCACGCCGCCGGCCTCGGCGATCGCGTCGGAGACCAGGCCGCCGAGGTCCTTGAGGTGCACGTGCCCCGGCACGAACTGGGTGTAGCTGTTGGCGACGGCGATGATCGGCTTGCCGAAGTCGCTGTCGGTCATACCGGTGGCACGCCACAGCGCGCGGGCGCCGGCCATGGTGCGACCGTGAGTGGAGGTGCGGGAACGCAGCTCGGGCATGTCGTAAGTGTGTCACTCGTCCGAGCACGCGCCCAGCTCAGCGTTGCTGTGTCCACACCCCGGGACGGTGGTGATGCGGGAATGTCGCACAACGTGTCTCGCTTTGTGCTCACCGCTGCGGCAGAGTGGTGACGTGGACCTCCCCCCGGGGCTCGCGATAGCCGTACTGGCGAGCGTGTTGACCGCTGTGCCTGTGGTCTGGGCACTGGCGACGAATCGGCTGGTCGACCAGCACGGCCTGGTCGTCCGCGCGAACCGGCTCAGCGCCGGTGCGCTGATGGTGTACGCCCTCGCCGCCCCGATCGCCTGGGTGCACACGGCCGGCTGGCCGGACGGCTGGGTTCACCTGCTGAGCAACCGGATGGTGCTGGGCGGCCTGCTCGGCCTGCCCGCGTCGATCGCCGCGCTGCTGCTGGTCGCCGCGCTCCTGGAGATCACCGATCAGGTGGTGGGCGACGGCGCGCGCCTGCGGCTGATGCTCGAGTCGCTGATGGTGGCGTCGGGCCTGTTCATCGTGGCGTGGACCTTCCTGCTGGCGCCGGTGAAGCCCGGCGGGCACCACGCCCTGCCGGGAGCGTGCGTGCCGGTGCTGGTCGCCACGATCCTGTGCTCGGTGGTGCTGGGGTTGAGCGCGGTGCTGCTGGTGCGTGCGCAGCTGCGGCAGGGGCCGCTGCTGCGGCATTGCGTCGGCGCGGGGCTGATGTCCGTCGGCATGACCACGATCGCCGGGGGCGCGTGCTACGGGGCCCCGCTGGTGGTGGTCGTCGCGGCGGCGGCCCTGCCGATCGGCGCGGCGCTGTGGTTCATCGGGCCGCCCCCGCCGCCTCGCGCCAGTGACGCCGAGTCGGTGTCGCCGAGCTCGGGCCTGGCCGCGGGACTCGCGCCGGTGATCACGATCTCGTTCGTGGTGGCGCTCGGCTACAGCCGGGGGATGGGCATCGAGCCGGTCACGGCCCTGGTCGGCATCGTCAACGGGCTGTTCATGGTCGGCCGGCAGTACCTGGCCGTGGTGGACGTGCGCAAAGCCAACAACCGGCTGGCCGACAGCGAGTCGCACTTCCGTGAGCTGGCCCACACCGACCCGCTGACCGGCCTGGCCAACCGGCGAGGGCTGCTGCGCACGATGTATCTCGACGCGGCCGGCGGGCCGCCGTGCGTGCTGCTCACCCTTGACCTGGACGGGTTCAAGAACGTCAACGACATGCGCGGCCACGACGCGGGCGACGCGGTGCTGATCGAGGTCGGCCAGCGGCTTCGGCTCAACCTGCGGCCCGGCGACCTGCCCGCGCGGCTGGGCGGCGACGAGTTCGCGGTGCTGATGTGGAGCCGGCCCGGGGAGGCGGCGAAGGTCGCCCAGCGGCTGCTGGCGGTGCTGTCCCGGCCGTACCAGCACGGGGCCGCCGACATCTTCCTGTCCGCGAGCATCGGCCTGGCCGGCTGCGGCGCGGCCGATGACATCCCGACCCTGCTGCGCAACGCCGACCTGGCCCTGCGGGCCGCCAAGCAGCGCGGCAAGAACCGGGTCGAGCTCTACGACGAGGTGTACGACAAGCAGCTGCGCCGCCGCACCGCGATCGAGCACGAACTGCGGGGCGCGATCGACCGCCAGGAGCTGTCCCTGGCGTACCAGCCGGTGGTGGCCCTGCCGTCGACCCGCCCGGTCGGCGCGGAGGCGCTGATCCGCTGGAACCATCCGGAGCTGGGCCCGGTCGGGCCGCTGGAGTTCATCCCGATCGCCGAGGAGACCGGCCAGATCGAGGCACTCGGGGCGTGGGTGCTGGACCAGGCCTGCCGCCAGCTGTCGCGCTGGGTGCAGGAGGGCTACGACGTCTGGGTGTCGGTGAACATCTCCCCGCGGGAGCTGCACTCCACCAAGTACGTCACCGGCGTGAAAGAGGTGCTGCGCAAGCACCGGGTGCCGCCGTCGCGGCTGGTGCTGGAGGTGACCGAGCACGCCGTCGCCACCGACCTGGACGAGTTCCGGCGCACCCTGGCCGCGCTGCGCGCGCTGGGCCTGCGCATCGCGCTGGACGACTTCGGCGCGGGTTACTCCTCGCTGGGGCAGCTGCGGCAGATGCCGGTGGACATCCTCAAGATCGACCGTGACCTGGTCATCGACGCGCCGTCCGACCACGGGCCGGGCGCGCCGATGGTCGACGTGGCGGTGCGCCTCGGTCAGCGTCTCGGCCTGCAGGTGATCGCCGAGGGCATCAGCGAGCCGCACCACCGCCGCCTGGTCGAGGCGACCGGCTGCCCGTACGGGCAGGGCCAGCTGTTCGGCATGGGCGTGCCCGCCGAGCACCTGGAGGCGCGGCTGGCGTCCTCGGCCAACGGGGGGCTCAAAGCCCTGCCCGCCGCACCGCCCAAACCACTGCCGAGCGCGCCGTCCGCGAACGCCGGCCCCGCCCCGACCAAGACGCTGCCGAGCACCCCGACCGGGTCGGGAAACAGCGCGTCACCGGCCAAATCCCTGCCGCTGACGCAGCCGATCGGCGGGCTCTCGCCGTCTCGCGTCAGCGAGGCGAGCGGCAGCTCAGCGGGACGTCACGACACGGTCGTCCCAACATCCGGGAGCAGTTGACTCAGCGGCTGAGATGCGTCAAGCTGAGCCCATGTCGACCTCTCGGCCGTCCACCCGAGTACTTACCTGAGCGCACTCTCAAACTGACGAGAGTGCGCTGGCCCCCGTGCGAACTTTGCACGAGGGCTTTTTTGTTGGCCGGACGCCCTGAGACCTTCCAGATGCCAAAGGTGATCGGAAATGACTAGACCCAGCCCGGAGTCCCTGGCCCAGCGGGCCGCGGCGCAACGATCAGCGCCCCCCGCCGCCACCAGCGCCCAGTCCGCCCCTGTCGCGGCCACCGGCGCGCAGAGCCTCGTCAAGTCGCTGGAGGCGCTCGGGGTAGAGGTGGTCTTCGGCATTCCCGGCGGCGCCATCCTGCCCGCGTACGACCCGCTGTTCGACTCGAAGCTGCGCCACATCCTGGTCCGCCACGAGCAGGGCGGCGGGCACGCCGCGACCGGGTACGCCCAGGCCACCGGCAAGGTCGGCGTGTGCATGGCGACGTCGGGACCGGGCGCGACGAACCTGGTGACGCCGATCGCGGACGCGTACATGGACTCGGTGCCGCTGGTGGCGATCACCGGTCAGGTGGCCCGCCCGGCGATCGGCACCGACGCCTTCCAGGAGGCGGACATCCAGGGCATCACGCTGCCGATCACCAAGCACAACTTCCTGGTGCAGTCCGCCGAGGACCTGCCCCGGGTGCTGGCCGAGGCGTTCCACCTGGCGGCCACCGGCCGGCCCGGCCCGGTCCTGGTCGACATCCCGAAGGACGTGCTGCAGGCGCAGACCACGTTCAGCTGGCCGCCGACCCTGGACCTGCCCGGCTACCGGCCGACCCTGCACCCGCACGGCAAGCAGATCCGCGAGGCGGCCCGCCTGATCATGGCGGCGAAGCGCCCGGTGCTGTACGTCGGCGGCGGCGTGCTCAAGGCCCAGGCCACCGACGCGCTGCGCGAGCTGGCCGAGCTGACCGGCATCCCGGTGGTCACCACACTGATGGCCCGGGGCGCGTTCCCCGACTCGCACACCCAGCACGTCGGCATGCCCGGCATGCACGGCACGGTGTCGGCGGTGTACGCGCTGCAGCGCAGCGACCTGCTGATCACCCTGGGCGCGCGCTTCGACGACCGGGTCACCGGCAAGCTGGACAGCTTCGCCCCGGACGCCCAGGTCATCCACGCCGACATCGACCCGGCCGAGATCGGCAAGAACCGCCATGCGGACGTGCCGATCGTGGGCGACGTCAAGCACGTGATCGAGGAGCTGATCACGGCGCTGAAGGCGGAGTCCCACCCGGCTCGCGAGGACTGGTGGGCGCAGCTCAACGACCTGCGCACCCGCTACCCGCTGGGCTGGGAGGAGCCCGAGGACGGCACGCTCGCCCCGCAGTACGTGATCAAGCGGCTGGGCGAGATCGCCGGTCCGGACGCGGTCTACGTGGCGGGCGTCGGCCAGCACCAGATGTGGGCCAGCCAGTTCATCTCGTACGAGAAGCCGGCCACCTGGCTCAACTCCGGCGGCCTGGGCACCATGGGCTACGCCGTCCCGGCCGCCATGGGCGCGAAGGTGGCCCGGCCCGACGCGGTGGTGTGGGCGATCGACGGCGACGGCTGCTTCCAGATGACCAATCAGGAGCTGGCCACCTGCGCGCTCGAAGGCATCCCGATCAAGGTGGCCGTCATCAACAACGGCAACCTGGGCATGGTCCGGCAGTGGCAGACGCTGTTCTACAACGAGCGCTACTCCAACACCGACCTGGGCACGCACAAGCACCGCATCCCCGACTTCGTGAAGCTCGCCGAGGCGCTGGGCTGCATCGGCATGCGCTGCGAGTCCGCCGAGGACGTCGACAGGACGATCGAGGCCGCCATGGCGATCAACGACGCGCCCGTGGTCATCGACTTCGTGGTCGGCAAGGACGCCATGGTGTGGCCGATGGTCGCCGCCGGCACCAGCAACGACGAGATCATGTTCGCCCGGGGCGTGCGTCCCACCTTCGACGAGGATGACATCTGATGAGTAAGCACACGCTTTCAGTGCTCGTCGAGAACAAGCCCGGTGTGCTGGCGCGCGTGGCGGGGCTCTTCTCGCGGCGCGGGTTCAACATCGACTCGCTGGCGGTGGGGGAGACCGAGCACCCCGAGGTCTCCCGCATCACGGTCGTCGTCAACGCCGACGAGCAGCCACTGGAGCAGGTCACCAAGCAGCTCAACAAGCTGGTCAACGTGCTGAAGATCGTGGAGCTGGAGGCCAGCACCGCGGTGCAGCGCGAACTCCTGCTGGTGAAGGTCCGGGCCGACCGCCCGGTGCGCTCGCAGGTGCTGGAGACCGTCGAGCTGTTCCGGGCCAAGGTCGTGGATGTGGCCCCGGACGCGCTCACCATCGAGGCGACGGGCACCGCCGAGAAGCTCGACGCGCTGCTGCGCGACCTGGAGCCGTACGGGATCAAGGAGATGGTGCAGTCGGGCCTGGTCGCCATCGGCCGCGGCTCGCGCAGCATCACCGCCAACCCGGCCCTGCGCCTGGCCGCCTGACCACCCACCCGGCGGCGGGCCTCCGGGCCCGCCCCACTCCCGCCGCAACTCTTTAAGAGTCGCGGCATCCCGAACCCTCCGAGGCCGCAAGTCTTTAAGAGTTGCGGCAGGGGAGGGCCGGGCGGGACGAGACGATCAACTGGTGGGACGCGGGATGGCCGCGTGCACCTGCCGCCGGGGGTCGGGGCGAAGATGCCCTGGCCCGGCGAGTGACCTTGAGAGGGAACGAGAATGGTTGAGATCTTCTACGACGACGACGCGGACCTGTCGATCATCCAGGGCCGCAAGGTCGCGGTGATCGGGTACGGCAGCCAGGGTCACGCCCACGCGCTGTCGCTGCGCGACTCGGGTGTCGACGTGCGCGTCGGGCTCAAGGAGGGCTCGAAGAGCCGCGCCAAGGCCGAGGAGCAGGGCCTGCGCGTGGTCACGCCGGCCGAGGCGGCGGCCGAGGCCGACGTCATCATGCTGCTGGCGCCGGACACCGCGCAGCGCTTCATCTATGCCGAGTCGATCGCCCCGAACCTGACCTCGGGCAAGGCGCTGTTCTTCGGCCACGGCTTCAACATCCGCTACGGCCTGATCACCCCGCCCGCGGACGTGGACGTGGCGATGGTCGCCCCGAAGGGCCCCGGCCACCTGGTGCGCCGCCAGTACGTCGACGGCAAGGGCGTGCCCTGCCTCATCGCCATCGAGCAGGACCCGACCGGCGGCGCGCAGGCCCTGGCCCTGTCGTACGCCAAGGCGATCGGCGGCAGCCGGGCCGGCGTCATCAAGACCACCTTCAAGGAGGAGACCGAGACCGACCTGTTCGGTGAGCAGGCCGTCCTCTGCGGTGGCGCGTCCGCGCTGGTCCAGGCGGGCTTCGAGGTGCTGACCGAGGCCGGGTACGCGCCCGAGGTGGCGTACTTCGAGTGCCTGCACGAGCTGAAGCTGATCGTGGACCTGATGTACGAGGGCGGCATCGCCCGTATGCGCTACAGCGTCTCCGACACCGCCGAGTACGGCGACGTCACCCGCGGCCCGCGCGTCATCGACGGCCGGGTCAAGGAGGAGATGAAGCGCATCCTCGGCGAGATCCAGAACGGCGAGTTCGCGCGCGAGTGGGTCGCCGAGGACGACAACGGCCGCCCGAACTTCACCAAGCTGCAGGAGCAGGGCGCGGTGCACCCGATCGAGGAGACCGGCGCCAAGCTGCGGGCCATGATGAGCTGGGTCGACCGGCCGATCACCGAGACCGCGTAAAGACTTTCCTCTCCCATAGGTGTCCGCCCGCGCAACCTTGCGGGCGGGCTTACCGGGCCGTGCCCAGGCGATCCCTGGGTACGGCCCGGTTTTTCTTGATCATGCCGTTTCGCCCGGTCAGCGCTTTCCGGCGCGCGCAGCGCGTTCTTGACCGGTTCCAAAGAGCGCCGGAAACGGACTGAGCAGCACGAACGTGAGTACCGTCACGCGGTGGCTTGGACATGCGAAGCGCCCGCGAGCCCGTAGCATCGCGGGGGTAGGGCCCGACACGCAGTGCGGCGAACCGGGCTGAAGTCATCCAACTCTCTCCGTGAGGCAAGCTGTGACTCCCGTCGTTCTCATTGCCGAAGAACTCGCTCCCGCCGCGCTCGACGTGCTGGCGCACGACTTCGACGTGCGTCACGTCGACGGCACGGACCGGGCGGCACTGCTTGCCGCGCTGGCCGACGCCGACGCCGTGATCGTGCGCAGTGCCACCCAGATCAACGCCGAGGCGATCGCGGCCGCGCCGCGCCTGAAGGTCGTCGCCCGCGCGGGCGTGGGCCTGGACAACGTCGAGGTGCCCGCCGCCACCGCCCGTGGCGTGATGGTCGTCAACGCGCCGACCTCGAACATCGTCTCGGCCGCCGAGCAGGCCATCGCGCTGCTGCTGGCCGTCGCCCGCAACACCGCCTCGGCGTCGTCGGCGCTGAAGAACGGCGAGTGGAAGCGCTCGAAGTACACCGGTGTCGAGCTGCAGGGCAAGACCGTCGGCGTGGTCGGCCTGGGCCGCATCGGCGTGCTGTTCGCGCAGCGCATCGCCGCGTTCGGCACCCGCCTGATCGCGTACGACCCCTACGTGCAGCCCGCCCGCGCGGCGCAGCTGGGCGTGCGCCTGGTCGGCCTGGAGGAGCTGCTCCGCGAGAGTGACTTCATCTCGATCCACCTGCCGAAGACCCCGGAGACCGTCGGCCTGATCGGCGCGAAGGAGCTCCAGCTCGTCAAGCCGGACGTGCGGATCATCAACGCCGCGCGCGGCGGCCTGATCGACGAGGAGGCGCTGGCCGACGCGCTGGCCGAGGGCCGGGTCGCCGGCGCCGGCATCGACGTGTACCTCAAGGAGCCGTGCACCACGTCGCCGCTGTTCGCGTTCGACAACGTGGTCGCCACGCCGCACCTGGGCGCGTCGACGCACGAGGCGCAGGACAAGGCCGGCCTGGCCGTGGCCAAGAGCGTCAAGCTGGCCCTGCAGGGCGAGTTCGTGCCGGACGCGGTGAACGTCCAGGCCGGTGGCGTGGTCGCCGAGGAGGTGCGGCCGCTGCTGCCGCTGGCCGAGAAGCTCGGCAAGGTCTTCACCGCCGTGGCCGGTGGCGTGGCCGCCGGGGTCACCATCGAGGTGCGCGGCGAGATCGTGAACCTGCACGACGTGTCGGTGCTGAAGCTGGCCGCCAGCAAGGGCCTGTTCAGCGCGATCGTCGAGGAGCAGGTCACCTATGTCAACGCGCCGCTGATCGCGGCCGACCGGGGCGTCGAGATCGACCTGACCACCAACCCCGAGGTCAACGAGCACAAGAACCTGGTGACGGTGCGCGGCGCGCTGCCGGACGGGCGTACCGTCTCGGTCGCCGGCGCGGTGGTCACCCACGGCCTGCGCGAGCAGATCAAGCTGACCGAGCTGGACGGCTTCGACCTGGAGCTGGACGCCGACGGCAACCTGCTGTTCTTCCGCTACGCGGACCGGCCCGGTGTGGTGGGCGCGGTCGGCACCGTGCTCGGCGCGGTCGGCGTGAACATCGCGGCGATGCAGGTGGCCCGGCGCGAGGCCGGCGGCGAGGCGCTGATGACGCTGACCGTCGACTCGCCGGTCGCGGCCGACCTGCTGCAGCGTGCCGCCGAGAACATCGGCGCGGCGTCGGTCAGCGCGGTTGATCTCACCGAAGAGTGAGCAGGCGCTTGCGTAGCGTGTTGTCCGCTGGGTAACCTGCACAGGTGTCCACTGCGGACACGCTTGTCACGCGTTCGGGACGGGTCTTCGGGTGACCCCTGCCGCGGCGGGTGACGAGCAGCCAGACGAGCACCGTTCGGCCCGGTGAGCTGTTGCCGCAGCTCACCGGGCCGAACTGCGTACCGGGGCAGAATTTCTTGCCCGAGTGGCGCACTCTCGTCGGCATGATTCCTCTCGTCGGCCACCGGGGCCGGGCAGCAGAATGCCGGTCATGCCGATGACCGAGCCCATCACCGCATGGCGCGAACTGCCCGCGACCCTGCGCGCCGAAGTCCGCCGCACGGGCCGCGCCGCAACGTTGCCCGCCGACCCGGCGGTGCAGGACGCCATGATCGCCCGCCACCACGCCTGGCTGCGCGGCAGCAGGTGGTCGGCCTGGTTGGTCCTGGCGCTCGTGCCCGTGGTGCTGCTGGTCACCTGGCGCGACGGCCCGGCAGAGTCATGGGTGCGCCTCGCGGGCATCGGGGCGATGGTGCTCGCGTCGGCCGGCCTGATGGGCGTCGAGATCGCCCGCGGGCGATGGGCCCGGACCGTCGCGCCCGCCCGGGTGGCCGCCGCGCTGCGGGACACCCGCGGCGCGGTGCCGACGGAAGGACGGCAGTCCGGGATCGGCCTGCCGCTCATCGCCATACCCCTGTTCGGCGTGCCGGTCGTGTACCTGTACATGATGATCGACACGTGGGACATGGAGCGTGACCTGCAGGCGGAGGCGTTCCCGGGGGAGCCGTTCGACTGGGGCGCCCTACGCGGCTGGGCGATCGTGTGGGCGCTCACCCTGCTCGTGCCTGCGTTGATCAGCCTGGTCCATGCGTACCGGCTGCGGCCCTTCGACCGCGGGCCCGCGGTCCGGGTGGACGAGGCGGGCATCTGGATCCGGCGGCTGCGGGTCACCGTGCCCTGGACCGAGGTCGTCGGCCTGCACGCCGTCGGCCCGAGCACGCGCGACGGCGTGGGCCTGGCCGTGCAGGTGCGCGACCCGGACCGGATCGTGGCGCTGAGCACCTACCCGGCCTGGTCGCGCCGGTATCTGCTGTGGGGGTTGCGCGGCGGCGACCGGTGGATCGTGGTTGACGAGCACCTGCTGCGCGAGCCCGCCGACGGGCTGCTGGCCGCGGCACTGGCCTACCAGGCGACCCACCCGCCCGCGTCCGGCGCGCAGGGCGGCTGGGGCTGGTGGTGAGCGGCCACGGCTGTTGATCCGTTTTTGTGGACGCCCGGTGCCCCTGTAGGGGCGTCCAGCGTCCACGAAAACGGATCAACGCACTGCGCCTGCTGTCGTGGGCGGTTCGCGGTGATTGCGGTGTCAGAGCGGGTAGGCGGATCGCTGGACGGCGACCGGAGCGTGGGTGTCGAGGAACGCGCCGATCGGGTCGACGATGCGCGGATCGCCGAGGACCCGGCGGTGCCCCAGTCCACTGGTGATCAGCAGTTGTGAGCCCGGATAGGCGGCGTGGATCCGGTGGGCGTGGTCGACGCCGACCACGTCGTCGTCGGTGTCGTGCACGACGAGCAGCGGGACCGCCAGCGCCGCCGGTTCGAACACGCTGGAGAAGCGGGTCCACAGGTCGTCGACACCGAGGTCGCGCACCGAGTGCTCGCGCAGGTGCCGGGCGAGTGAGGGGCGCAGGCGCAACTGCCGGGCGAACTCGGTGACCAGGTGGTCGAACTCGGCGGGACCGGCGACCGCGACCAGGCAGCCCGCGCGCAGTCCGGTGCGCAGGGCGTGGAAGGCGCAGGGGACGCCGAAGGAGTGGGCGACGACCGCCGCGAAGTCGCCGTGCCGGTCCTGCAGCCCGCGAATGATGCGTTCGTACTGGAGCAGGTTGGTCGTGGTGCCGCCGGAGTCGCCGTGGCCGGGCGCGTCGAAGGTGACCGGGCTGTAGCCGCGGTCGAGCAGGTCGGCGATCATCCCGGCGAACCGGGAGCCGCGCGAGCTCCAGCCGTGCACGAGCAGCACCGGCCGGCTGCCGTCGCCCCAGCTGTAGGTCGCGACCGGGACACCGTCGAGATCGACCTCTGCGACCGCGGCCGCCGCGTGCACGTCCTGCTCGCGAGGGTGGACCGCGGCGCGGTCGGCCGGGCGGAAGAAGAGTTTGTACGCCACACGCCGGGCGAGGGGCGGGGCGAGCACGGCGGCGGCGTTGAGGAGCCGACCGGTCATCAGGATCGCTGCCTTCATGGCGGCAGGTTAGCAATCAATAAGAACGATCGGTCGGTTAGTTATCTCACATGTTTGCGGTGCCCGCGCGCTGCTCCTGGTCACGGCGGTAATCCGGCCGATCGAGGCGGGTTCATGGCAGCATTCCGGCATGAGTGAGTCGTCCCCGACGGAGATCGTCATCGCGCCGGTCGGCTTCGAGCACCTGCGCCAGGTCCTCGACCTCGGCTACCGGGTCTTCGACACGACGGTGAAGCCGTACACCTCGTGGTCGCTGACCGCCGTCGCCGAGCACCTGGACAGCGGCGACAGCGCGTGCTGGGTGGCACTGGACGGCGCCAAGGTGGTCGGCTTCGTGCTCGGCTCGCAGACCTTCGAGCTGCGCGACGACTGGGGCTACCTGGAGTGGATCGCGGTGGACCCGGCGTACCAGGGCAGGGGCATCGCTGGGCGGCTGGTGAACGCCTGCTGCGAGGCGCTGTTCGCGGGCGGGGCGAGCCGGGTGGTGACCGACGTCGAGTCGTCCAACAGCGCGTCGGCGACGCTCATGTCGCGCAACGGCTTTGCGCCCGCGGTCACGGTGACCCTGTTCGTGCGCAGCAGCCAGCCCGACGAGGAGCCCGGGCGGGCCGTACGCGGCGTCTCCAAGCGCCCCCTGATCCGCAGCGGCCGGCTGCTCGGCGACCACCGCAATCCCTGACCGCGAAGTCCACATGGTGGAACGGATGTACCGTTGGGTGGGAGCGGGGCTTAACGTTCGGTAGACATGTGGCATGAGCGGTAGGGAGCGGGCTGGCATGCGGATCGCGGTCGTGGCAGGGGACGGTATCGGCGCCGAGGTGGTGGCGGAGGGGCTCAAGGTCCTCGACGCGGTGCTGCCGGGCGTGGAGACCACTCCGTACGACCTGGGCGCGGCGCGTTACCACCGGACCGGTGAGGTGTTCCCGGACTCGGTGCGCGACGAGCTGGCCCAGCACGACGCGATCCTGCTCGGTGCGGTCGGCGACCCCAGCGTGCCGCCGGGTGTGCTGGAGCGGGGCCTGCTGCTCAAGCTGCGCTTCGACTTCGACCAGTACGTCAACCTGCGTCCGTCGCGCCTGTGGCCCGGGACCGCGGGCCCGCTGGCGAACGTCAAGCCGGGCGAGATCGACTTCGTCGTCGTGCGCGAGGGCACCGAGGGCCTGTACGCGGGCGCCGGCGGCGGCCTGCACCGGGGCACCCCGGCGGAGATCGCCACCGAGGAGAGCCTGAACACCCGCCACGGCGTGGAGCGGGTCATCCGCGATGCCTTCGCGCGGGCTGCCGGCCGGACCCGCCGCAAGGTCACCATGGTGCACAAGACCAACGTGCTGACCCACGCGGGCGGCCTGTGGGCGCGCACCTTCGCCGAGGTGGCGAAGGAGTTCCCGGACATCGCGACGGAATACCAGCACGTCGACGCGGCGGCCATGTTCATGGTGACCAACCCGCAGCGCTACGACGTGATCGTCACCGACAACCTGTTCGGCGACATCCTCACCGACATCGCGGCCGCCGTCACCGGTGGCATCGGCCTGGCCGCGAGCGGCTGCATCAACCCGACCCGGGCGTTCCCGTCGATGTTCGAGCCGGTGCACGGCTCTGCTCCGGACATCGCGGGCCAGGGCAAGGCCGACCCCGTGGCGGCGATCCTGTCGGTGGCGCTGTGCCTGGAGCACCTGGGCCACCCCGACGAGGCTCGCAAGATCGAGGAGGCCGTGGCGACGGAGCTCTCCGGGCGCACCGGCGAGCCGATCCGCACCGCCGAGGTCGGCGACCGGGTATCCGTACTCGTAGCATGACCGCAGGGCTCCGGTCCGTGCGGTGACCGGGGTGGATGCGTACAAACTGCCCAGGTCATCGGCCGGGCTGGGGTTGAACGACCGTTAGAGGTAAGTTTTCCCCCAGATCCCCGAACGATGGAGGGCAGCGCGCATGAGTGGCGGTGGCACGATCGACTTCGAGATCCGTCCGAGTTCGCAGCCGGTATCGGCCACGGAGCGCGAGGCGCTGCTGGCCAACCCCGGTTTCGGGCGGGTCTTCACCGATCACATGGTGACCATCCGGTACGCCGAGGGCAAGGGCTGGTACGACGCGCGCGTCGAGGCGCGGGCGCCGATCCCGATGGACCCGGCCACGGCCGTACTGCACTACGCCCAGGAGATCTTCGAGGGCATGAAGGCGTACCGCCGGGCCGACGGCCAGGTCGGTTTCTTCCGCGCGGACGCCAACGCCCGCCGGTTCGCCCAGTCGGCGCACCGCATGTCGATGGCCCCGCTGCCGGAGGACCTGTTCGTCAACTCGGTCCGCGAACTGGTCCGCGCCGACCAGGAGTGGATCCCGACGAGCACCGAGGGCAGCCTCTACCTGCGCCCGTTCCAGTACGCCAGCGAGGTCTTCCTCGGGGTGCGCCCGGCCCGGGAGTACCTGTACTGCGTGATCGCGTCGCCGGTCGGGCCGTACTTTTCGGGCGGGCTCAAGCCGGTCACCATCTGGGTGTCCGACGAGTACACCCGGGCCTCGCCCGGCGGCACCGGCGCGGCCAAGTGCGGCGGCAACTACGCCGCCTCGCTGCTGGCCCAGGCGCAGGCCGCCGAGCACGGCTGCGACCAGGTCGTCTTCCTCGACGCCGTGGAGCGCAAGTACGTCGACGAGCTGGGCGGCATGAACGTCTTCTTCGTCCGCAAGGACGGCTCGATGTTCACGCCGGAGCTGAACGGCTCGATCCTGCCCGGCATCACCCGCGACTCGGTCATCACGCTCGCCCGCGAGCAGGGCCGCCAGGTCGAGGAGCGCCCGGTCACCATCGACGAGTGGCGTGACGGCGCGCGCAGTGGCGAGATCGTGGAGACCTTCGCCTGCGGCACCGCCGCCGTGCTCACCCCGATCGGCACCGTGCGCGGCGTCGACGGCGAGTTCAAGCTCGGCGACGGCGGCACCGGCCCGGTCACCGCCGGCCTGCGCCAGACCCTCGTCGACATCCAGTACGGCCGCGCCGCCGACCCCCACGGCTGGACCACCACCCTCTAGCCAGGTCTCGGACAAAGGAAGGGCACCTTCTTAACGCTCCGCGTTATGGAAGGTGCCCTTCTTAACGCCGTGGGCGGCTTGAGCTGGAACATTGCGGTCGGATGCGGCCGGCGGCGCATGGTGCAGACACAGCCGCAACGCGGGAACCGCAGTGCGGGAAGACCCGCTGCGCATTGGGTCGACGGCGTGGCGCATAGCAGATCCACACCGGCTGCGGCGGTTTTCCACAAGCGGTGATTCGTCCACAGGTGGGCCGGGTCGTGCGGTTGTTCGTCGTGGCGGCGATGGCGACTCTGCCGTGCATGACTTCCGACTCCGCCGCCGCGCTGGACGAGCTCGCGCACCGCCAGCAGCAACTGCTCACCCGAGCGCAGGTGCTCGCCACCGGGCACACCGACATGATGATCTACCGCCGGATCCAGACCGGACGCTGGCAGCGGGTGCTCGCGGGCGTCTACTGCGTGCACGGCGGCACGCTCACCGACGAGCAGCGCCGCGTCGCGGCGACCCTGTACGCGGGTCCCGACGCGCAGATCACCGGCCCCAGCGCGCTGTCCTGGTACGGCTTCCGCGCCCTGCCGCCCGCGCCCGAGGTGAACCTGCTCGTCCCGCACGCCACCCGCTGCCGCTCCAACGGCTTCGCCGTCGTGAAGCGGGCCCTGTCCCTGGACAGCCGTGCCCGGCACGCCGAGCACTACCGGGTGGCCAGCCCGGCCCGCGCGGTCGTCGACACCTGTCGTGAGCTGCGCGAGCTGCGGATAGTCCGGGCGGTCATGGCGGAGGCGGTGCAGCGGTTCCGGGTGCCGATGAAGGGGCTCGACCTGGAGATCCGGCGAGCGGGGCGCAGCCGCACCGCGGTGGTGCGCAAGGTGCTGGCCGAGATCGCCGGCGGCGCGCGTTCAGCGCCCGAGGCGCAGGCCCGAGCCCTGCTTGCCAATCTGCCGGAGGTAGGCACCGTGCTGTGGAATCCGCGGCTGGTGCTGGCGGACGGTACGCCGCTGCCCACGCCCGACGGGTACGTGCCGGGCGCGGCGCTGGCGATCGAGGTGGATTCCCGCGAGTTCCAGCTGAGCCCCGAGGACTGGGCCCGTTCGCTGGAGCGGCACAACCTGCTCGGCCGCCACGGCGTACAGGTGCTGCACTTCACGCCCTCGTTCGTGGCGGGTCGCCCGGAAGAGGTACGCCGGATCGTCGCCGAGGCCGCGACCCTGAGGAGGGGGTTCCGTACCAGCGTGCGAGTGGTGCGAAGTTAAGAAGGTGCCCTTCCTCTACGGATACCGATGGGAAGGTGCCCTTCCTTTTAGCGGGGTGGGCGGTGGGTGCTGGTGGGGCGGGAGCCGGAGGGGCGGGAGCCGTGCGGGCGGGTGCCGGCGGGTCGGGTGCCTGCCCAGCGGGCGGCGGACGATCGTATGACCCCAAATTGGGACTCGACGTGCGCCAGGTGCCGTTCTACGTTGTCAGGTGCCATGTCGGACCTCCTCGATACCTCACCTAACGACCGCGCTGACGGGCGGTCGCTGCCCGGTGCGCGTCACCG
The DNA here is from genome assembly GCF_042663325.1 of Catellatospora aurea. Classification (NCBI taxonomy): domain Bacteria; kingdom Bacillati; phylum Actinomycetota; class Actinomycetes; order Micromonosporales; family Micromonosporaceae; genus Catellatospora; species Catellatospora aurea. The sequence goes on from NZ_JBHTAC010000017.1 coordinate 123,453, forward strand.
GGCGGGTTCGAGGGGTGGCAGGGCTGCTGCTCAGACTGCTCGGCGCAGGGTCGGGGTGGGTTTGAGGGCGGCGGGCCGGGGCAGGGCCTTCGGGGCGAGCCGGCGGCGCGCGGTGACGGGCAGGTCGAGGAACGAGGCGTCGAGCGCCACCAGCGCCTGTACGAGGGCGGACTGGAACTCGTCCGGGTCGGGCAGTTGCCAGCCGATGCTCTGCGGCGACACCTTCCAGCGGATCGGCCCGTCGGGCAGGACCGTGGGCGGGGCGGGGATCCACGAGCCGATGGAGTGGCGCACCACGTCGACCCGGTGGTCCAGTTCGGGGGCCAACGTGCCGCCCGAGCGCATCAGGAACATCCAGCTGCCCGCGGCGGTGACCGCGACGGGTCCGCGTACGCGGCCCGCGGACGTCGCGCGGCCGGGGCCGGTCGGCGGCCCGCACACGGCCCGTGAGCCGAGCAGGGCGGGCACCTCCAGCACGTCGAAGGCGTATCCGGTGGGCAGCAGCAGCGCGTGCGGGCGCTCGCTCCACCACTCGTCGAACTGCTCGGACCTGGTGCTCGACCGGGTCTCCCAATCGTCGTACAGCGGATGGCTGCTGGTGGCGAAGCAGTTCGTGCGGTCGCAGGCCATGCGCCGGCCGTTGAAGTATCCGCCTGGCATCACCGCCCAGCCGTGTTCGGCGAAACGCTGCGCCGCCAGGCGCAACCGCCGCCGTAACAGGCCTTTGCCGAACGGCGCCTGTGGCCACCGCATGAGTCCGACCCCCTCTTCCGGGTTAAGTGAGCCGATCCCGGAGATCGACATCCACGAAAGCCGTCACCGACGTGTCGAGTCGTCGTTACATCGACAACAGTCCAGAGCAACCGTCTGAATGCATTGTCCAACTGCAACTTGCATCTGAAGATACGAGTGTCGGACCGGATGTGGGCGCACAGACTGTGCGACTCGGTCAGACCGACCCGATGAGGGGAGGGCTGGAGGATGGACGAGCTGCCGATAGGGCGCCGGGTGTCGTACTGGCGCAACCGCCGGAAGATGTCGCAGCAGGTCTTCGCCGACCGCCTGGGCAAGTCGAAGAGCTGGGTGGACAAGGTGGAGCGCGGCGTGCGCCGGCTCGACAAGTTCTCGGTCGTGTACGAGATCGCCGACGTGCTCCAGCTCGACGTCCAGCTGCTGCTGGGCAAGGACCCGGAGCGCCGGCCCGACAGCATGAACTGCATCGACCAGATCGAGGTCGCCGAGATCCGCTCCGCGCTGGAGCGCTACGACCAGATCAGCGCGTTCTTCTACGCGGCCCCCGAGCCGCCGCCGATCGCGGAGATGCGCAAGGCCGCCCTGCACGCCTGGCAGACCTGGGAGCACGGCCGCTACGGCGTGCTCGCCCGCGCGCTGCCCAAGCTGCTGCGCGACGCCCAGGCCGCCGACACGGCGTACGCCCACTCCGACGACTCCCGCGAGGCCGCGCACCTGCTCGGCCAGGTGTACCAGCTGGCGTCGTCGGTGCTGCGCAAGCTCGGCGAGCTGGACCTGAGCTGGCTGGCCGCGGACCGCTCCATCGCGGTGTCGCAGCGGGCCGGCGACCAGCTGCTCGCCGGGGTGGCCACCACCCGGGTCGCCAACGCGCTGCGGGCACTGGGCCGGCACCGGGCCGCTCTCGAAGTCAACGTCAACATCGCCAACCGGCTCTGCCCGACCCCGGGCGAGACCGCCGACGACCAGCTCTCGGTGTACGGCTTCCTGCTGCTGCAGGGCGCGATGGCCGCCTCCTGCATCGGCGACAGCGCGACCATGCGCGACCTGCTGACCGCGGCCCAGGACGCGGCGGCCGGGCTCGGCGGCGACAAGAACCACTACTGGACCAGCTTCGGCCCGACCAACGTGCTGGTCCACCGCGCCGCCGCCGCGGTCGAGCTGGGCGAGGGCGGCCTCGCCATCGCCATCCACGACGGGCTCGACCCGGCCGCGTTCAACGCGATGCTGCCGGAGCGCCGGGCCCACCACTACCTCGACATGGCGCGCGGCTTCGCCCAGGTCGGCGACGTCGAGCGGGCGGGCGAGATGCTGCTGGAGGGCGATCTGCTGGCGCCCGCCGAGATCCGCTGCCGTCCCATCGCCCACGAGGTGCTCAGCGACGTGCTGCGGCGCACCCGCGGCACGCCCACCGCCGCGCTGGCCGAGCTGGCCGAACAGATGGGGGTGGGCGTGTGAACCGGCCCGTGCTGTACGTCATCGCCTGCGGCTCACCGGTGACCCGTGACGTCGGCTTGCTGGTCGGGCTCGCGCAGGAGCGCGGGTACGACGTGTGCGTGGTCGTCACGCCGGACGGGCGCAAGTTCGTCGACGTGCCGCAGCTCGCGGCGCTGACCGGGCACCCGGTGCGCAGCACCTACAAGAACCCCGGTGATCCTGACGTGCTTCCGCCGCCGGACGCGCTGCTCGTGGCCCCGGCGACGGTGAACACCGTGAACAAGTGGGGTGCGGGCATCGCGGACACGCTGGCCCTGGGGCTGATCGTGGAGAGCCAGGGCAAGGGGCTGCCGATCGTGGCGATGCCGTTCACCAACGCGGCGATGGCCCGGCACCCGGCGTTCCAGGAGAACATCGTGCGGCTGCGCGGCTGGGGCATCACCGTGCTGTACGGCGACGACGTGCTGAAACTGCCCGCCCCCGGCGAGGGCGACGGGTACCGCCACGAGTTCCCGTGGGCGCTGGCCCTGGACGCGGTGGAGAAGCTCTGCCCGCCCGGGGCCTGACGCCGCCCGCGCCACGCGGGACCGCGCCCGTTGCGCAGTAGTCTGTCCGGGTGACCTGGACTGTCGCGTCTTTCACCGCACTGCTGGAGACCGAGTTCCCGCCGCGGTGGGCCGAGCCGTGGGACCGCGTCGGGCTGGTCGCCGGGCGTCCCGAGCAGCCGGTGACGCGCGTGCTGGCGGTGGTGGACGTGCTGCCGAGCACGGTCGCCGAGGCGCTCGACACCGGCGCCGACATGATCATCGCGCACCATCCGCTGCTGCTCAGCGGCGTGTCGTCGGTGGCCGCGACGACCTACCAGGGCCGGATCATCCACGACCTGATCGGCAACGGGGTGGCGCTGTACGTCGCGCACACCAACGCCGACGTGGCCAAGCCCGGTGTCAGCGACGCGCTCGCCGACGCGCTCGGCCTGCTGGACACCCGCCCGCTGCGGCCCACCGAGGAAGGCCGCGGCTTCGGCCGGATCGGCCGCCTGCCCGCGCCGCTGACCCTGGGCGAGTTCGCGCACCTCGCGGCCGCCGCGCTGCCGGTCGCCAACTGGGGCGTACGCGTCTCCGGCGACCCGGCCCGGCCGGTGTCCACCGTCGCGGTGTGCGGCGGGTCCGGCGACGAGTTCATCCCCGACGCCGTCGCCGCCGGCGTGGACGTCTACCTGACGGGGGACCTCAAACACCACCGCGTCGCGGACCTGCGGGCCTCGGGCGGCCCGGCGCTGGTCGACGCGGGGCACTACGCCACCGAGCGGCCCTGGCTGACACCCCTGGCCGCCTGGCTGCGTACGGCGACCGGACTTGAGACCATCGTCTCCGACACGACCACCGACCCGTTCGGGTTCCACGCCTGCGCGACACTTGACCCGGTCGCCTGAACGTGGCCTTTGACAACTGGACAACCGCGAGAGAAGGAGTGCCGACGTGAAGGCCGACCCGAAGGACCAGCAGCGGTTGCTCGACCTGCAGGCGATCGACACCACGCTGCAGCAGCTGGCGCACCGGCGCAAGAACCTGCCGGAGTTCGCCGAGCTGGACGTGCTCGGCAAGGCGATCGGCCGGCTGGAGGACGAACGGGCCCGCGCCGAGGTCGACGTCGACGACCTGGACCGCGACATCGCCCGGCTGGAGCGCGAGGTCGACACCGTACGCCAGCGCAGTGCCAAGGATCAGCAGCGCCTCGACGACGGCCGGCTGCCCGCGCGGGAGCTGACCGCGCTGGAGCACGAGATCGGCTCGCTCAAGCGGCGGCAGTCGGAGCTTGAGGACGCCGAGCTGGAGCTGATGGAGAAGCGCGAGACGGCGCAGGGCGCGCTCGACGCCGTCGACGAGAAGATCTCCGTCGCGCGGGAGAAGCGCATCGCCGCGGAGACCCGCCGGGACGAGTCCATCGCGGAGATCACCAAGGAGGCGGAGTGGAAGCAGACCGCCCGCCGTCCGCTGGCCGCCGACCTGCCCGCCGAGCTGGTGCAGCTGTACGACAAGATCCGTGAGTCGTCCGGCGGGCTCGGCGCGGCCCTGGTCCAGCACGGCCGCTGCGGCGGCTGCCGCCTGGAGCTGTTCGGCGCGGACCGCAACCGGGTCAAGACCGCCGCCCCGGACGAGGTCGTGCGCTGCGAGGAGTGCCGCCGCATCATGGTCCGCACCGCGGAGTCCGGCCTGTGAGCATCGGGAAGGTCATCGTCGAGGCCGACGGCGGCGCGCGCGGCAACCCCGGCCCGGCCGGGTACGGCGCGGTCGTGCGGGACCCGGCCAGCGGCGAGGTGCTCGCCGAACGGGCCGCCGCACTGGGCGTGACCACCAACAACGTCGCCGAGTACCGGGGCCTCATCGCCGGGCTGCAGGCCGCCGCCGAGCTGGGCGCGTCGCAGGTCGAGGCGCGGATGGACTCCAAGCTGGTGGTCGAGCAGATGTCCGGCCGCTGGCAGATCAAGCACCCGGGGTTGCGCCCGCTGGCCGCCGAGGTGGCCACGCTGGTGCGCAAGTTCGACCAGGTTACGTACACGTGGATCCCGCGTGAGCGCAACCGGGCCGCCGACGCCCTGGCCAACGCGGCCATGGACGCCGCCAAGGGCGGGGCCGGCACGGGCAGCCTGGACGGCGAGACCGCGTTCGGCATCGTCACCGCGTGGGACGCGGACGCCTTCCCTGCCATCCCTGAATCCGGCGAACCGGCCGCTGGCGCGGCGACGGGTGCCGGGCCGGGCCGGGCGGCAGCTCAGGGCACCGCGGGAACCGGTCGGGCCGCCGGCTCTGTTTCTGCCGCGGGCTCCACCGCCGCGGCGGGGCGGCCGCGCGAGGACTGGGCCCCGCGAACCGCCCCGGCCACCCGGCTGGTGCTGGTCAGGCATGGGGAGACCGAGCTGACCGCGCAGAAGCGCTACTCCGGCCGTGGTGACGTGCCGCTGTCGGCGGTGGGGGAGGAGCAGGCCGCGGCCGCCGGACGGCGGGTCGCGGGAATGCGCCCCGACCGGGTGGTCAGCTCGCCGCTGAGCCGGTGCAAGGCCACCGCGGCGGCGATCGCGTCGGCCGCGGGCGGCATCCCGGTGAGCGTCGAGAACGACCTCATCGAGTGCGACTTCGGCGTGTGGGAGGGGCTGACCTTCGGCGACGTGCGCGAGCAGTACCCGGCCGAGCTGGACGCCTGGCTGGCCTCGACCTCGGTCGCGCCGCCGAAGGGCGAGTCGTTCCAGCAGGTCGCCAAGCGGGTGCGCGGGGTGATGGGCAAGCTGCAGAAGGCGTACGAGGGCCAGACGGTCGTCATCGTGTCGCACGTGTCGCCGATCAAGCTGATCCTGCGCGACGCGCTCGCGGCGGGCGACGCGTTCCTGTACCGGCTGCTGCTGGACCCGGCCGGCGTCTCGATCGTCGACGTGTGGCCCGACGGCGGTGTCTCGGTGCGCTCGGTCAACGACACCGCACATCTGCTGCCCGGCGCCTGACAAGCGTTAAGAAGGGCACCTGCTACAACGCGGAGCGTTGTGCAGGTGCCCTTCCTTCGGTCTAGGCGAGGGTGAAGCGGACCAGGCGCTTGGTGGGGTCGGCCTGGGTGAGACGGACGGTGATCTGGTCGCCGGCGGTCAGCTGGCCGTCGCAGCGGGCGCGGACCGCGGGCTCGGTGAGGGCCACCGTGCCGCCCGGCTTGCCGTGGTTGGTGTCGAGCACGGTCGCGGGGAAGGTCTCGCCGACGCGGCCGGCCAGGATGGTGGCCTCGACCAGGTCGATCGCGCCGCGTTCGGCCGCGGAGGAGACGCGGTCGGTGCCGGACATGACGGCGGGCAGCTCGGGCAGGGCCGCGGCGGCCCAGGCGGGCACCTCACGGCCGTCGTGCAGGGCCAGGCACACCTCGGTGACGTACCGGTCGGCCAGGCGCCGCAGCGGAGCCGTGACGTGGGCGTACGCCGCCGCGACGGCGCTGTGCTCCGGCTGCTCCGGCACCTGCCCGGCGAACGGCGTGTACCCGGCTCCGCGCAGCAGTTCCGCGGCCTCGTCGACGAACGCGGCGTCCTTGGGCCGGGCCGGGTCGAGCCCGGCGAGCACCTGGCCCACGGTCAGGTCCGCGGGCCAGTCCACGCCCAGGCCCTTCGCCGCGATCCGCAGCCGGGCCACCGCCTCCGGATCCGGGGCGGGCATGGTGCGCAGCAGGCCGATCCGCCCCGCCAGCATGATGTCCGCGGCCGCGCGGCCGGTCAGCAGCGAGATCTGGGCGTTCCACTCCTCGGCCGGCAGCGGGGCGCGCAGGCGCAACTGCCAGCCCGCGCCGTGCGGCTCGATCTCCTGCTCGGGCATGGGCAGGTTGATCGCGCCGCGCTCCAGGCCGCGCGCGGTCAGCAGCCGGCCCAGCTCCGGCAGCAGCGCGATCGGCTCGGCGAGCACGCCTTTGTCCACATCGGCCTGCACACCCTCGTAGGCGAGCTTGGCCCGGCTGCGCACCCGCGCCCGCTCCAAACGTACGCCGACCGTGTCGCCGTCGGCGGAGACGTCGATCGTCCACACCACCGCGGCCCGGTCCACGCCGGGCAGCAGGCTGACCGCGCCCTCGCTGAGCACTTGCGGGTGCAGCGGCACCTTGCCGTCGGGCAGGTACACCGTCTGCCCGCGCCGCCAGGTCTCGGCCTCCAGCGGGCTGTCCGGGGCGACGTAGGACGCGACGTCGGCGATGGCGTAGTGCACCCGGTAGCCGCCGTCGCGGCGGAACAGGCACACGGCCTGGTCGAGGTCGCGGGAGCCGGGCGGATCGATGGTGACGAAGGGCAGCTCGGTGTGGTCGGCGTCGGGCAGCTTCACCTCGGCGGCCGCCGCCTCGGCCTGCGCCTGCGCGGCGGGCGGGAAGCCGTCGGGCAGTTCCAGCTCGCGACGCAGTGCGGTGAAGTCGATGGCCTCGGCGTGCAGTCGGCGGTATGCCATTGGTCATTCTTACCAGGTGTCCGCGCGCCGCGGCCCGGCCCGTACGGGCGGTGACGCCGACTCGGTGCCATCCGCAGGTCACGCTGTGGATGACACCGATCAGGGCGACGCTGCCCCGCTAACGCATGGCCGTGCGGGCCATCTTCTTCATCGCCGTCTTGCGCATGGTGGCCTTGCGGGCCGGGGCGGTCTTCGCCATCGCCTTGCGGGCCGGCGCGCTCTTGCGGGCGGTGGTCGCCTTCTTCATCGGCGTCACCTTCTTGGTCGCCATGGTCTTCTTCGCCGTGGCGCGGCCGGTGGCGGTCCGGCGTACCCCCGCGGTGATCTTCTTCGCCCCGGTCGCCTTGCGGGCGGCCGTCGTCTTCTTCGCCGCCGTGGTGGTCTTCCGGGCGGTGGTCGTCTTCCGGACCGCAGTGGCGCTCGTGCGCGCCGGCGAGGTCTTCTTCGCGGTCGTGGTCTTGCGGACCGTGGTCGTCTTGCGGGCCGTCGCCTTGCGGGCGGGCGCGGTCTTCTTCGCGACCGTGGTCTTCTTCGCCGCGGTGGTCTTTCTGGCAGGCGACGCCTTCTTGGCCGTCGTCTTGCGGGCCGCGGTGGTCTTCTTCGCGGCGGCCGTCTTCTTGACCGCGGCGGTGATCCTCCGGACGCCGGTGCTGCGCGCCGCCGCCGTGGTCTTCTTGGCGGTCGCCTTCTTCGCGGCCGTGGTCTTCTTGGCGGCGGCGGTCTTCTTGACCGCCGTAGTCTTCTTGACGGCGGCCTTCTTGGCCGGGGACGTCTTCTTCGCCGCGGTGGTCTTCTTCGCGGTGGTCGTCTTCCGGGCCGTGGCGGCCTTCTTCAGCGGCGTCGTCTTCTTGGCGGCGGTCGTCTTCTTCGCCGTCGTGGTCTTCTTCGCGGCCGTCTTCTTGACCGCGGCCGTGACCTTCTTGACGCCGGTGGCGCGGGCGGCCGCCGTGGTCTTGCGCGCGGCCGTGGTCTTCTTCGCCGCCGCGGTGGTCTTCTTGGCGGTGGTCTTCTTCGCCGTGGTCGTCTTGCGCGCTGTGGCGGTCTTCTTGGCGGGCGAGGTCTTCCTGGCAGGCGCGGCCTTCTTCGCCGCGGCCGGCCGGCTCGGCGCCTTCTTGGCTACCGCCTTCTTGGCAGCGGCCTTCTTCGCTGGGGCCTTCTTCGCTGCGGCCTTGGCTACGGCCATCGCTTGTCCTCCTCACGGGAACGTCCTGCCGGAATGTCTCCGGCGGAACCGCGAAACAGCGGTGGCCACGGCGCTTCCTCCCGCGCACTGCTGCTCCAGACATCACTGTGCGCCGCAAAAGGCCCATGTGCTGGCGAAATCCGTAAAAAAGTCAAATTGCTATGAGTGCCGATGTCACCGCTCCACAGTGCACGTATCGCGGCATCGGTTGCCCCGCCGCGCTTTGCGGCACGGGGGGCTCAGGTCTGGCGAGGACCCGCCAACCCGGCCAACCGCGCCAGGATCGCCCGTTGCGGCTCGGTCTCCGGGACCGGAAGTCCACGCGCGGCACCGATCGCGGCCATCGCGTCCGCGGCGCTCGCCCCGAGCCGGATCAGCACCCCGCCCGCGATGACGGTGGCCCGCCCGATCCCGCCATGGCAGTGCGCCAGCACGAACCTGCCCGCCGCGACCTCCTCGGCGAGCCGGGCGGTCAACTCCTGGTACGACGTGAAGTCGGGCACGCCGAAGTCGGGGATGGGGAAGGACACGAACCGCATCCCGGCCGCGCGCACCGCGTGCTCCTCGCCCCGCAGGCCCATCAGGTCGCACTCGGCGTCGGTCAGCGCGGAGACCACGGTGTCGACCCCGTGCCGGCGCAGGTTCTCGACCTCGTCCGCCAAGCGTTCCCCGCCCGCCGGACGGGGCATCACCGCGAGCTTGCCCGCGGCGGACCAGCCGATGACGTAGGCGGTGGTGAGCACGGCCTCAGCCGACCAGGACCTTCACCACGGCCTCGCCGTCGGCGGCCGCGTGGTGGTAGAACGCGGCGAGGCCGTCGGCGTGCCAGGCCAGACGCCGGGCGAGCAGGTCGTCCCAGGGCCGGGTGGAGTAACCGCGCAGCACGGCGGCCAGTTCGCCCTCGCGCCGGGAGATCCAGGAGCCGGGCTCGGCCCCGTGCAGGAACGCCGATACCGCGCAGACCTCGTCGGCGGTGAGCACGCCGACCTCGTCGTCGGACGCCCCGGACAGGTCGACCGGATGCCAGGCCCCGCCCGAGACGACCAGCCCCGCCACCGGGTGACCCGGCCCCTGGCTGCCCGCGAAGAGCACCTCCAGCAGCAGGTAGTGCTCCGGGACGGCGCGCAGGGTGCCGTCGGCCAGGGCCTGCTCGTACGCCGTGTCGTCGAACACCGGCGAGCGGTCCCACAACCGGCGCGGGGAACCCGCCAACGCCTCCTCCGGAACCCGCTGCCAGTACATGTCGACGCCGGTCACGGCTCAGGCCTTCGACTTCGCCGGGCTCTGCGGCCGCGCCCCGGCAGGTTTGGGCTTCTCGCCGCCCGCGGCCCACTTGTCCAGGTCGAAGCGGAACCAGCCGCCCTTGACGTCCCGCCCGCTGCCCAGCGCCAGCACCGCGCGGATCTTCGCGGTCTGCTTGCCGTACACCTTGAGCAGTCGGCCACGTCGGTCACCGGGACCGTCCAGGTGGCCGAGTGGTGACCCTCCACCTTGTACGGCAGCTCCGGCCCCTTGCGGCTCTGCCCGCCCACCATGTGCCGCCCGCGCAGTCCCTTGACCTCGAACTCGCAGGTCACCACCTGCACCGCGCCGAGTGTCCCGTTCGTCACCGTTGTGGCGATCAGGAACTCCTTGGCGTCACCCGGGCCGAAGTTGTTGATGTGGTACAGCCGTGCGCTCGGGGCCAGCCGGGTACGCCGGTAACCGGCCAGCGCCACGGCCAGGCTCAGTAGGGCGATCAGGACACCGGCGAGCGCGAGCATCCGTGCGGGGGTATCGGACACCGGGTGACTATGGCACGAAACTCCCCGGGGGAGGAAGCCAAGTACACCGTGCTGTGGACCGTCGGCGGTTCGTTGGTCAGGCATGAGACTCGACGTGCCGGCATCGAAGCTGCTCCGCGTGCTGCTGTGGAGCGTGGCCGCGATCCACCTGCTCAGCCTCGGGTTCACGATCGTCTACCACGGCTTCGGGGTGTACGACCTCATCCCGTACTGGGGCCGGATCGTCAAGTTCTTCTACGTCGACAAGGAGCAGAACCTGCCCACCTGGTTCTCCAGTGGGCTGCTGTTCCTCGCCGCGCTGCTGCTGTGGCAGCTCGGCGGTGCGGACGCGCGCTTCCGCCGCCACTGGCGGGTGCTCGCGGTCGTCTTCACCGGGCTGTCGCTGGACGAGTTCTCGCAGTTCCACGAGCTGGGGGCCCAGGCCGACGTGCTCGACGCGGGCGAGGCGTCGTACCTGTCCTGGCTGGTGCTCGCCGCGCCCCTGGTGCTCGGGCTCGGCCTGGCGTACCTGCGCTTCCTGCTCGCCCTGCCACCGCGGGTGCGCTGGCTCATGTTCGGCGCGGCCGCGCTGTTCCTCGGCGGGGCGGCCGGAATCGAGGTGCTGGGCGCGTACACCGGCCGGGAGAACATCGGCTTCACCCCCGGCTGGGCCTCCATGCGCTACGTGCTGGCCGCCTCAGCCGAGGAACTCTGCGAAATGCTCGGCGTCGTCCTCTTCCTGTACGCCACCGCTCTCCACCTCCAACACCCACCCACTCCCACCGCCACCCCCGCCCGCCCCTCCCCCCGCCGCGCCACCAGCGAAGGAAGGGCACCTTCCTATCGCTATCGGTAGTGGAAGGGCACCTTGCCAGCGCCTCACGCGCTGTGAGCAGCGGCGGCCGCGTCAGCGGACCGGTGTTGGGGAGGAGCACCGGGCGAAATCCAGGACGGGTGGTCCTGCGGCCGGACCGGTGCACAACTCCCGCATGACACCGCGATACCCGAAGGCGTCCTCGCGGGTGTCGGTGAGCACCTCGACCTGCCCGTCCTGCCGCACGGTGTACGTGAAGCGGATCGGGTCGCCCTCGATGGTCAGCCGCGTCGCCCGCAGCACTGCGGGACGGTGCTGGTCGACGGCGTCGAGCAGGCAGGACAGCGAGGCGGGCGGCAGCTCGCTCCGGTGGCCGAGGTCATGGGTTCCGCAGTCGGCGACGGGCGTGAGGGAGGCCGAGCCGGTGGGGCTGCCCGCAGGTGTTCCCGGCGCGGCCGCGGGCGGCCGGTCGGGGGTGCAGGCGGCGGTCAGCAGCAGCAGGGCTGCGGGCAGGGCCTTCCAGCGCATCGCGGTCCTCCGTCCATGTCGTTGGAGGTATCGACCACACGCAGCGCCCGGCGGTTCCGCGACATCGGCGCCGGCAGAACCACCCTGTCCGCCGTGTCGCGCCGCCGAGCCCGGTCTGCACGACACAGACAGACGGTACCGGCACCTCGACGAGGAATCGACCGGGTACTTGGCGAACGATGCCATAGGTCAGTGCACCGATCAGATGCAGCAGAGATCGACTGGCCGGCGGGACCAACATACGACCAGTTCGCGCGTAGGACTGACCGCCGTGGCAACCGACTCCTAAGATGCCCGAGTGCAGGCAAGAAGATCAAGCAAGGCATCCGTGGTCATCATGAACTGGCTCTGGTTGGTAGTCTGCGCCGTTCTTGTCGGATTCTCGATCTTTATCGCTTTCATGCCGGGCGTCGCTGTCATCGGCCGGCTGGCACTGCTGGTGCCGATCTTGGGTGGACTTTTCCGGGGATACTTCGACGGTCTTGGGCCCATTCTCGATCGACGCGGGTTGCGGAGGTCAGCTTCCGAGGGCGATCGAGCCTGACCTTCGACGTGCTCTAGGCGTCGTGCGCGATCGCTGATGGCGACCGCAATCTCCGGGCCGTCTGCTTCAGGCCGTCAAGCAACGACCGACGTAGCCTGACTTTGGGCGATCTCGCGAGGGCCGAGTCCCGAGTTTGGCGCAGGAGAGTTAAGGTTCCGCGCACGCAGGAGAAGTCGAGCAAGGAACATGATGCGCAGGTATTTCAAGATCCTATTTTTATCTTTCGCGTTCCTCGCGACTCGGCCCACGCGACTGCTCCTCTTCGTGGCCACGATCAGCACACTCGCGTTGATCGACCAGCTTCCGCGCTACGGGCTGCCCGGTTGGCTGGCGGAGGCACTGAAGATCATCGTGTTTGTGATCATGTCTTGCCGGTGTACGCCGGATTCAACCCGGACGTTCGTGGCGATCAAGTTGATGCGGGCCGGCAGAGTTATTGAGACCACTTTTCGTGCGTATGCCATGGTCCTGACCGCAGCTCCCGTCATGCCGATCGGCGGCATGAAGACCAGAGACCGGCCGGATCTTGCGTCCAGCCCGAGGCAATGGACATGAGCTTCGCTCCACTGATCGCTGCAATCGTGTGTTTCGCAGTTGCGTTCATCTCGCTCCGATATCCAGAGCGCGTCCGGTCCTGGATGCGTCAGAACACGTCAAAAAGAAGCATTACGCCCGACGCGTGGAGGAGGCATGCCGAAGAGAATGCACCGACCTTCTTCACGATCGGGGGGACCCTCATAGGAGGCGGGTCTCTGATCGCGTTCCTGGATTCCGTCATGTAGGCCGGGCATGACCATGCCGTCTCCAGGCCGTCAGAGGTACCCCAGGTCGTCGCAGGCCGTCGAACGGCGACCAGCAACGACCAACGACCAACCGCCAAGAGGGAACAAGACAGCAGCTCGGAGCGGCTGTCGGCGGCTTGGCCAGGAGGGCGACGGACGAGTCGGCCTGTACGCCGGATTCTGTGCCGCGCTCGCGCGCGGCGGCGGCCATCCATCTAGGCCTGCCGTCGCCGGCAGGCTCGAGCAACCTACCCGCGGACATCGGGCGGGCCACCCTCGAACGTCCGCGCGGCCACCCGCCCGCCGAAGCGGATCGAGCGGCCTCTCTTGGTCTTGCTCCGGGTGGGGTTTACCTAGCCACCCCGGTCACCCGGGGTGCTGGTGAGCTCTTACCTCACCGTTTCACCCTTACCCGCTGCCCCGAGGGGAGCGGGCGGTCTGTTCTCTGTGGCACTGTCCCGCGGGTCGCCCCGGGTTGCCGTTAACAACCACCCTGCCCTGTGGAGTCCGGACGTTCCTCGGCACCGCCGGGCCGGAGCCCGTGATGACGCGACCGCCCGGCCGACTCGTCCGTCGCGTTGACCATGATACGTCCCGGCAGACGGGGGGTCGTGGGCCGCTGCCGGTGATCGCTGCTTCAGGTCGAGATCTGAGGTCTGACCGCACTTCTCGACCCGAAACGACGATCATGCCGCCGAACCGCCCAGAGCACGCCGCCACCGTTAGCCTCCGGGGGTGATGGATCTCGGGGCGTTGCTGCTGCTCGGTGCCGCCGGTGTGGCGGCCGGGGGTGTGAACGCCGTCGCCGGAGGCGGGTCGCTGATCATGCTTCCCGTGCTGCTCGCGCTGGGGGTGCCGCCGATCCAGGCCACGGTCACCAACTCGATCTCGGTTACCGGCGGTTACTCCGCCGGCGTGCTGGGGACCTGGTCCGACCTGCGCGGGCAGTGGGAACGGCTGAGGGTGCTCGCACCCACCGTGCTGCTCGGGGCGGTCACCGGTTGCGTGCTGCTGCTGCACACGCCGCCGGGCGTGTTCGCCAAGCTGATGCCGCTGCTGGTGCTGGCGGCGTCGCTGCTGCTGGCCTTCCAGGCGCGGGTGAGCCGCCTGGTGGGCGAGCCGCACGCGCAGCCGGTCTGGTTGCGGTTCGTGCTGCTCTTTCTCGTCGGGGTGTACGGCGGTTACTTCAACTCGGTGCTCGGCGTGATCCTGATCGCGGTGCTGAGCCTGGTCGTGGTCGAGTCGCTGAACCGCATCGTGGCGCTGAAGAACCTCCTCCAGCTGGTCGTGGGCGTGGTCGCCACCACGATGTACTCGCTGTTCGGCCCGGTCTACTGGCCCGCGGTGGCGGTGCTGGTGCCGGCGACGCTGCTGGGCGGGTTCGTCGGCGCGCGGGCGGGGCGGCGGCTGCCGGCGCGTACGCTGCGGGCGGTCATCGTGGCGTTCGGGGTGACCGTGGCAGGTGTGCTGTTCGTGCGAGCCATGTCATAGCGCTGTGAACGCTCGTTCAATGCGAGGATCAGGCATGGCATTGGACCTGGCTTCCCTTCCCGACGTCAGCGCGCTGACGGTCGGCATTCTCGGCGGCACCGGCGATCAGGGCCGCGGACTGGCATACCGGCTGGCCCTGGCCGGCCAGCACGTGCTGATCGGCTCGCGCAGCGCGGACCGGGCGGCGGCCTCGGCGGCGGAGCTGGCGGAGCTGTCCGGCGGGAACGTCAGCGGGGGCGACAACGCCGACGTGGCGGGGCGCTCGGACGTGCTGATCGTGGCGGTGCCGTACGCGGGGCACGCCGATACGCTGGCCGGGCTGGTCGACGAGCTCGTCGGCAAGATCGTGGTGGACTGCGTGAACCCGCTGGGCTTCGACAAGCAGGGGCCGTACGCGCTCAAGGTCGACGAGGGCAGCGCCGCGCAGCAGGCGGCGGCGATCCTGCCGGAGGCGCGGGTGACCGCGGCGTTCCACCACGTCAGCGCTGAGCTGCTGGCCGATCCGGCGGTGACCCGGATGGACCTGGACATCCTGGTGCTCGGCGACGACCGCGAGGCGGTGGCCGTGGTGCAGGCCCTGGCCGGTCGCATCCCCGGCATGCGCGGCATCCACGCGGGCCGCCTGCGCAACGCCGGCCAGGTCGAAGCCCTCACCGCGAACCTGATCGCGATGAACAAGCGCTACAAGGCCCACTCCGGCATCCGCATCACCGACGTCTGACCCGGCCGCCATCCCCCTCACCTGCAGCAACTCTTAAAGAGTCGCGCCCTCTGACACCCCCCGGGCCGCGACTCTTTAAGAGTTGCGGCCCGGGGGAGGCGCGGCCCGCGGGTGGCGGGCCGGGGGTCAGAAGGTGTGGTCAGCGGTGGGGAAGGCACCGTCGTGGACGTCGGCGGCGAACTCGGCTGCCGCGCGGGCCAGGACGCTGTGCAGGTCGGCGTACTTCTTGACGAAGCGGGGGGTGGGGCCCGCGGAGGCGGGGCGCAGGCCGGCCATGTCCTGCCAGACGAGGACCTGTGCGTCGGTGTCGGGGCCGGCGCCGATGCCCACGGTCGGTACGCCGATCTCGGCGGTCACCTGCTTGGCGACGTCACCGGGGACCATCTCCAGGACGACCGCGAACGCGCCCGCCGCGACGACCTCGCGGGCCTGGTGCAGCAGTGTGGCGGCGGCGTCGTCACCGCGGCCCTGGACCCGGTAGCCGCCGAGCTGGTGCTCGGACTGGGGGGTGAAGCCCAGGTGGGCCATGACGGGGATGCCCGCACCGGTGATCATCTGGATCTGGGCGGGGCGGAAGCCCTCCAGCTTGACCGCGTGGCAGCGGGCTTCCTTCATGAAGCGCACGGCGGTGCGCAGGGCGACCTCGGGGGACTCCTCGTACGTGCCGAACGGCAGGTCGCCGACGATCAGCGCCCGCTTGGTGGCGCCGACCACGGCGCGGACCAGGGGGAGCATCTCCTCGACGGTCACCGGCAGGGTCGACTCGTAGCCGAACACGTTGTTGGCCGCGGAGTCGCCGACGAGCAGCACCGCGATGCCCGCCTCGTCGAAGATCTGGGCGGTGTACTGGTCGTAGGAGGTGAGCATGGCCCATTTCTCGCCGCGCTCCTTGGCCAGCTGCAGGTGGCGGGTGCGCACCCGCGAGCCGGCCGGCCCGCCGTAGAGGGAGGGCACACTGTCGGACATCGCTGTCTCCTCTCGCCTCGAGGCCGCGTTCACGGTCCCCGGGTCTCAGGAGAATGTTTCCACCTGTTGAACACCCGATGTCAGGGTTCAGTGCAGTAATTCACTGAGACAGTGATCAGCTTTCGCGCCAGCGGTTGGTGATGGGCAGGCGGCGGTCGCGGCCGAACGCCTTGAACGAGATCTTGGTGCCGGGCGCGGACTGGCGGCGCTTGTACTCCGCCCCGTCGACCAGCCGCAGGATGCGGTCCACCAGGGCCGGGTCGTGGCCGTCGGCGACCAGCTCGTCGCGGCCCTGGTCGCCGTCGACGTAACCGGCCAGGATCGCGTCCAGCTGGTCGTACGGCGGCAGCGAGTCGGTGTCCAGCTGCCCCGGGCGCAGCTCGGCGCTCGGCGGCTTGGTGATGGAGCTCTCCGGGATCACCTCGCCGACCGTGTTGCGCCAGTGCGCGAGCTTCCACACCAGCGTCTTCGGCACGTCCTTGAGCGGGTTGAACGCGCCCACCGAGTCGCCGTACAGGGTTGAGTAGCCCACGGCCAGTTCGCTCTTGTTGCCGGTGGTGAGCACCAGGTGGCCTTCCTGGTTGGAGAGCGCCATCAGGATCACCGCGCGCACCCGGGCCTGCAGGTTCTCCACGGCCAGGCCGGACAGGTTCAGGTTGGACAGGAACGCGTCCACCATGTGCTCGATCGGCTCGATGCGGTAGTCCAGGCCGGTCAGCCGGGCCAGCTCGGCGGCGTCGTCGCGGGAGTGCTGCGACGAGTGGCCGCTGGGCATCGAGACGCCGACGACGTGCTCGGCTCCGAGCGCGTCCACCGCGATCGCGGCGACGACCGAGGAGTCGATGCCGCCGGACAGACCCAGCAGCACCGACTTCGCGCCGTTCTTGCGTACGTAGTCGCGCAGGCCCAGCACGAGGGCGTTCCACACCTCGGCCTCGTCGCTGAGACGGTCGGCGATCCCGGCGTCGGCGGCCGGGCCGGCAGGCTGGGCCCAGGAGGTGGTCAGCGGGACCCGGGCGACACGCATGGCGCCGAGGTGTCCGGTGGGCGCGTCCGGGTCGGCCTCGGGCAGGTGCAGGTCGTGCACGAGCAGCTGCTGGTGGAACTGCGGCCCCCGGGCGAGCAGCGTGCCGTCTGCGGCCACGAGCAGCGAGTCGCCGTCGAAGGTCAGCTCGTCCTGGCCGCCGATCATGTTGACGTACGCCACGGTCGCCCCGGCCTCGGCGGCCCGCCGCCGCACCAGCGGCAGCCGCACGTCGTCCTTGTTCAGCTCGTACGGCGAGCCGTTGATGTTGATGACGAGCCCGACCCGGGCCGACGCGGCCACCGCGAACGGGCCGCCGGCCTGCCAGATGTCCTCGCAGATGGTCAGCGCCAGGTCGGCCTGGCTGCCGTCGGCCCACTGCGCCCGCACCACGGTCAGCGTGTCGCCGGGCACGAAGTAGCGGTCCTCGTCGAACACGCCGTAGTTGGGCAGGTGGTGCTTGTCGTAGCGGGCGGCGACCACACCGCGGTGCAGCAGCGCCAGCGAGTCGCGGGGGCCGACCGGGGAGGTCGAGTCCGCGCCGAGCCGCGCCGGGCCGTCCGCGTCCAGGTAGCCCACGATGACGGCCAGCTCGCCCAGCCCGTCGGCGGCCAGATCCGCGGCCAGCCTCACCAGTGCCTGCTGGGACGCCTCGACGAAGGACTGCCGGAACACCAGGTCCTCGACCGGGTATCCGGTCAGCATCATCTCGGGGAAGGCGACCAGGTGCGCGCCGGCCTCGGCGGCCCGCGCGGACCACTCGCGGACGATGGCGGCGTTGCCGGCGAGATCGCCGACGGTCGGGTTCACCTGGGCGAGAGCGAGACGCAGCGTGGCGGTCATGCCCTCATCTTCCCGCACACCCCACCCGCCGCGCGTTTCCCACCAGGCGTGTGCCCGGCCACAGTCCCGCCGTACCCAAGATCACCCGACTTGCCCGGCACCTGTGCGTACTTTGAGACGGCTTTCGCCCACCTGCCTGGCAAGTCGGGCGATCAAGCGGGGGTGCGCACGCGTCGGCGGCGATCCAGGAGGTGGTTGGCGGCGTGGTGGGTGAGGTTGGTGACCAGGATGGCGGGGGCGACGACGGCGACCACGCCCGCGAACTGGGCCTCCAGGCGCAGCGCGAGGATGATCGCGGTGATGCCGTTCTGCTGGGCGAAGGCCAGGTGCAGCCGGTCGGCGGCGGGCATGTTCCGGGTGAGCAGCCAGCCGACCACGATCTGCGCGGCGAACGCGGCGAGGCCCAGGGTCACCCCCTCGGGCAGCGCGACACCACCGATGAGCAGCAAACCGAGCAGGACCGTCGCGGCGTACAGCGCGCCCTGCGTGATCCGAGGCAGCAGCCGGTCCAGCCAGATCGGGCGCAGGAACAGGCCGACCAGTGCCAGGCCGAGCATCCAGAACTGCCACACCGCGACGGCGACCACGACCGCGAGCAGAGCGTCCGCCCAGCGGGGCCGGTCCCGGACGGCATACCGCCACAGCAGCCACACCACCGCCGCGAAGGCGAGATTCAGACCCAGATCCGCGGCGTACGCCACGAGCCCGTCCGCGACGTGCACCCCCTGCTCGCCCCGCGTGCCCAGGCCGAGGGCGTCGGTCGTCACGGCGGCGGCGTAGACGGTCAGCACCACCGTGACCGGGTCGTCGAACGAGGACCATGCGGCCAGCACGGTCCGCGCCCGGGGCGAGAGCCGGTCGTCGCCGAGCAGCGCCGCGACCGACAGCGGGTCGATCTGCGCCACCACGATGCCCAGCAGCAGGAACAGCGGATCCTGCCAGGCCAGCGCGAGCGATCCGCCGATCAGCGCGGCCTTGACCACGACACCGACGGTCACCGCGGTGACGATGAGCCGCCGGTCCTGCCGGGCCGCCGCGAGGTCGATGCCGTAGGTGCTGCCGTACAGGCCGATCGCCAGCAGGGCGGCGGTGGCGAGCAGGTAGGGCGTGGTGTCGGTGGCGTCGGCGATCCGGACGCCGGTGACGGCGGCGAAACCGAGGCCGATCAGGACGGCCAGGGCGAGCCAGGCCAGGCGGCGCACCGCGTACCCCCTAGGTGTTCTGCTGGGTGATGGGCAGGCGGCCGGAGCGCCGCCGCAGTTCGGCGGAGAGCTTCTCCAGCGCGTCGTCGGCGGTGTGGATCTGGGCCTGGTCGAGGGTGACCCCGATGACGTGCACCGCGGGATTGCTGTTGATCATGTGGTAGTAGATCGCACCCTGCTCGACGTCGAAGACCATGCGGATCAGCGGCCCGGTCTCCAGCGCGCTGAACCGGCCGTCCAGCTCCGCCATCAGATCTATGATCTGCGGCCCGTGCTCGTGGTACTTCTCCCGCCGCTGCGCCTGCGTCGTCTCGACCGGCTGGAAGTCCTCCAGCCGGTCGAACACGTCGATCGCGAAGACCTGCTGGCGGCCCTCGTAGTAGGCGACGTAGTGCAGCTGCTCCAGACTCAGCGCGGCCCGGCAGGCGTCGAAGTACTTGGTGTGCTTGGCGGCGTCGTAGCGGCCCTGGGCGCGGACGAAGGAGACCGTCTCGATCGGCAGCGGCTCGCGCGGCGCGGGGATCGCGGCCGCTTCGGCCACCGGCGCCTCGACCCGGAAGTAGAACCAGCCCATGGCGAACACCGACAGGCCCAGGATCAGGGTGACCATGCCGACGACACCCTCGATCGGGTCGCCGCGCAGCCACTCGGGCCGGGCCGCCTGCAGGAAACCCTGGGTCGCGGTGGCGAACCCGGCGACGATGAGGAAACCGGCCCGCGCCCGCTGGAACACGATGCGGCCGACCTGCGAGGCGTACAGGATCGCCGCGCCGACGCCCAGCACCATCGCCGTGATGGCGGTGCGCAGGTAGTCGAAGTCCTCGTTGTTGAGCACCGCGAGCAGGATCTCGCCGAGCAGCGGGATCGCGAACGAACCGGCCAGGATGCCGGCGAAACGTTCCGCCCAGACGGCTTTCGGCTGCGCGGGGGCGTTGTCGGACGGGGGCATGGACACACCTTGAGGGAGGGGTGGAGGCCGGTCAGGCCGCGATTCCCGCCATCCTAAACGGACGCCTCAACGATGATCAATGTCCTGGGTCAGCCCCGCGGGCTCGGCTGCGCCCCGCCGAGGGTGATGGGCAGCAGCTTCTTCGCCGCCTGCTCCAGCAGCCCGGTGAACCGGCCCAGGTCGGCGACCGCGCCCTGCCGCTCGCCGGAGTCCATCTCGCGCAGCATCGACAGCAGCCCGCCGACCCGGCCCAGCGCCAGGTAGCCGGTCATGGTCCGCTCCTTGCCGGTGAGCGTGAAGCGCAGCGCGTACGCGTCGCCCTCCAGCTTCAGCAGATCCGCCGGGAGCCGGTCGCGCGGCACGTCCTCGACGCGCACCCGGACCGCCGTGCCGTCGTCGAGCACCGCGTTGAAGTCCCGGCAGCGCTGGCCCATCCGGCGCAGCTCGTTCAGGGTGCCGAGCGCGCCGTCGCCGGAGAAGGTGCTCAGCACCTGGGTGATCAGCGTGGGCCCGCGGTGCCCGGAGACCGCCTGGGCGGTGGGCTGCAGGCGGGCCTTCGGGTGCGTGGTCGCCACGGTCGCCGCGGCGGTGCGGATCAGCTCGTCGGGCGCCCCGAGCAGGGCCGCGCAGCGTTCCGGGCGGGGCGTGCGCACCTTGGGCGACGGGCTGGGCTGCTGCGGGGCGTAGCTGGCCGGCAGGTCGACGTCGGCCAGCAGCGCCGCCTGCAGCTCCGGCTGCGTCGCGGTGAGCGGCAGGGTCTTGCGGGTCGTCTCGGTCGCCTGGGCCTGCTGCTGGCGGTGCGTCGCGCCGAGCACCCCGGCCAGGGTGAGCGCGCCGATCAGCAGCCCACCCAGGGCGATACCGCCCGCGATGGTGCGGTGGCGCACCGGGAAAAGGGAGTCCAGGCGGTTCATGGGCGCTCCTTGCGCATCGAGGGGAGCTCCGTGTCACTGACCGTCTCAACGGGGTGAAGGGCGTCGAAGTTGCGGCATCACCGTGCTCCGGCGTACAGCTGAGGGATGGCGTAACGTGCGCGTAATGAGGCCGGGCCAGACTGGCCGGAGATCTCGTCTAGGAAGGCTTGCCGTGGATCGTCAGCAGGAGTTCGTGCTGCGTACGCTTGAGGAGCGCGACATCCGCTTCGTGCGCCTCTGGTTCACCGACGTGCTCGGCACCCTGAAGTCGGTCAGTGTCGCCCCGGCGGAGCTGGAGGCGGCCTTCGAGGAGGGCATCGGCTTCGACGGATCGGCCATCGAGGGCTTCGCCCGGGTGTACGAGTCCGACATGATCGCCATGCCGGACCCGACGACGTTCCAGGTCTTCCCGTTCGAGGGCGGCGGCTCCGGCGAGAGCGCCCGCATGTTCTGCGACATCCTCATGCCCGACGGCACCCCGAGCTGGGCCGACCCGCGCCACGTGCTGCGCCGGGCGCTGTCGAAGGCCGCCGACAAGGGCTTCACCTTCTACACCCACCCCGAGGTCGAGTTCTTCCTGCTCGCCGACGCGCCCGCGGACGGCGGCGTGCCGACCCCGGTCGACTCCGGCGGCTACTTCGACCACACCACGCACGCCATCGCGCGCGACTTCCGCCGCCAGGCGGTGCTGGCGCTGGAGCGCATCGGCATCTCCGTGGAGTTCAGCCACCACGAGGTCGCCCCTGGCCAGCAGGAGATCGACCTGCGGTACGCGGACGCGCTGACCACCGCCGACAACATCATGACGTTCCGGCACGTGATGCGGGAGGTGGCGCTGTCGCACGGGGTGCGGGCCACCTTCATGCCCAAGCCGTTCACCGACCAGCCCGGCAGCGGCATGCACACGCACCTGTCGCTGTTCGAGGGCGAGCGCAACGCCTTCCACGACCCGGCCGACCCGCACAAGCTGTCCAAGACCGCCAAGGCGTTCATCGCGGGCGTGCTCACCCACGCGCGGGAGTTCACCGCGGTCACCAACCAGTGGGTGAACTCGTACAAGCGGCTGTTCCCGCAGATGATCCCGGACCGGATCAGCGAGGCCCCGGCGTACGTCTGCTGGGGTCACCTGAACCGCTCCGCCCTGGTCCGCGTCCCCGCGTACGGCAAGCCGAACTCGGCCCGGGTCGAGGTGCGCTCGCTGGACTCGGCGACCAACCCCTACCTGGCCTTCGCGGTGCTGCTCGGGGCCGGTATGAAGGGCATCGAGGAGGGCTACGAGCTGCCCCCGGGCGCCGAGGACGACGTCTGGGCGCTGTCGAACGCCGAGCGCCGCGCCATGGGCTACTCGGCGCTGCCGGAGAACCTGTCCGAGGCGATCGACGTGATGGCGGGCTCCGAGCTGGTCGCCGACGTGCTCGGCGAGCACGTGTTCGACTTCTTCCTGCGCAACAAGCGCGCCGAGTGGGAGGAGTACCGGCGCGAGGTGACTCCCTACGAGCGGATCAAGTACCTCGGTGCGCTCTAGCAGCCCAGGTATCGGTGGCTCAGCCTCGGTGCGCGGTAAGTAACCTGGTCAGACCCGTGCGGACGCCCCTGTTGCGGGCGTCCGCTAGCCTCCCGAGCGACATTCGGATGCAGTGGAGGCGTACATGGTGCAGGACCTGGTCACAGGTGCGTGGCAGAGCGTGGTGTTCGGGGTGGCCGGGATCTGCCTGATGGCGGTCGGCTTCGTGGTGGTGGACCTGCTGACGCCGGGCCGCCTGCGGGAGCTGATCTGGCACCAGCGCAGCAGCAACGCCGCACTCCTGCTGGCCGCGAACCAGCTGGGCATCGCGCTGATCGTGTTCACCGCGATCTTCACCAGCTACGAGGACTTCGGCAAGGGCCTGGCCTCCACGGTGATCTTCGGCCTGCTCGGCATCGGCCTGATGGCGCTGGCGTTCATGGCGCTGGACTGGCTGACCCCCGGCCGCCTGGGCGAGATGATCGCCGAGATCGAGCCGCACCCCGCCGCGAAGGTCACCGCCGCCACCCACTTCGGCGCGGCCCTCATCGTCTGCGCCTGCATCGCCTGACCCGCCCCACGCCCGATCCCGGGCGGGGCGGTGTTGCGTCCGTGGGTGCAGAGCAAACTTTTGGGTGCAGAGCAAAGTCTGCGCCACCGATCACCGCCCGACCCTTGCGTCCGGCGGTGATCGCCGTTCCGCCCCACTGCGCCGTCTTTCCAGCGCCCGTCGAGCGGATCTAGATGATTTGTTGTCACTGGGACGACCACAAATCATCTAGATCCGGGTGGGAGCGCCGGTGGAGGCGAGGAGGCGGTCGCAGGCGGTGATCAGGGCGGTGCGGAGGGGGGCGGCGCGGTCGGCGAAGGAGCGCTGGGTGGCGGCGTACTCGGCGCGGCCGTCGGGGGTCTCGATGCGGACCGGGGGGAAGCCCAGGTCGGCGAGGTCGTAGGGGCTGGCGCGCATGTCGAGTTCGCGGATCTCGCGGGACAGGGCGAAGCAGGCCGTGACGAGTTCGCCGGCGACCAGCGGGGAGAGTTTGTAGGCCCACTTGTAGAGGTCCATGTTCGCGTGCAGGCAGCCGGGCTGTTCGAGGGCGGGCTGCAGCTCGCGGGTGGGCTGGTGCACGTTGAGGGGCCGCGCGGGCGCGGTGAAGAAGCGGAACGCGTCGAAGTGGCTGCACCGTACGCCGCGGTCTTCGACGACCTCGGCCGTCGCGGCGGGGGACAGGCGCAGCGGCCAGGAGTTGTGCCGGACCTCCTGCTGGGTCTGGCGGTAGACCATGGCCCACTCGTGCATGCCGAAGCAGCCCAGCTGGGCGGGCCGGGACGCGGTCGCGGTGAGCAGGTCGCGGATCCAGCGCACCGAGTCGGCCCGCTTGGCCAGCAGCGCGGGGTCCAGCAGAACACCGCCGTCGACGGCGAGGTAGTCGCGCTCGGCGACGCCGTCGCGCAGCAGCACGCCGTGGCCGGGGTGCCAGCGGCGCAGCTGTGCCGGACGGTGCGAGTAGTACGTGAACAGGAAGTCGTGCACCGGGTGCTTCACCCCGTCGCGGCGGCGGGCCAGGTGCTGGGCCAGCCAGCCGTCCACCAGCTCCTCGTGCGCCTGCCGACGCGTACGCCAGACACCGGGGTCGAGGACCTCGGCGGCGGCGATGTGCATCAGGCCAGGGTACCGGTGGCGCAGACTAGGTAGCGACACCAACTAGCTTGCTGTGCTAGCGTCTCGCGCCATGGAGCTGGAGCGGCGCAGTCAGTGGCTGCGAGGAGTGCTCGACCTGTGCGTGCTCGGGGTGCTCGCTCACCGCGAGTCCTACGGCTACGAGCTGATCCAGTCGCTGCACGCGGCGGGGCTGGACGGCATCCAGGGCGGCACTCTCTATCCGGTGCTGCTGCGGTTGCAGCGCGGCGGCCAGGTCGCCGCACACTGGCGCGAGGGCGGGTCCGGCCCGGCCCGCAAGTACTACCGGATCACCCCGGAGGGCGCCGAGACGCTGCGGCGGTCCGCGGCCGACTGGGAGGCCTTCGCGGGCGGGGTGAGCGCGATTCTGCGAGAGGTGGCGGCACGGTGAGACACGACACCTGGCTCGATGCCCTCGCCGGCGAGCTGCGCCGGCACGGGGTGGCCGCGGAGACGGCGGGCAACGTGCTCGCCGAGACCGCCGCCCACCTGTGGGAGAGCGGCGACGACCCGCTGCGGGCGTTCGGCCCGCCCCAGGCGTACGCGGCGACGGTCGCCGACAGCGTGCGCCTGGACCCGCCGCGGCGCGCGCCCGGCGGGCCGGTGCGGCTGGAGGTGCTCGGCATCACCAAGCGGTACGGCCGCCGGACCGTGCTGCGCGAGGTGAGCCTGACGGTACGCGCGGGCGAGGTCGCCGCCGTGGTCGGCGCGAACGGCTCCGGCAAGAGCACGTTCCTGGGCATCTGTGCGGGCCTGGTCAGCCCGGACCGGGGCGAGGTGCGGGTGCACGGCGCCCTCGGCTACTGCCCGCAGGGCGGCGGCACCAGCGACTTCCTCGTGCCGGACGAGCACTTCCTGCTGGTGGGCGCGGGCCGCGGCATGTCCCGGGCGGACGCCCGGGACAGCGGCCGGGCGGGCGCGGCGGCGCTGGACTGGGATCCGCGCGGCGGCACACAGGCCCGCCACCTGTCCGGCGGCACCCGGCAGAAGCTCAACCTGGTCATGGCCGG
Source organism: Catellatospora aurea (assembly GCF_042663325.1). NCBI lineage: Bacteria > Bacillati > Actinomycetota > Actinomycetes > Micromonosporales > Micromonosporaceae > Catellatospora > Catellatospora aurea. Next base: position 148,523 of record NZ_JBHTAC010000017.1, read on the forward strand.
GCTCGGCGACCCGGACGTGCTCCTGCTGGACGAGCCGTACCAGGGCTTCGACCAGGGCTCTTATCTGGACTTCTGGCAGCAGGTGCACCGCTGGCGCGACGCGGGCAAGGCGATCGTTGTGGTGACCCACCTGCTGAACACCCGCGACGGGGTCGACACCGTGCTCGACCTGACACCACGGGAGAGGGCATGAAGAAGACACTCGTCGTCGCCGAGATGGCGCTGCGGGAGATCGCGCGCCGCCGGGGTGTGCTGGCCATTCTGCTGATCTTCCCGTTGGCTTTCTACCTGAGTCGGCGTGACTCGCACGCGGGGCAGTCGATCCGGTTCGTGTGCCTGGGGATCGGCTGGGCGATGAGCACCGCGGCGCTGTTCGCGGGCAGCGCGGCGCGGGCCGTCGAACCCAGGCTGCGGCTGTCCGGATACCGGAGCAGCCACCTGTATCTGGGCCGGCTGGCCGCGCTGTGGACGGTAGGCCTGCTGCTGTCGGCGCCCTACTACGTGCTGATCCGCATCGACCAGGAGCACATCCGGTACGGCGCGATCGGGCTCATCATGCTGCTGACCGTGGCGGTCGCCGCGCCGTTCGGGCTGGCCCTCAGCGCCGCCCTGCCCCGGGAGCTGGAGGGCATGCTGGTGCTGCTCATCGTCGTGGGACTGCAGATGATGATGGACCCGGCCGACTCGGCCTCACGGCTGCTGCCGTTCTGGTTCAGCCGCGAGATCGGCACCTACGCCGTGGACCACACCGACGGCGGTTACCTGACCCGGGGCCTGATCCACGCGGCGGTGTGCCTGGCGGCGCTGCTGGCGGTGGTGGCGGTAGCGTCGGGATACCGGCTGCGACAGCGGTCACACCTGCGGTTCGTCGCCCGGCGCTGAGCCGGTCGCGGGTGGAGCGAGCGGGGTCACACCAGGCCTACGGCGTAAGTTGAAGCTGGACATCGACAAGAGATCTTCAGCTGGGGGCTGTGGTGCGCATCGCTCGCTTCGTTCATCCGGGTGGCATGTCGTTCGGCGTGGTGGAGGGGGATCCGGAGGCCGGAGCCCAGGCGCTGACGGTACGCGCGATCAACGGGCACCCCTTCGGTGAGCTGGATCTCACCGAGCAGCGCTTCGCGCTGGCCGACGTGCGCCTGCTCTCCCCGATCCTGCCCAGCAAGGTGATCGGCGTGGGGCGCAACTACGCCGACCACGCCGCCGAGCACGGGGCGGAGGTGCCCAAGGAGCCGCTGCTGTTCCTCAAGCCGTCCACATCGGTGATCGGGCCGCACGACATCATCCGGCTGCCCGAGCAGTCGCACCAGGTCGAGCACGAGGCCGAGCTGGCCGTGGTGATCGGCGCCACGGGCGCGCGCCGGGTGGACCGGGCCGGAGCCGAGAAGGCGATCTTCGGATACACCATCGCCAACGACGTCACCGCGCGCGACCTGCAGAAGAGCGACGGCCAGTGGACCCGGGCCAAGGGCTTCGACTCGTTCTGCCCGCTGGGACCGTGGATCGACACCGCCGTCGACGTCACCGACGCCGAGGTGCGCTGCGAGGTCAACGAGGAGGTGCGCCAGCTCGGCCGCACCTCGCAGATGGTCTTCGACGTGCCCACGCTGGTGTCGTACGTGTCGCACGTGATGACGCTGCTGCCCGGCGACGTCATCCTCTCCGGCACGCCGGCGGGGGTGTCGCCGCTGGCCGCGAAGGACGTCGTGAGCGTGCGCATCCAGGGGCTGGGGGAGCTGCGCAACCCGGTCGCCGCGCGGTAGGGGATACCGATTTGGCGCTGCCGGGGAGGTCAGGTAAAGTTCTGTCCCGGCAGCGGCAACGGTGCCAATGGGGTATGGGGTAATTGGCAGCCCAACTGATTCTGGTTCAGTTAGTCTAGGTTCGAGTCCTGGTACCCCAGCAACCAAGCAAGATCGGGTGAAGCCCGATTCGCGCGAGGCTGCTGGACCTGCTAAAGTTCAGCGGGCCGCCGAGCTGAGAAGTCAGCTAGGCGGTCGAAAAATGAATAAGGTGTTCTCCGGAACATCGACCTGGCCCCGTCGTCTAGCGGCCTAGGACGCCGCCCTCTCAAGGCGGTAGCGAGGGTTCGAATCCCTTCGGGGCTACCAGGTTTCCAGAAGCTCACGAGCATTGCTCGTGAGCTTCTGTCGTTGTGCGCAGGAGGCGGGGCTGCGGCGATGGCGCAGGCCCGCTATCGTCCGCGTTCATGAACCCCTGGATCGTCGGTGGCGTGGTGCTCGGTCTCATCCTGGTGTTGGCGGTCGTCGCCGACCGCCGTGGCAAACGGCACGGCCACATCAATCCGCCGGAGAACTACTACGACGGCAACCCGATGATCCACGCCGCCCGCGAGGTGGGCACCCTCACCTCGGCCGGCGGCGGAGCGAACGGCGGGGTCTAGACGTCGGCACCGGCGTCGCGGCCGGGTCGGCCGCGCCGGGAACGGCGAGCGCCGGCCACGTCAC
>NZ_JBHTAC010000018.1:0-140856 GCF_042663325.1 Catellatospora aurea
TCGCGATCGTCAGCTTGACCTTGCCACCCGGCTTCGCCGGGTCGTCACTGCCACCGCAGGCCGCGGTGCCGAGCACGAGCGCGGTCGCGAGCAGCGGGCCCGCGATCGTGAGAAGACGGCGACGGACGCCGGGTGTTGCTGCACTCATGGACTTCCTCCAGAGCTCGGATATGTGGGTGGTGCCGATTTGCCTGTCATCCCGGCCGTCCGACGCGAACGCCGGACGGCCGGGTGCTTCGTTCCCGCCCTCGGCCCTACGGGCCGCTGACGAGGTTGACGACGTTGTTGCCGGAGTTGGCCGTCCCGCCGGTGTTGTTGATGACGCGGTTGATGGTTCCGGTGCCGCCGAGCGAGACGGTCACCATGTTGTGGAAACTCGTGCCCGAGCTGGGCACCTCGAACGCCCGCTCGGCCACCACGGCCGGGTTGACGTTGAAGTAGCAGTAGCTGCCCAGGCCCCAGGCTTCGTGGCTGGTGACCGTGTTGGCCACCTTGTACGCCGCGTAGCCGCGGGTGGAGCCGTTCATCCAGCTCGCCTGGTTCGGCGGGTCGTAGGGCAGCTCGTTCTGGAAGAAGTACGTCCGGCCGCCGTTGCCGTTCCAGATCACCTGGTACTTCTGGTAGTGCTCGACGAACAGGCCGTAGAACGTGATGTTGTTGCCGTTGACGACCAGGCCGGTGTCGGCGGTGTTGGTGTTCCAGCCGACGCCGGAGCCGTGGTCGGCGCGCCAGATCCAGGTGTGGTCGCCGATCACGTGGTGGCTGTTGATGACCAGGCTGGTCGTGGCCTTGCCGACGCCCGCGCCGCCGATGCGGAAGAACACGTCGTGCAGCGAGGTCGGGTTGGCCGCGTGGTTGGCGCTGGAACCGGCCGGGCCGACCTGCATCAGCGTCGCCGAGTTGGTGCTGCCGGCGTCGATCAGGATGCCGGCGAGCTTGACGCCGTCCACGTCGGCGACCGACATCGCCATGACCCCGTTGTCCGGGATGATGGTGGCCAGGCCCAGGCCCAGCACGACGGTGTCGGGCCGGGTGATCCGGATGGTGTCGTTGACGTGGTAGACCCCGGGCGTGAACAGCAGGTTCTGCCCGGCCGCGAGCGCGGCGTTGATGGTGGCCGCGGTCGCGCCCGCCTTGACGATGTGGAACTGGCTGATCGGCAGCGAGGTGCCCGCCGGGGTGCCGGTCGCCCAGGTGGTGCCGGTGCTGTTGCTGCGCAGGCCGGGCACGAACACCTGGTACGCGCCCGCGCCGTCGACGTACAGGAAGGGCTTCTCCCGCACGACCGGCGTCGCGCCGACGTTGGTGTAGGGCGGGCTCGGGAACGTGTTGCCCGGGGCGCCCTGCGTGCCGACGAACACCATGTTCCAGTTGGACCCGGCCCAGCTGCCGAACTGCGAGTTGCGCGAGATCCACTGCTGCTGGCTGCCCGAGTTCACCTGGCCGTCGATCTTGACGTCGGAGAACCAGCCGCCGCTGGCCCAGCCGCCGTCGTCGAGCAGCAGGTTGCCGCGCACGTGCATGCGGCGGTACGGCGCGGCCTGCGACACGGCCCAGCGGTCGGTGCCGCCCGTCGGGGTCACCGACAGGTTCTCCGCCCCGCGCCAGAAGTTCTGGGTCGCGTTGTTCGGCGGGAACCAGTCGGCCTCCACGTGCACCGACCCGTTGATGTTCACCGCGTCCGGCGAGAAGCCCAGACCCAGGACCTGGGTGTAGAAGCCGACGTTGACGTTGACGTTGTAGCTGCCCGGCTTGAACATCAGCGCGTACCGCTGGGTGCCGAACTGGTTCGTCTCCTGCCCCGAGAACACGCTGTTCAGCTGGGACTGGATGGTCGAGGCCGACATCGACGGGTCGAAGATCCGCACGTTCGGGCCGAGGTCGGGGTTGTTCGGGTTAGGCGGCACGGTGCTGGGCGAGGGCTGCGGGCCGCCGACCGGGTTGAGGAAGAATGACTGCGCTCCCGTTCCGTTGCAGGTGTACTGCACCAGCTGCACGCTGTCTGCGGTGGAGGCGGCGGGCACGTCCAGGCACTTGCCGCTGTGCCGGCTGACGAAGTGGTATGCCCCGTCGGCCTCCTGCACCGCCTGCCACTGCTGGTTGTTGCCGCCGCCGTAGAGCCACAGGTGGATCGCGGCGTTGTCGGCGGTCGAGACGTTGGAGACGTCCCAGACCTGGTTGACGGCCGGCGCGGTGCCGACCTTGAAGTAGCCGCCGCTGGTGGCGTCGAAGCGCCACTGCTGCGCGGCGGTGCCGTTGCAGGTGTACTGCTGCACCGCGGTGCCGTTGGCACTGGCCGCGGCCCGCGCGTCGACGCACTTGCCGTTGGCCTTGTTGACCACCGTGTACGTGGTCCCCGAGGTCACCGCGGCCTGCGCCGTGGTGCTGCCCAGCACGACCACGGCAGCCGCGCCGAGCCCGGCGAGCAGCGACGCGGTCAGCGTCGTGACGATCAGCCGCCGCCTCATGAGTAGATCCACTTCTGGTTCGCGCCCGTGGTGCAGGACCAGATCTGCAGCCGCGCGCCGTCGGCGGAGCTGTTGTCCTTGACGTCCAGGCAGGTGCCGGAGAACTGGTTGACGAACTGCTGCGTCGAGCTGTTGTAGGTCCACTTCTGGGAGGTGCCGGTGTGGCAGTCCCACAGGTGGGTCAGCGTGCCGTTGGCGGCGTTGGGGCCGACGATGTCGAGGCACTTGCCGAGCGAGCTGAGCCGGCCGCTGGAATCACGGGTCCAGGACTGCGCCCCGGTGCCGTTGCAGATGTAGAGCTGGACCGCGGTGCCGTTGGCGGTCGCCGCCCCGGCCACGTCGATGCACTTGCCGGCCAGCCCCGTGATCGGGCTGGTGCCGCCGCCGGGGTTGCTGCCCGGGGTGCCCGACCAGGTGAAGGTCGCGGTGGTACGCGCGGGCAGGGTGTACACGAAGGACTGGTTGCCCCAGTTGACCCGCATCGACTGCGCCGAGGTGCCGCCGTTGTGCGCGATCAGGGCCTTGGACCCGTCCGGGTTCTTCCACGCGACGTTCTGGATGGTGCCGTTGGCCGTCGAGTCGATGCGGAAGGCGCCGGGCTTGACGAACTTGGTCAGGTGGCCGGTGGTGTAGTACTCGATGGTGTAGTCGACCTGACCGGCCCGCGAGCCGCCCTCCTGCACGGTGATCAGGCCGGTGCAGACGTCGCAGCCGCCGTTGTGCGGGCCCATGAACTGGTTGAGCGCCAGGCTCCACTTGACCAGGCTGCCGCTCCAGTTGCGGGCGTAGTTGACGATGTCGGCCATGTCCTCGTTGTGCTGGTTGCCGATCCAGGTGCCGCCCGAGTGCTCGGTGCTGAACTGCTTGACCGACGGGTACTGGTTGTGCACCTGGGTGCCGACCGAGGGGTCGCCGAAGTAGCCGTGCCAGGCGATCCCGCCGAACAGCGGGTCGTTGCGGATGCCCGTGTCGGCCAGCGTGCCCGCGCTCATACTGGCGTAGTCGCCGTAGTTCCAGTCGTGGATGAGCACCTTGGTGGTGATGCCCGCGGCCCGGAACGCCGGGTACACGTGGTTCTTGGTGAACTCGATCAGGCCGGAGGTGTTCCAGCTCATGCCCGGGTAGTTCATCGCGGTCGGGTTGCCCGACTGGCAGCAGTTGGGCTCGTTCTGCACCGAGATGTAGTTCACCGGCACGCCGATGGCCTGGTAGCTCTGGATGTACTTGACCAGGTACTGGGCGTACATCGGGTAGTACTCGGCCTTGAGCCAGCCCATCTGGTCCATCCGGCCGTTGTCCTTCATCCAGCCCGGCGCGCTCCACGGCACGCCCTTGACCCGCAGGGCCGGGTTGAGGTTCTTGGCCTGCTGGGTGAGCAGCCGGACGTTGGTGTCGTAGCCGTTGCTGCCGAAGTCGTTGAGGTTGCAGCAGGTGTCGTCGAGCGAGACGTTGCCGGGCCGGGACAGGTCGGACGCGCCGATCGGGTTGCGCACGAACGACAGGCCGATGCCGTCGGTCGGCGAGAACAGCTTGCTCATCACCTGGTCGCGGGTCGCCGCGCTGATCGGGCCGCCGCGCAGCAGGTAGGCGGTGGTGTCGGTGATGGACGCGCCGCCGCCCTCGAACTGCTGGTAGGTGGTGCCCTCGTTGACGGTGATGGTGTGGTTGGCGCTGCCGCCGGCGGGGCCGAAGGCGATGTTGCCCTGCTGCTGCAGGCCGCGGGTGACCGTGCGGCCACCGGAGTCGGACGTGGTGGTGAGCCAGACGCTGACGCTCTCGCCGGCCGCGTAGGCCGAGGGGGCGATCACCGAGCCGGTCACCAGGAACGCGGTCGCCGCCGTGGCGGTGACCGCGATGGTGGTGGTCCAGCCTGACCGGGGACGGAACACGCGGGACCCTCCTTTCGACGAAGCCATGGCGAGCCATGACAGGACAGGGGCGCGGGGTTCGCCGGGCGCGCCGCGTGAGAGGTGGCGCGTCGCGACTCCTCGCGTGGGGCGGTGGAGGACCGGGCGGCGGTGGGGCTGCCGCCGACCCGGTCCGGGCTGTTCCTGTTACGCAGGAGCGTCGATGTAACCGATGTAACAGAATGATTGACGTCCTGTTGACAGCACTGAAACATAAGGCATTCGGGCCTGTCAAGACTCTGGAATGTCCGAGAAAGACAGTAGTATCCAGCCACGTTTAGCTGAAACAAAATGAAACTGCCGCTGCCTGCGGAGAAAAGGAAGGCGTCCTTCCTATAACGTTCGACGCGTCAGCGGGGCGGGGCGGCCGCCGTCGAGTCGCGGATGACCAGCTCGGTGCCGAGCGAGACGTGCACGGCCTCCAGCGTGTGCCGGTCCAGCAGGCGCATCAGCATCGTCACCGCCATCCGGCCCATCTCCTGCAGCGGCTGGCGCACCGTGGTCAGCATGGGCGTCGTCGCCCGGCTCACGTCGATGTCGTCGAAGCCCGCGATCGACAGGTCCTGCGGCACCCGCAGCCCGCGTTCGTGTGCCGCGGCCAGCACGCCGACGGCCATCTTGTCGTTGAACGCCACCAGCGCCGTCGGCCGGTCCGGCAGGTCCAGCAGCTCCCCCGCCGCCCGGTAGCCGTTGTCGGTGTTCGGCTCGTTGACGTGGCGCACCAGCTCCGGCGTGGGCAGCACCCCGGCGTCGGCCAGCGGCGCGACGTATCCCGCCATGCGGGCGTCGTTGGCCAGCCACTCCGGCGGGCCGCCGATGATGCCGACCCGGCGGTGGCCCAGCTCCACCAGGTGCGACATCAGCCGCCGCGCCCCGGCGAAGTGCGCCGCCGACACCGTCACGATGTCCTTCGGGGCGAGCGTGCGCGGGTCGATCACCACGAACGGGAACTGCTGGTCGCGCAGCCGCACCAGGTCGTCGGGCGACTCGGGCGGCAGGATCAGGATCGCCCCGGCCACGTCCGGCCGGTCGGCCAGCGTCGACAGCACCGGGGACGGCTGCGCGGCCTCGCCCGCGTTGAGCACCATCTGCCGCCCGTGCAGCTCGATGGTCTCCGCGATGGAACTGACGATCAGCCCGAAGTAGTCGGTGAGCACGTACGGGCAGCGCACGTAGACCGCGCCGGTGGCCGGAGGCAGCTCGCCGCGGCGCAGCGGGGCCCTGTCCCCGCGCCGGTGCACGGCCTGCAGCACCAGGTCACGCGTGTGCGGCGCGACGTTGGGCGCGCCGTTGAGCACCCGGGACACCGTCGCGATGGACAGGCCCGTCTCCGCGGCGATGTCACGCACCGTGGCGCGTACGCCGACCGTTCTAGGCATGGGCGCACACGATACCCGACCTGTCATTGCTCCGGACGGTAACGACGTTCGTACTTGTCCCAGGAGATGCCGGCCGCGGCGAAGGCCTCGCCGACCCCGACCTCGGAGATCGGCCGGGAGTAGCGGTAGCCCCGCTCGCCCTCGACGTGCCAGAAGAACCGGCCCAGGGGGTCGACCATGACGTACGAGCCGGTCATCTCGTCGTTGTCCTCGCTGACGATGACCTTGTCGAAGTGCCGGTGGCGGTCGAGGAACGCGCCGAACTGGGCGGCGGTGACGGCCTCGCGGTCGCCGTACACCGGAAGGACCTGGAAGATCTTCCACCGCTCCGGCCGCACGGCCTCGATGAGCGGCGAGAGGTCCTCCTGGTGGTTGGCCGCGCAGACGACCGTGTTGAGTTTGATCCGGGTGCCGGCGGCCTCCCGCAGGCGCGACACGTAGCCGCACAGGAACGCCGGGTCCAGCATGCCGCGGTGCCGGTCCAGCCGGCCGATGCGCTGGTTGGTCTCGTCCACCAGCGAGTCGACGCTGATGCCCACGAGGTCGATGTTGGCGGCGGTCCACGCGACGTCGAACCGCCGCAGCATCAGGCCGTTGCTGACGTACGAGACCTGGGCGCCGAGCTCGCGGCAGACCGCCACCAGCTCCGGCAGCCGTTTGAGCAGGGCCGGCTCGCCGCCGACGAAGTTGAACCGGATCCCGTCCGGCCCGCCGCCGAAGTGGTCGAACAGGTCCCGGACGACAGCCTCCCCGGCGGCCACATCATCGAAGATCTCCGTTCTGGTCACGCCCAGCCCCCACTTGCCGAAGCAGAAGGTGCAGCCGTAGTTGCACCGCTCGGTGACATGGAGGTTGACCACGAACTCACTCATACAAGGAAGTTGTCCTTCTCGATGTGATCCATGAAGCTGCCGGCGTCCTCGATGCGGTTCTTGAAGTGCTCGTTGACCACCCCGCGGATGGCGAACTCGGCGCCGTCACGGTCGACCGCCACGACGCCGTCGCCCTCGACGACCCGGCCGATGGCGTACAGCGGCAGGCCTTCGGCCTCGGCCACCCGGGCGAGTTCGTCGGCGCGCGAGCTGGGCACGCAGTAGAGGATGTTCCAGTCACCACCGCCGAACATCAGCTGGGTCAGCGGGATCGAGGTGGCTTTCGCGCACTCGACGGCGTAGGGGTGGTACGGCACAGCCTCCAGGTCGATCTCGACCCGCACGCCTGCCGCCGCGAACGTCTGCAGCACGTCCAGCAGGCCGTCACTGGCGTCCATGCCGCACCGGGCATAACCGCCCGCGTTCACCGCACCGGCGGAGCGCCACTGCGCCGTGGGCGTGCTCAGGTACTCGATGTAACCCTCGGCCTCCGGGACGGGCCGGCCCTGGAAGACGTCACGGATCATGAAGTAGGAGCCTGCGAACCCGCCGACCCGGCCGGCGCAGAAGATCCGGTCGCCCGGTTGCGCCGTGTTGCGCGGCAGGAAGCGGTCGGCTCCCACCGTGCCGACCGCCGTGCCGACGACGTGCGCGTCGGCGGCCTCCTTCGTGTCGCCGCCGGCGAACACGACCCCGTTGCGGCGGCATTCCGCGGCGGCCCCGAAGACGATGTCCCTGACGTTCGCCGCGGTCTCCTCGCCCGGGACCATGATCGCGATCATGACCGACAGCGGGCGGCCGCCGGAGGCCAGGATGTCGCTGCAGTTCGCCGTGACGGCCATCCTCCCCCAGGTCTCGTAACCGGCCAGGCCGAGGGAGAGCGCGACCGGACGGGACGCGCGGTCGATCTTCTGGATGAGGTCGAACGGGGAGTCCGCCATCTCGATCACGGAGGCGTCGTGCCCGAATCCCCCGATGAGCCGGGGATCGACGAACAGGTCACCCAGCAATCCGGACAGGAACCCCTTCTCCCCGAGCGAGCGGAGATCAGCCCCGGAATCCATGGACGTCATGTGCGAGCCTTTCTTGATGGAGACACGTCGCGCCGTCAGTCGTTGCCGGCCGGACGGGCGGGACCGCCGCCCGCCTGCGACGGCAGCGGGCCGGCCGGAGCCGCCGGACGCAGCCGTCCGACACCTTTCAGCTGCTTCAGTTCGTCGTCGTCGATCTGGTACTTGGAGTGCAGTTCCACGCCGACCTCGGCCAGCCCTTCGCGGGCGTCCCCGTCCATCCGCTCGAACAGGCAGAAGACGTCCGACACGTTCAGTCCGTAGGTCCGCAGATGATTGACGCAGGTCGCCAGGAACGACCCCTCCATGCAGAGATCGTCGACGATGACGGCGGTCGCACCGGGCAGGAACGTCCCCTCGATCGGATATCCGAAACGCGGGGCGCGGCCGGTACGAATCATAAGGAAGTCGGAGCCGAGCAGCTCCGCGACACTCGATCCGACGAGCAGGTTGCCCTCCCGTGGCGTCGCGATCGATACGCCTTTGAGATCCGTTCCGAGGCCCTCTTCGACGAAGTCGGCAAGCGACCTGGCGAGCACCGCCCTCTTGGCGGGGACACAGCTGGCGGTATGCATGTCGAGATACACCGCTATCGGCTGGGTGACGATGTATCCGACCCCGGATTTGTCCGACTGGATGAAGATGTGATCCGCGGCGATCGCGCGCACCGGATCCTCGTCGATCTCGTCGAGAATCTTGAGCGCCTCACGCGATTCGACCTTGCGGCCGGGCGCGGCGACCGCCGTCCGCTGCAGGCGGTACTGGCTCACGTTCACCCCGAGCGTCACCAGTGCGACCAGCGCACCGATGATGCCCGCCACCGCAACCGCGAATTCCATGCCGTCTCCACTGGACGTGCGAGCAATAGAGGAATGCCGCGCAGCGATGCGCACCCTGAGTTCCGATCACGTTACCGGCGGCATGCAATGACGTCTATCAACTTTCGGCGGACGGAGACGACGGCCGACCGCACGAAAGTCGTTCATGTACTCAGCCGCTCATCCGGCGCCGGGATGGACGATCATCCGCGCTGGCATGGCATTCGAGTGGCATGTCATACCGTGCGTATATTCGACGTCGCCACCGGCGACGCGATCATTCCTTTCGCGGGCCGATTCCGCCGTTCTGCAGAGGCTGACTCATGAAGCTGGTCATCGTAGGGCACATCGGCCTGAATGAGGACCGCACGCCCCATGGCAGCGCCGTGTCGCCCGGCGGGGCCGCGTACGCCTGCGCCCGCGGCGCGGCCGTGCTCGACGCCACCCAGGTGGGCGTGGTGGCGACCGTCGGCGACGACCTGAGCCTGGCGCCGATCCGCAACCTCGGCGTGAACCTGCTCGGTGTCCGGGTGGCCCGCGGCCGCTCACCCCGGTTCTACATCGACCAGCACCCCGACGGCCGGCGCACCTTCAGCGTGGACTTCGGCATCGCCACCGAAGCCGCACCCGACAGCTTCCCGCAGGCCTACCGGCTCACCCGGCACGTCCACCTGGCGACGGCGCCGCCCGAGCAGCAGCTCGCCTGGCTGGTGCACCTGCGCCGCGTCCTGCCGCGCGCCACCATCTCGGTCGACATGTTCGAGCACTTCGCCGAACGGGACGGCGCGCTGTGCCGCCAGGTGTGCCGCGGCGCCGACCTGATCTTCATGAACGAGGAGGAGCAGCGGCTGCTCTTCGGCGGGCACGAGCACCCGCCGGTGCCGGCGGTCGTGAAGTTCGGCCCCGAGGGCGCCGGATACTGCCAGGACGGGCAGCTGACGCGCGTGCGCGCGACGCGGGAGGAGCCGGTCGACACCACCCACGCCGGCGAGATCCTGGCCGGGGTCTTCCTGTCACTGCGGGCGTACGGCCTGCCCCGGCAGGACTGCCTCGCCCACGCCGTACGGGCGGCCGCCGCGAAGGTCACCCAGTTCGGCGTCAACGGCGACGCGCTGACCGCGACGCTGGACCGGATCCGCGCGGAGGTGACCGCCGCGGCGTGATCCGCGCGACACGGCACAGGCGATTCGCTGCGTTCTCCCAGGATTCGCCCAGCCGTCATGGATAGAGTCCCCAGACAGCTGGGCCGCCCCCACCAGCGGAGATCCATCAATCCCCCACATCTTCCTGTGGAAAGGTGACGCGATGCCCGCGACGACCCGACCCGCCTCGCGGCGGCCGGACAAGACCGGCGGCAAGGGACGCAAGAATCTCAAGGCGCCGGCCGGCGGCGGTATGAGCACCAACCTGAAGTTCACCCTCGGCGTGCTCGCGGCGGTCGCGCTGATCGTCGGCGGAGCCGTGTTCTTCGCCATGAAAGGCGGCTCCGAGCCGGCCGCGGCCGGCTCGAACCCGGTCCGCGCCGACTCGCACCAGCTGTCCACGGCCGCCGACGGCAAGGTGACCATCGTCGAGTTCCTCGACTTCGAGTGCCCGTCCTGCGGCCGCGCCTACCCGGCCGTCGAGCAGCTGCGCAAGGAGTACGCCGGGAAGATCACCTACGTGGTCCGGGAGTTCCCGCTCGACATGCACCCCAACGCGATGAACGCGGCCGCAGCGGCGGAGGCCGCCGCCAACCAGGGCAGGTTCGAGGCGATGTACAACAAGCTGTTCACCACCCAGCAGGCCTGGGGCGGTCAGCAGACCGACCACGCGAAGACGTTCGACGGCTACGCCGAGGAGCTGGGGCTCGACATGGCGAAGTTCCGCGCGGACGTCGCGTCGCAGCAGGTGCGGGACCGGATCGAGACCGACCGCACCGACGGGGCGGCCGCCGGGGCGCGGGGCACGCCGACGTTCTTCGTCAACGGCAAGCTGTTCGAGCCGGCGGCCACGTACGACAACCTGAAGGCCGCGATCGACACGGCGCTGGCGGGGTGACCATGACCGCGATCAAGCAGCGCGGCGCGACCCACGCCGAGCCGACGAGCGTCGAGGGGCACCTGTCTCCACGGCGGACCACCGTCGACCGCGCCATCGGCTGGATCCTGACCGTCACCGGCGTGCTGGGCACGGCGGCGGCGTTCACCCTGGCCGTGGAGAAGATCCACCTGCTGACCGACCCGTCGTACACGCCCTCGTGCAGCATCAACCCGGTGCTGTCGTGCGGCTCGGTGATGATCACCGAGCAGGCGTCGGCGTTCGGCTTCCCGAACCCGCTGCTGGGCCTGGGCACGTTCCCCGTCGTCGTGACGCTGGGTGTGCTGGTGCTGGCCGGGGTGCGGCTGCCGCGCTTCGTCTGGCTCGGGCTGCAGGCGGGGGCGACGTTCGCGCTGGGCTTCGTGTTCTGGCTGATGTTCCAGTCGATGTACCGGATCGGCGCGCTGTGCCCGTACTGCATGGTGGTGTGGGTCGCGGTGGTGGTGCTGTTCTGGTACACGACGCTGTACAACCTGCACCACGGGCACCTGCGAGTGCCGGCCCGCCTGCGCGGCGCGGTGGACCTGGCCGTGGACGTGCACGCGGTCGGCCCGGCGCTGTGGCTGCTGGTGACGGTGGTGCTGATCGCCCAGGCGTTCTGGAGCCAGTGGCAGATCATGCTGTCCTGAGACCTTCCGGCCGCCGCGGCCTCTCCTCCCCGTCGCGGCGGCCGGTTCCCGGAAAGGAGATCGCCGTTTCCGGTCAGGACCTGGGATCGGGCCCAGGCTTCTGACCGGAAACGGCGATCTTTCGGTGTGCGGGAAGCCGGCGCGCCACGGCCCGGCCGCGGGTCAGCAGATGCGCGGGAGCGGGTCGCCGACCAGGAGGTCCATGATGCGGGTGCCGCCGAAGCGGGTGCGCAGCAGGACCAGGTGGGCGGGGTCGTCGTCGACGCGGCCGATGACGGCGGCCTGCTCGCCCAGCGGGTGCCTGCGTAGTGCGGCGAGCGCCGCGTCAGCCGCGTCCGGGGCGACCACCGCCACGAAGCGGCCCTCGCAGGCGACGTAGAGCGGGTCGATGCCGAGCAGCTCGGCCGCGCCGCGTACGCCGGGGCGGACCGGCACCGCCTCCTCGTCGACCACGATGCCCACCTCGGCGGCGCGGGCGATTTCGTTCAAAACCGTGGCGACGCCGCCCCGGGTCGCGTCGCGCATGGCGCGCACACCCGCCCCGCACGCGTCGAGCAGCGCCGCGGTCGCCCCGTGCAGCGGCGCGGTGTCCGAGCGCAGGTCCACCTGAAGGTCCAGGTCGCCGCGGGCGATGAGGACGGTCATGCCGTGGTCGCCGACCGGCCCGGACACCAGCACCACGTCACCGGGCCGGGCCCGGTCGACGCCGAGGTCGTGGGCGCGCTCGCGCAGCCCCACCCCGGCCGTGGTGATGTAGCAGCCGTCGGCCTGGCCGCGCTGCACGACCTTGGTGTCCCCGGCGACGATGCGCACGTCGGCGGCCTTGGCGGCAGCCGCCATGGAGGTGACGATGCGGGTCAGGTCGGCGACTCCGAAACCCTCCTCCAGAATGAACCCGGCCGACAGGAACAGCGGGCGCGCGCCGGCGACCGCCAGGTCGTTGACGGTGCCGTTGACGGCCAGCTCGCCGATGTCGCCGCCGGGGAAGAACAGCGGCGACACCACGTACGAGTCGGTGGTGAAGGCCAGCCGGGTGCCCGCGACGGTCAGCGCCGCCGCGTCGTCGAGCGCGGCCAGCTGCGGGTTGTGGAACGCCTCCAGGAACACGGCCTCGACCAGGCTCTGCGTGGCCTTGCCGCCCGCGCCGTGGGCCATGGTGAGGCGTTCCTCGCGGATCCGGGCACGGGCCCGGCGGGCGCGGGCGACCCGCTCCATGACGGCCTGCTCGCTGACGCCGGCGACCGCCTTCGCGCCCGCCTCGGTGACCGGGCCGTCGATGGTGACCTCGCCGCTCACCGGGCCGTCACCTGCAGCAGCCGCTGGCGGCGGAACCGGCCGAAGTTGTAGTACGCCGCGCATGCGCCCTCGGGCGACACCATGCAGGTGCCGATCGGGGTCTCCGGCGTGCAGGCGGTGCCGAACACCTTGCACTCCCACGGTTTGAGCACGCCCTTGAGCACCTCGCCGCACTGGCAGGACTGCGGGTCGGCGACGCGTACGCCGGGCACGTCAAAGCGGCGCTCGGCGTCGAAGTCGGCGTACGCCTCGGTCAGCCGCAGTGCGCTGTGCGAGATGAAGCCCAGGCCGCGCCACTCGAAGAACGGGCGCAGTTCGAGCACGTCGCCGAGCACCTTCAGGGCGGTCGGGTTGCCGTCCCACGGGACGACCCGGCTGTACTGGTTCTCGATCTCGCAGCGGCCCTCGGCGAGCTGGGCGAGCAGCATGTCGATCGAGTGCAGGATGTCCAGCGGCTCGAACCCGGCCACGACCAGCGGTTTGCCGTACTGCTCAGCGATGAACCGGTAGGGCTCGCAGCCGATCACCGTGGACACGTGCCCGGGGCCGAGGAAGCCGTCGAGGCGCTGGTCCGGCGAGTCCAGGATGGCCTTGATCGCCGGGAGGATGGTGACGTGGTTGCAGAAGACGGAGAAGTTGGTCAGCCCCTCCGCCTTGGCCCGCAGCACCGTGACCGCGGTCGACGGGGCGGTCGTCTCGAAGCCGATGGCCATGAACACGACCTGGCGGTCCGGGTGCTGCCGGGCAATCTTCAGCGCGTCCAGCGGCGAGTACACCATGCGGATGTCGGCCCCGGCGGCCTTGGCGTCCAGGAAGGAGCCGTCGCCGCCGGGGACCCGCATCATGTCGCCGAACGAGGTCAGGATGACCTCGGGGCGCCGGGCGATCGCGATCGCGTCGTCGACGCGGCCCATCGGGATGACGCAGACCGGGCAGCCCGGCCCGTGCACCAGCTCGACCTGCTCGGGCAGGTAGTCCTCCAGGCCGTGCTGGTAGATGGTGTGCGTGTGACCGCCGCACACCTCCATGAACTTGTACGTGCGGCCCGGTTCGCACCGGGCGGCGATCCGGGCCGCCAGTGCTCGGGCCTGTTCGGCGTCGCGGAACTCGTCCACAAAACGCATCGTCGCCTCGCTCAGTCGATGGTGGAGCTTCGCAGGGCGGTCAGCTCGTCGGCGTACGCGTCCCCGAGGCTCTTCAGGAAGTCCATCGCGGCCGTCGCCTCGGCCTCGTCGATCTTGGATAGCGCGAAGCCGACGTGGATCAGCACCCAGTCGCCCTCGTTGATCTCACCGGGCTCGAACAGTCCGATGTTGATGGCGCGTCGTACGCCGCTGACGTCGACCTGCGCCAGGTCCGGCCGGTCGGCCATGATCTCGACGACCTCGCCGGGAATGCCCAGGCACATACGCTCAGGCCCGCAGGTCGACGAGGTGGAGCTCCTCGAGGATGAGGTCGTCGCCCCCGGTGACCACCACGTCGGCGCTGCCGCAGAAGGCGCAGACGGGCAGCATGTCCATGGACTGCTCGGCCCGGCCGCAGGCCGCGCAGGACACGTGCGCGGGCACGGCCACCATGTCGATCTCCGCACCGTCGGCGGTGGTGCCGGTCGCGACCAGCGCGAAGCCCTGCTTGAGAGCGGGCTCGGCGACGCCGTGGCGTACGCCGATGCGCACCTTCACCCGGTTGACCTGCCGACCTTCGGCGCGCTGGGTGACCGCCCCGAGGATGCTCTCACAAAGTCCGATTTCGTGCATTTTATCTCCTTATTTCCAAAATGCCCAACGCCGATCGCCCCACTCGGGAAACGAAGCCCCGGCGGCCACTTCCCGGCCACCGGGGCTTCGAAGGCATCCGGCGGTCAGGCTTCGAGGGGCAGCGCGGCGGCCAGCAGCCGCCACTGCTCGCGGGGCAGGCCCGGCTCGGCGGTCACCACCTGCACCGCCAGGTGGTCGGCACCGGCGTCCAGGTAGGCGGCCGCGCGGCGGGCGATGGCGGTCTCGTCCCCCATCGCGAACACCGCGTCCAGCAGCCGGTCACTGCCGCCCGCGCGCAGGTCGTCCTCCGTGAAACCCAGCCGCAGCAGGTTGTTGGTGTAGTTGGGCAGCTGGAGGTAGAGGGCCAGGTGGCCGCGCGCCGCAGCCATGGCGCGCGCGGCATCGGTGTCGAGCACCGCCTTGAACTCCGGCGCGAGCACCGCCGCCGTGCCGAGGATCTCCCTGGCCTGTGCGGTGTGCTCGGGCGTCACGAGATACGGGTGCGCGCCCGCGGCCCGGTCGCGGGCCAGCGCCAGCATGCGCGGGCCGAGCGCCGCCAGCACGCGGTCGCGCACCGGCACCGGTTCGGCCGCGGCGTCCAGCGCGGACAGGTACTCCGTCATCGCGGTGTACGGGTGCGCGTAGCGCTCGGTGAGCCGGCTGTGGCTCACCCCGAGGCCGAGCACGAACCGGCCAGGAAAGGCGCGTTCGAGTTCGGCCCGCTGCGCGGCGACCTCGACCGGGTCGTGCTCCCAGATGCTGAGGATGCCGGTGGCGATCGTCATCCGGGAGGTCGCCTCCAGCAGCGGGCGCGCGTAGGTGACCGCCGGTCCCCCACCCAGCCAGAGCGTGCCGTAGCCCAGGTCGTCCAGTTCGGCCGCCGCGTCGGTGAACTCGCCGCTCAGCGCCCCGCCGCCGGACCGGAGCGCCTCGGTCCACGCTCCGCTCCACACCCCGATCCGGCCCCATCGATCGTGCCGTGACACGACACCTCCCCCTGTCACATGCTGCGCATCTTGAGGTACCGCTTCATGTCCGGGAACGTGCGCACGAGCACCGCCGTCACCCCGGCCAGCACCAGCCCGGCCATCACCTTCTTGAGCGTCACACCCGTACTCCTGTCTCTCGATCCTCTTCGGCCGGCGCGGCGGCGATCAGCCCCGCCGGCAACGGCAGCGCGCCGGTCAGCGCGGCCGGGCCCAGCTCCCACAACTGCCGTACCAGCGCCACGGCGGGCGCCACGGCGGCCTCGACCGGCGGGCTCAGCCCCATCCGCTCGCTCAGGTCGGCCGGTTCGCAGCCGACCAGCAGCACCCGACCCGGGGCGCTGCCGCAGCTGTCCAGCAGGTCGAGCACCCGCTGCGGCTGCATGCCGTGCGGGTCGACCAGCACCGGGCCGTCGTCGGCCCGCCCGGCGGCCCGGTCGGCGGCGCTGACCTCCAGCAGCCGCACCGTGCCCGGGGCGTCACCGCGGCAGTCGACGTCGATCAGGACGGTCGCGTCGTAGCCGGCCATCAGGTCGTACGCCAGATGCACCCCGCGGATGCCGTAGTCGGCCACCCGCAGCCAGGTCGGGCACGGCCCGGTCAGCAGCCGCGACGCCACCGCGACGCCGAAGCCGTCGTCTCCCAGGAAGATGTTGCCCAACCCGGCCACCAGCACCTTGCGCGCATTCACGTGGACACCACCGTGACCTCCTCGGGGGCGAAGTAGCGGAACCGGCCCTGCAGGATCTGCAGGTCGGCGGCGGGGTCGTCGTCGAGGGTCACGGCCAGGTGCGTCGAGCCGTCGACGTCGAGCAGCACCGCCTGCACGGTGGCGACCCGGTCGACCAGGAACATGTCCTGCGCATCGCTGCGCCGCCCGCCCGGGTGCAGGCGCACCTTGCTGCCCTGGCCGACCGGGGTGCCGTCGATGACCACGGTGTCGGTCGCCGGATCGACGGAGGAGTCCGCGCCCGGGTCCCACCAGGGGCGGTCGGTGCCGAACACGTCAGGCCCGGTGGCGGGCGCCGGACGCAGCTGCCGGATCGCCCCGTGCAACCGCTCGAACACCTCCGGCGGCAGCGTCTCGGCCCGGCCCAGCAGCGCCTCGCCGCGCGGGTCGGTGGCGCGCACCCGGCGTTTCTCCTCGTCGGTGAGGGTGAGCGTACGCAGCACCAGCAGCTCGTCGATCTCCAGCGCGTCGTACATGTCGCCGGGGCTCTCCGGCGCGACCACCGGGTGGTCGTACAGGATCACCGGCGCGGACAGCATCACCTCGCGGCTGCCCTCCGGGCCCAGCATGACCGGCCACGTCCTGATGTTGCGGCACTCCTGCACGGCCGTCTTCGCCCACTCCGGCGGGTCGAGCAGCGACACGAAGTTGCCCGCCGTCAGCGCGAACACGCTGTGCGCCGCGATCAGCGAGTACCGCAACGCCTCCGGCCGCCCCAGCCCGCCCACCTGCGCCGCTTCCGGCGAAGCGTTAAGAAGGTGCCCTTCCTCTACGTAAACCGATGTGCAGAGCTGCTGCTCGTCTCGCTGACGCGAGCCGACGATGCCCTTCCTTTGGCTCAGGTTGGTGACGGTGGCGGTGAGGCGGAGCAGGCCGTAGGGGCCGGGGAGCGGATCGGCGTGGAGGCGGAGCTCGGCGCGCAGGGGGTGGCGTACGCGGTGGAGGCGGACCGATGGGGACAGTTGTTCGGTTTCGGTGCCGCCGGGGATGGTGAAGGCGTGTACGTGGTCACCGGCCAGGTCGGCGAGGGGGATGACGAGGTCGGCGGATTGTTCGACGGTTTCGTCGAAGGGCAGGTGGATGGTGCCGTCGACCTCGGCGGAGGGCACCGGGTGGTAGCCGTCGCCGGTGTCGGTCTCGACGGTGCGGGACTGGGCCTGCAGGAAGCGCACGCGCCAGTGCAGGCGGGTGTCGGGGCGGGGCTCGGCCAGCAGCTGGGTCTGGCACCAGGTGTACTCGCCGAGGGCGTCGTCGGCGTAGGCGGGCGGGACCAGGACGCCGAACTGCCAGCGCAGCTGGTTCTTGGCCGCGTCGGCGCGGTACGGGTAGAGCAGGTACCCCTCGTAGAGCACCGCGTCGGCGACCGCGCGGGCCTGCTCGAACGCTTCGCTCAGCGCGGTGTCGGGCACAGGCCGTCCTCCTTCGCCGCGAGCAGGGCGCACAGCGCCTCGTCGGCCGTCGGCACCGCGTGCCGGGCCTGGTGGCGCAACAGCGCGTCGACGGTGTCACGGCGCAGCCGAAGCCAGGCCGTGTCCGGGAAGTACAGGTCCATCAGCTCGCGCCACACGGCGACGGGCAGCGCGTACGCCGCCTCCCGGTCCCACGGCACCCGCCCGACCTGCACCCCGCCGGGTCCGGCCTCGAACAGCGTGCCGCTGAACAGCAACGTCATCGGCACCGTGCCCTCGGTGAGCGCGTGCAGGTATTTGCCCAGCCCCGGTTCGAGGTCGTACGTGCAGGGCACCATCAGGTCGAACTCGGTCTCGCCGGTGAACCCGGGCACGGTCACGCCGACGGTGGCGAAGTGCAGCGCCTGCATGCTGGTCGCCCAGCGGGCGGGTGCGCCGAAAACGTAGTCCAGGCCCTGCGCCTCGGACTCGGAGTAGGTCCGGGCGCGCGGGTCGATGCGCAGCTGGCAGCTGAGCACGAGCGCGTGCACGCGGACCTCCGCCGGGGCGGAGATGCGCAGGCGGAAGCGCAGCGTCGGCCCGGCGGCCCACGGCAGCGCCTGCGCGTCCACGCAGGCGAACGACAGCTCAGCCATGCCCCACCCCCACGGGCGTGCCCGCGTTCTCGCGGACCTGGGCGAGCCAGCCGTCGATCGCCGCCCACGCCTCCTGCCCGCCGTCGAAGCCGCGCCAGAGCCGGCGGACCAGCCCGACCAGGCGGTAGCAGACGTCGACCGGCACCACGTAGGCCTCCGGCCCGTCAGGGCCGCGGTGCAGCAGCAGCGCCAGCACGTCGGGCGGCAGCTGGGCCGTGTACGGGTGCCGGGCCAGCACCTTCGCCCATGCCTCGGGCGGCAGCTGCGACTCGGTCGCCCCGGCCGGGCTCGGGTAGAGCGCCACCGGCTGCCCGAGCGCGCTGTTGACGAACACGAACGTCAGCCGCACCGGCACGTCCAGCCCCGCCCAGTCCAGGTCGGACAGTGGGAAGTCGGGCAGCGCCACATGCTCGCGCGGGATCGCGGCGAACCGGCGCGCCCCCGCCGGCTCCTCCCGCGGGCCGGGCCGCCGCTCGTCGGCGGGCACGAACAGCAGGTAGCAGGGACGGCAGGCACACGGCAGCGATCTGCTCGCCAGGTCCACCAGATGGTCGTGCTCGGCCGGGATCGCGGCAGCGCACAGCTCGCAACGTTCCTGCGCCGCCTGCGCGGTGGCGGCTGGCGGCGCGGACGCGGTCAGGTACCGCCGCAGCGCGGTCATGCGGACGCGCCGGTCGGCGCCTTGGGCCGACGGCCGATCTGCAGCAGCTTCTGGGCCGGTGGGGCCTCCTCCAGCACGACCTCGACGATCTCCGGCGCGGCCTGCTGCACCAGGCGGGAGACCAGCTCGCCGGCCGTCTCGCCGGTGCTGCCGCAGCCGCTGCCGCAACCGCCCGCGGTCGCGATCCGGGCGGTGCCCGCGGCGTCGATGTCGAGCAGGGTGAACTCGCGGCCGAGCCGCCTGCGGGCCCGGTCCAGCGCCACCAGGACCCGTTCCTCGATCGGCACCGGATGCAGGCCGTACAGCGCCAGCAGGCCGCCGACCAGCTCGTCCTCGGCCAGCACGCGCAGCTCCTCGGTGACCCCGGGCACGGTGACCAGGCCGTCGAGCAGCCGGGCGAGCCCGGCCTCGTTGAGGTGCAGCAGCTCGCGGACCACCCCGTCGGCGGCGGTGCGGGCGGCCTGCCCACCCGCGCTCTCGACTTCTCCCAGCAGCCCTTCGACGCGTACGCCCACGGTGTGCGGATCCAGTGCCAGTACCCGGTCCATGTGTTGATCGCTCATCACGCGGCGCCCGATGCGAACGCGTGCGGGGTGTGCAGCTTCTTGAGCACCGAGCCGTTGCCGGTGTACATGTGCACGCCGCAGGGCAGGCACGGGTCGAAGCTGCGTACCGCGCGCATGATGTCGATGCCCTTGAAGTTCTCCTGCGAGTTCTCCTCGAAGATCGGGGTGTTCTGCACCGCGTCCTCGTAGGGGCCCGGCGTGCCGAAGCGGTCGCGCACGCTGCCGTTCCAGGGCGTCGGCGGGTACGGGTGGTAGTTGGCGATCTTCCCGTCGCGGATGACCATGTGGTGCGACAGCACGCCGCGCACGGCCTCGGTGAAGCCGACGCTGTTCGCGTCCTTGGGGACTTTGAACGGCTCCCAGGTCTGGGTGCGCCCGGCCCGCACCTCGGCCAGCGCCTTCTCGCAGGCGTGCAGCGCCACGGCGGCCGCGTACGCCTGGAAGTAGGTGCGGGCGCGGTTGCGCTCCAGCGCGTTGCTCCACTTCGGGATCTTCCACTCGAAGGTGGCCTCGGGCCGGGTCAGCGTCTTCGGTAGGTTGATCACGACGCTGTGCCCGGTCGCCTTCACGTAGCCGATGTCGACCAGGCCGGACAGGGCGGTGGACCACAGCCGGGCGATCGGGCCGCCGCCGGTGTCCAGGGCCAGGTGGTCGCTGCCGTCGAACCAGCGCGGCGACATGACCCAGGAGTACGCCCCGTCGAAGTCGCGTTTCTGCGGCTTGGGCAGGGTGTGCTGGTTCCACGGGTGGCGCACGTCGACCGGGTTGCCCAGCGGGTCCCGTTTGACGAAGACCTCCTGGCCCTGCCAGTCGTCGTAGTAGGAGCTGCCGAGCAGGATGCGGATGCCGAGGTTGATGTCGACCAGGTCGTTGGTGACGAGCTTGCCGTCGACCACGATGCCCGGCGTGACGAACATCTTCTTGCCCCACTCGCTCATCCGCTCGTAGGTGAAGTCGCAGTGGTCGGGGTCGTTCAGCGCGCCCCAGCAGCCCAGCAGCACGCGCCGCCGGCCGACCTCCTCGTAGCCGGGCAGCGCGTCGTAGAAGAAGTCGAACAGGTCGTCGTGCATGGGCACGACCCGCTTCATGAACTCGACGTAGCGCATCAGCCGGGACAGGTAGTCGGTGAACAGCTGCACCGTGGCGACCGTGCCGACGCCGCCCGGGTACAGCGTGGACGGGTGCACGTGCCTGCCCTCCATCAGGCAGAACATCTCCCGGGTGGACCGGCTGACCTGCAGCGCCTCCCGGTAGAACGCGCCTTCCAGCGGGTTCAGCGAGGTCATGATCTCGGCGATGGTCTTGTATCCGTGCTGCTCGGCGTGCGGCGCGGGGGTGTTCTTGGCCTTCTCCCACACGCCCGGGTTGGTCTCGCGGACCATCTTCTCGCAGTAGTCGACCCCGACCAGGTTCTCCTGGAAGATGTTGTGGTCGAACATGTACTCGGCGGCCTCGCCGAGGTTGACGATCCACTCGCCCAGGTGCGGCGGCTGCACGCCGTACGCCATGTTCTGGTTGTAGACCGAGCAGGTGGCGTGGTTGTCGCCGCAGATGCCGCAGATCCGGCTGGTGATGAAGTGGGCGTCGCGCGGGTCCTTGCCCTTCATGAAGATGCTGTAGCCGCGGAACACCGACGAGGTGCTGTAGCACTCGACGACCCGGCGGGCCTTCCAATCGATCTTCGTGTAGATGCCGAGGCTGCCGACGATCCGGGTGATCGGATCCCACGACATCTCGACGAGGCCCTCCGCGGCCGTCTGCGTCGCCATGCTCGTCCTCAACGCCTTTCTGACTCGATACGGCCGCTGGTCAGCGGTGGTAGCCGGTGGTGAGCTCGGTGCCCCGGTGCCGCCACTTGGGCTCCTTGTCCACGGTCTTGCCGGTGATGTTGCGCAGGCGGCGGATCATCGCGCCGTACACGCCGCTGCCGGCCGAGGACACGGTCGCGCCCGGCGGCTCGTCCATGAACGGCATGAACTTGTCCGGGAAACCCGGCATGGTGCAGCCGATGCAGATGCCGCCCACGTTCGGGCAGCCGCCGACGCCGTTCATCCAGCCGCGTTTGGGCACGTTGCACTTGACGACCGGGCCCCAGCAGCCGATCTTCACGATGCACTCGGGCGTGCCGTAGTGCGTGGCGAACTGGCCCTGCTCGTAGTAGCCGCCCCGGTCGCAGCCCTCGTGCACGGTCTGCCCGAACAGCCACTGCGGGCGCAGCTTGTCGTCCAGCGGGATCATCGGGGCCTGCCCGGCCGCCTGGTAGAGCAGGTAGGTGATCGTCTCGGCGAGGTTGTCCGGCTGGATCGGGCAGCCCGGCACGCACACGATCGGGATGCCCGCCGCCGAGCGCCAGTCCCAGCCCAGGTAGTCGGGCACGCCCATGGCCCCGGTCGGGTTGCCGGACATGGCGTGGATACCGCCGTACGTGGCGCAGGTGCCGACCGCGAGCACCGCGAGCGCTTTGGGCGCGAGCCGGTCAAGCCACTCGCTGGTCGTGATCGGCTGCCCGGTCGCCGGGTCGGTGCCGAAGGCGGCCCAGTAGCCCTCTTCCTTGATCGACTCGTTCGGGATGGAACCTTCGATCACCAGCACGAACGGTTCCAGCTCGCCCCGGTCGGCCTTGTGGAACCAGGACAGGAAGTCGTCCGCGCCGCCGTCCGGCCCGCATTCGAAGTCGATCAGCGGCCAGTGCACCGCGATCTTCGGCAGGCCCGGCAGCGCGCCGAGCGCGATCTCCTCGATGCTGGGCTGGGTCGCGGCGGTCAGCGCGACCGAGTCGCCGTCGCAGCTGAGCCCGGCGTTGATCCAGAGAATGTGGATCGGCTGCTCATCGGTGCCGGCAGGCTGTGCCTGTAGTGCGGTCATCAGCGAACACCCCCTGTGTCATGCGGAACCGGCCAGCTCCGCCACGGTCAGCTCCCACAGCACGTGGCAGGCGGTGGTCTGCGCCTCCTGGATGCGGTGCACCGACGGCGACCGCACGACGAACAAGTGGTCCACGACGCCCGGCTCGGCCAGCCGTCCCCCGCCGCCCCCGCTGAACCCGACGGTGACCATGCCGCAGCGGCGCGCCCGGTCGAACGCGGCGACCAGATTCGGCGAGTTCCCGCTGGTGGAGAAGCCCACGGCGACGTCACCGGGCCGGGCGTGCGCGGCGACCTGCCGGGCGAACACCGCCTCCACGCCGACATCGTTGGCCAGCGCGCTGACCACCGCCACATCGACGCTGAGCGCGTACGCCGCCAGCACCGGCGCGCCGTACCCCGCCGGCGGGTCCGCGAACAGGTCGGCGCAGGCCTGGGCGTCGGTCGCGCTGCCGCCGTTGCCGAACGCGAACAGCCGCCCGCCGGTGTCCAGCGCGACGGCCAGCGCCCGTGCGCACGCGGCCAGCGCCGCGCCCTGCTCGGTGAGCACCTGGGCGCGCAGCGCCGCCGCCTCGCGCAGCTTGCCGGTGGTGGAGACGACCAGCTCGGCCGTGAACGCGTCCACGGCCGGCACGGGCTGCGCGTACAGGAAGGGGTACAGGGCGCCCAGGTGCGCCGGGGCGGCGTTGCTCACCCGGCCACCTCCGGCAGCACCCGGATGGCCTCGCCGGCGTGCACCAGCACGGTGTCGCCGACCCGCGCGGCGACCAGCGCGACGCTGATCTCCTCCGGACCCGCGCCCGCGTCGGCCAGGGCCAGCCCGCCCGCCAGCAGCAGCACCACGGTCGCCGGGACAGCGGTGTCCGAGCAGGTCACACACGACCCGCCGGCCAGGTCGGCCACGGCCCGCAGCTCCGCCGGAATGGCGTGCCTCATGGCGTGGACCCGTCCGGGCCGTGTTCGAGCAGCGCGTGGGTCAGTTCCCAGAGCAGGTGGTACGCCGACACCTGCAGCTCACGCAGCACGAGCGGGTCATCGGCGGGCAGGGTGATCAGGTGGTCCACCGGCGGCCCCGCCCAGAACCGCCCGGCCAACGCGACCGTGAGCAACCCGCGCTCCCCCGCCGCCGCCAGCGCCGCCACGACCGGCCCGCGCGAGGGGTCGGTGACCCGGAGCGTCGGGGCATCGCACACCGCCAGCGCGAGATCGGCCGGGGCGGCGTGGTGCAGTCGGTGGGCGGCGCGGGAGGCGTGGTGGGCCACCGCGGGCAGGGCGCGCTTGCCGACGATCACCGGGTGCACGAACTCGACCGCGATGTGCCGGGCGTCGGCGTCGTCGTCGCCGAAGGCGTGCAGGACACCGCCCGCGCGGAACCGCCGGGCCATCGCCGTCGCGGCCGCCACCAGGTCCGCAGCGGACTCGGCCAGGTCTGCCCCGGGCCGCTCGCGCCGCTGCGCGAGGGCCGTGGTCAGCACCGCGGCCGCGGTCATACCTGCCCCCCGTGGCTAGGTTCCGTCCTGACTCACCATAGCGGCGATATCACCTCAACAGCCGCGAATCGCCCTAGTGGCCCCGGATGCGGGTCGCTCCGCGTGGCGGGCATGCGCGATGATGCCGCGCATGGCGTCCCACCCGGAACATCCCGAGAACGGCACCGGTGAGCCCGAGCTGCCGGAGACCGGCACCGCGGCCGAGCCGGCGAGGCGGCGGCCGCGGCGCGGGTGGCGTGTCGTGCGCCGGGCGGTGCTGCTCGGCGTGCTCTCCGCGGTGCTCACGCTGGTGGGCAGCATCGGCTGGGTACGCTGGCAGGCCGCCGGGCACGTGTACACGGCGCAGGACGTGCCCGAAAGCCCGGTCGCCCTGGTGCTGGGCGCGCAGGTGCACGACAACGGCTCGCCCTCGGGCTTCCTGGAGGCCCGCCTCGACATCGCCCGCCGCCTCTACGAGACCGGCAAGGTGCGCGCCGTGCTCGTCTCCGGCGACCACGGCAAGTGGACCTACGACGAGCCCGACGCCATGCGCCAGTGGCTGATCGACCGCGGGGTGCCCGACCGCAAGGTGGTCGCCGACCATGCCGGCTTCGACACGTACGACTCCTGCCAGCGGGCCGTCCGGGTGTTCGGGGTGCGGCAGCTCATCGTGATCACCCAGAGCTACCACATCGACCGGGCCGTCGCGCTGTGCCGCGAGGCGGGCATCGACGCCACCGGGGTCGGCGACGACACCGCCCGCCGCTTCGGCTCCTTCTGGACCAAGGCGGTCGTACGCGAGCAGGGCGCCTGCGTGAAAGCCATGCTCGACGTGGTCACCGACCGCGACCCGGTCTTCCTCGGCCGCCACGAGACCAGCGTCGAAGACGCCCTCCGCGACTGACCCACCCCAGCCCCGCCCTCCCACCCGCCTGCCGCAACTCTTAAAGAGATGCGGCTTCGGGGCGGCGCAGAAGGCACAACTCTTTAAGAGTTGCGGCAGGCGGGCGGGGCGGGGGCGGCGGGTCAGGGGGTGGCGGCGATGTGGAGGCGGGCGGCGGTGACGTCTTCGAACTCCTTGGTGCGGGCGGTCAGGGCCATGGTGAGGAACTGGCCCGCGTCCTCGCCGACGGGCAGGCGCAGCGGGGGTTCGGGCAGGTCCACCAGGCGGTGCACGGCTTCGGCGAACAGCTCCGGCGGGTTGAGGTCGGGGTTGCCGTGCATGCCGCGCAGGCCCTCGATCATCGGGCCCTCGACCTGCTCGTAGGCGGCCACCCGCTCGCGCGGCATGGCCGCCGACACGCCGTACAGGGTGCTGAAACCGCCGGGCTGCACGATGGTGACCTTCACGCCCAGGTGCGCGGACTCCTGGGCCAGCGACTCGGCCAGGCCCTCCAGCGCGAACTTGCTGGCCGTGTACGCCGCGAGCCCGGGGAACGGCACCATGCCCGCGATCGAGGAGACGAAGACCGCATGCCCGCCGCCCTGCGCCCGCCACAGCGGAAGCACCAGCCGGGCCAGCCGCCACGGCCCGTACACGTTGGTCGCGAACTGCGCCTCCAGCTCCCCGTCGGAGACCTCCTCCACCGCGCCGCACTGGCCGTACCCGGCGTTGTTGACGAGCACGTCGACGCCGCCGAAGTGCCGGGCCGCGGCGGCCACCACGGAGGCGCAGGCGACCGGGTCGCAGACGTCCAGCGCCAGGGTGAGCACCGTGCCGGGGTATCGCTCGGCCAGGTCGGCCAGCGTCTCGGGCCGGCGGGCCGTGGCCACCACCCGCTCCCCGGCCTGCGCCAATCGCTCCACCAGCGCCCGGCCCAGCCCGGTCGAGCATCCCGTCACCAGCCAGCGTCGTGCCATCGGTGCCACCCCTCGCGTCTTCCGCGGTCCCCTGTGGACCGCCGGGTGACCAGACTGGCAGCGGATATGCACGTACGACAATGTAAAATTACGGACGGGAGTGATTCCGCCACATAGCGTGAGTCACGATCGCGAGCGGTACCGCGGCCAGCGCGACCAGCCAGCCCCCGAGTACATCGGACGGCCAGTGCACCACCAGCGCCACCCGGCTCGCCCCCACCAGCAGCGCCCAGCCGCCGACAACCGCCACCAGCGCCGCCCGCTGCCAGCGGGCCCGCAGCAGTGGCCAGGCGAGCACCAGCAGCAGCAACGCCGCGGTCGCGAAGTGGCTGGTGTGCCCGGACGGGTAGGACCAGCCGGCCGCCAGGCCCAGCATCTCCTCCGGCCGGCGCCGGGCCACCAGCGCGTGCACGGTCAACCGCAGCGCCGCGCTGGCGGCCACCGCCGCGCACACGAATCCCAGCTGCGTGAGCAGCCGGCGGCGCAGCAGGAATCCGAGCGTGAATGCGAGCACCGACAGCAGCACCACCGTGTCACCGGTGCGGGTGACCGCGGCCATCGCCGACCGCCACATCGGATACTCCAGCGCCAGCCGGTGCGCGGCCGCGCTGACGACGGCGTCGCGCTCCACCAGCGGTGACCAGGTGGCCTCGACCGCGAAGGTCAGCAGCGCGTACGCCGCCACGGCGGCAGCCGCCGTCCACAGCCAACGACGCCGGACGTCGGGTTGCACCAGCATGGGAAGTTCTTACCGTCCGGCCGTGACGCCGGTCACCCGGGGGTGCCGGAAACTCAGCCGGCCCGGCGGCGCGCCCGGCGGGCGGCCAGCTCGTCGGTGACGCCCAGGGGCAGCACGGCCGGCGCGAACGGGGTGACCGTCGCCTCCTCGACCTCGGTGCCGCGCTCGGCAGGCAGGTGCGACAGCGAGCCCTGGATCTCCTTGAACGCGCCGCCGATGGCGATGCCGAACACGCCCTGGCCGCCCTGCAGCAGGTCCACGACCTCCTCCGGCGAGCGGCAGTCGTACACCGAGGTGCCGTCGGAGATGAGCGTGATGGTGGCCAGGTCGTCGGCGTCGTACGCCCGCAGCGTCTCGATCGCGCGCCGGATGTTCTGCAGCGACACCCCGGCGTCCAGCAGTCGTTTGACCACCTTCAGCACGACCAGGTCGCGGAACGAGTAGAGGCGCTGGGTGCCCGAGCCGGACGCGTCGCGGATGCTCGGCACGACCAGCCCGGTGCGGGCCCAGTAGTCCAGTTGCCGGTAGCTGATGCCGACCGCGTGGCAGGCCGTCACGCCCCGATAGCCGAGCGAACCGCCCTGCACGTCCGAGTCCGCATCCTCCGCGACACCGCCGCGCAACGCGGCCGCACCACCCGGACGACCTGGCTCACTACCAGGCGACTGCGGATCATGGAGCTGGTTCATGCGACTACCTCCCGCTGAGTGTCGACTTGGACCAGCCTATAGCGGATCGCGCCGACCGGCGGGGAGGTAACGCCGCGACACGCCACATTCGAGACCCGGAGCGTCACTTTTCGGTGACTGGATCGTTAGCGGATCCCGCGCTGCGACATGCGGAGCCCGCTACGCGGCCTTAATCGGTCGTCCAGCCTCCGCTGCGCTCCGGCTGGACACCGAGCGGCCGCTCCGACGGGCTCCTCAACTGGCGAAGTCCTCCGGGCGGACCTGCTCCAGGAACTCGCGGAACTTCTCGACCTCGTCCTCCTGCTCGTCCGGGATGATGATCCCGGCCTCGTCGAGCACGCGCTCCGCGCAGCGCACCGGGGCGCCCACCCGCAGCGCCAGGGCGATCGCGTCGCTGGGCCGCGCGGACACCCGCACCGAGTCGCCGATGAGCAGGTCGGCGTAGAAGATGCTGTCCTTCAGCTCGACGATCTCCACGGCCTTCAGCGGCGCCGACAGCGCCTGCAGCAGGTCCCGGAGAAGATCATGAGTGAGCGGCCGGGCAGGCTTGACCCCCTGCTGCTCGTAGGCGATCGCCGTCGCCTCGACCGCGCCGATCCAGATCGGCAGGTAGCGGTCCCCGTCCACCTCACGCAGCAGGACGATCGGCTGGTTGGTGGGCAGTTCGACCCTTACCCCGATCACGCTCAGCTCGCGCACCGTCTCGCCTCCGTCGCGTCTGCCTGGGGCCGGTGTCCGGCGGGCCCGCCTCGCGGCGGACCGTACGACACTGCGCCTCTCAGCCTCTCCTACTGCACGCTACACGCCCACGCGCACCGTCGGCTCGTACGACCGCCGGTCAGCCGCCGAGCGCGTCGTTGAGCCCGGAACGCAGCAGCGCCACGTGCAGGCGCTGCGACAGCACGGTCAGCTCGCGCATCGTCTCGGCCGCCCGGGCGCGGGCGGTGGGATCCTGCTGGCGCATCAGCGGAGCCACGAGCTGGGCGTAGAGCCCGGCCTCCCGGTCCGCCGCGACCCGGTACGCGCGCAGGTGCCGGGGCTCGACGCCGTACTCGGCGAGCTGCCCGGCGACCTCGGCGACCGCCAGCGCGTCGCCGTCGAACCACTCCCCGGCCCGCGCGGTGACCAGCCCGTGCCGCTCCAGGTCGGCCAGCAGCGCCTCGGTGATCCCGGCGCGGTGGCACAGCTCCTGGCGGCGCAGCCGCTCCTCGACCGGCTCCGCCACGGCCTCGGGCCGGTGGTCGTCGCCGACCGCGACCAGAGTCGGCCGCGCCTGGGTCAGGTGCGCGCCTTCGGACAACTGCTCGCGGATGACGCGCAGGGGCAGATACTGGTCACGCTGCGCGGCAAGGATGAAACGCAGCCGCGCCACATCCTCGCGGCTGTATTTGCGGTAGCCGGACGACGTGCGCTGCGGCTCCACCAGACCCTCCGTCTCGAGGAATCGCAGTTTCGAGATGGTGATGTCCGGAAAATCGGAACGCAGCAGCCCGAGCACCTCACCGATGCTCATCAGCGCCTGTGCCCGCGCCGCCCCGCTCCCGCCGCCGGCCGACGCCGGCACCGCTGCTGTCATGCCTCCTCGGCGCGCGGGCCGGCCACGTACAGCAGGCGGAACTTGCCGACCTGCACCTCGTCGCCGTTGTTGAGCGTGGCCGACTCGACCCGCTCCCGGTTGACGTACGTGCCGTTGAGGCTGCCCACGTCGCGCACGGTGAACGTGGACCCGTCCCGGTGGAACTCGGCGTGCCGGCGGGAGACCGTCACGTCGTCGAGGAAGATGTCGCTGTCGGGGTGACGGCCACTGGTCGTCACGTCGTGGTCGAGCAGGAAGCGGGCGCCCGCGTTGGGGCCGCGACGCACCACCAGCAGGGCCATGCCCGGCGGCAGCTGTCCCGAGACCCGCCCCGGGGCTACGTCAGACTCCGGCCCTTCCAGCGCCTCCTCCAGGGAGCCGAGGTGCAGGGTCGACGTGACGTCGAGCTGGGGGAACTCGTCGTCTGGTCGCGTCATCGGACCACCTCACGGTCATATCGGCCACGTATCCGTGGAACTGCTATGGGCACCGGGTAGGGCATTACTCGACGTCAGCGGCGAGCTTAGGCAGCGAGCCTAGCGACCCTGGAAATGAAGGGTCAACCGGACTCGCGGGTCCCGATTCACGCCCCTGAATGAAGGTTCAGCTCTGGGTCAGCTCACGGTACGCCGCCGCGTCGAGAAGCGCATCCAGCGCGGACGGGTCGGCGATCTCGATTTCGACCAGCCAGCCCTCGCCGTACGGGTCGGTGTTGATCAGGTCGGGCGAGTCCACGAGGGCCTCGTTGCGGGCGGTCACGGTGCCGCTGAGCGGGGCGTAGATCTCCGAGACGCTCTTGGTGGACTCGACCTCGCCGAAGGAATCGCCCGCCGCCACGGCCTGGCCGGTCTCGGGCAGCTGCACGTACACGATGTCGCCCAGCGCGTCCTGCGCGAAATGGGTGATGCCGACCCGGACCGACCCGCCCTTCGTGGTGACCCACTCGTGCTCGGCGGTGTACTTCAGGTCCTCAGGAATCACGGTCGTGCCCTTTCGCTCCAGGCCGTCGTGTGGCCGTGCCCGTCAGGAGACGGGCTTCGCGTACTCCAGGTTCGGCGTGCCCCGCACCGTGGTGATGTCGACCGGGTGCGGATCACTGACGATCACGTTACCGCCGTCGCCGCGCACATCGTCAACCACCCCGCCGCGGAACTCCATGGCCTTGTCCAGGTCCTCCGGGCCGATCGCGGTCACCGTGTACGGCCCGGTCAGCCGCACTCCATCGACCTCGATGCCACCGCCGCCGGCGCCGACGAAGTGGGTGGATGCGATCACCCGCACCGAGCCGCCGGTCCCGTCGACCTGGATCGCCTCCGCGCCCGCGCCGCGCAGTTCCTGGACCGCGTTGACCAGGTGCTCCGCGGTGATCGGCTCGGCGCCGTCGGAGAAGGTCAGGGTGATGCCGGAGCCCTGGGCCTTGAGCGTGCCCGCCAGGATGCCCAGGTCGTCGGCGCGCTCCTGCGCCTCCTTGAGGATCTGCTCCCGGCTGGACGCGCCGGAGGCCAGCTCGCGCTTGTTCGCCTCCAGCTCGGCGATGTCCTGGCGCAACCGGGCCGCCCGCGAGTCGAGG
This sequence comes from Catellatospora aurea, assembly GCF_042663325.1. NCBI lineage: Bacteria > Bacillati > Actinomycetota > Actinomycetes > Micromonosporales > Micromonosporaceae > Catellatospora > Catellatospora aurea. The sequence continues at coordinate 30,030 of NZ_JBHTAC010000018.1, forward strand.
TCGGCGAGGATGACGTAGAGGTCCTCCTCGCGCAGCGACTGGTAACCCTCGTCCGCCGAGTTGCTCTTGAGCTGGACCGCCAGCGTGAAGCCGAGCAGCACCAGCAGCAGGCCGATGACGGCGCCCGCACCACTGAGCCGCCGCTTCGCGGTGCCGTCCGCGGCGTGGTGTGGAGCCTCGTCGGAGGCATCCGGCGTCGGCTCCGGCCGCTCCTCCGCCCCCGTGTCCCCCGGTTCCGGGGTGGCGGCCGCCGCGGTGTCCGCGGCGTCGGCGGGCGCGCTCGACACGGGCACGGTCGGCTCGTCGCCCTGCCCGGGGTCTGTCGGCTGAGTCTTCTCGTCGCTCACCGCTGCACCTAAGCCTTGAACAGCCGGCGTCGGATCGCCGCCACGTTGCCGAAGATCCGCACGCCGAGCACCACGACGACGCCGATGGACAGCTGGCCGCCCACTCCCAGCTTGTCACCGAGGTACACGATGAAGGCCGCGACCAGGACGTTCGAGATGAACGAGATGACGAACTGCTTGTCGTCGAAGATCCCGTCGAGCTTGGCGCGCAGGCCGCCGAAGACCGCGTCCAGCGCGGCCACCACGGCGATCGGCAGGTAGGGCTGCAGCGCGTCCGGAACGGTGGGGTTGAGCACGACGCCCAGCACCACTCCGGCGATCAACGCCAGTACTGCGATCACTTGCCACCTCCCGAGGGCGAGGTTGAGGGTGCGGGCGAGCCGGAGGGCGAGGGCTGCGGCACGCGGGCGAACTGCAGCCGCGGCATCACCGCCGCCGGCAGCTCCAGGTCGTCCTTCTCGTCGACGTCGAAGCCGACCTCGAAACGCTTGTCGTCGCGCAGGTTGCGGAAGTTCTCCGCGGCCGCCGAGTCGTTGAACTTGTCCGCCATGTCCGAGGGCCCGATCGCGGCAACCGAGTACGGGCCGATGATGTGCGCGTTGCCGATCAGGATCGCCGAACCGGCGGTGCGGATCGGGGTGACCGAGGTCAGCCGCCGGCCGTTGACCGAGATCGCCTCCGCGCCGGCCGCCCAGAGCGCGTTCGTGACCTGCTGCAGGTCGTAGTCGAGCACGCGGGCCAGCCGCTCGGTGCCCGCGTTGGGACCGTCGGTGAGGGTGACCACCACGCCGTCGCCGGTGACCTTGCGCACCCCGGTCGCGGCCTCCAGCTCGCGCAGCCGGCCGATGGCCGTGTCGTCCAGCGCCTGCTCCCGCAGCCGGTTCACCTCGTCCTGGAGGCCCTCGGCGGTCTGGTCGAGCTTGTCGGTGTCCGCGGTGCGCCGCTGGATGTCCTTGATCAGCTCGGTGCGGGTGGTGGCCCGCGCCGGCGCTCGCGCGATGACCTGCTGGTAGGCCACGGTGAGCAGCACGCCGATGAGCACGCAGGCGATCACCGTGAAGCCGCGGCGGGTCCACCGGGTGGCGGGCGGCAGCGGGCCGCGCTCGCGACGGGCCCGAGCCGCGTCGGTGTATCCGCCGTCGAGCGGGTCCTGGAACAGGTCGGTCAGCATGTCCGTCTGCCACACCCGCTGCCCCGACGGCGGCGTGGACACCTGCCGCGACAGCTCCGACTCCGAGCCGCCGCTCACGCCGCCACCTGCCGGGAGCGTCGCACCACCGCGGCGAACTGCACGAGGTAGAAGATGCCCGCGATCCAGTACAGGACGATGCCCCACCAGCACAGCGCCCAGCCGCTCGCGTACGCGACGGTGTGCACCGGGCCCGTCGGCACGGCCCAGGCGAGCAGCAGGATCGGGAAGCCCATCAGCAGGATGAAGGTGGCCGTCTTGCCGATGTAGTGCACGGGCAGCGGGCCGTAGCCGAGCCTGCGCAGCACCGGGAAGGTCAGCATCAGCAGCACGTCGCGGGCCAGCAGCGCGACGGTGAACTGCCAGGGCACGATGTCGCGCACGGTGAACGCGAGCAGCGTGGCGAGGATGTAGAGGCGGTCGGCCGCCGGGTCGAGCAGCTCGCCGACGCGGCTCACCTGGCCGAGCCGGCGGGCCAGATAGCCGTCGATCCAGTCGGTGGTGCCGCCCAGGCCCAGCACGGCCACGGCCCAGCCGATCTCGTCGGCGACCAGGAAGAGGTAGAGGAAGACGGGCACGCCGAGCAGGCGGGCGAAGCTGATCAGGTTGGGGACGGTGAGGATGCGATCGCGCGATGTCACGCGCGTCTCGCCCAGCGGCTGCTGAGCCACCGAGGCCTCCCCTCCGCCGCCGGCTGCAAAAGCGACAGCCGGCGCAGGCCGGCCGTATTCACCCGAATCTGAAGGACATGATCCGCCGATTCACGACCCCCAGTTGTACCACGTTGCCCAGGGTGGCTGCCGACACGGCGGCAGGCGTCGGCGACGGTGCGGGAAAAGGGCGTACCCGCAGTGCAGGTACGCCCTTTTTGTCCATTTTTATCAGAGGGCGGTGCAGACCGGCGCCGGGGTGCCGTTGGTGCCGGTCTGGCTCGCCAGGAAGCCGGCGGCCGTGCCCGCGCCCGGCGCCAGCAGCCCGTTCCAGCTGACGTTGAGCACGGTGACCGAGGAGCCGGTCTGGGTGAACTGGCCGTTCCAGCTCTGCGTGATCACCTGGCCGTTCGGGAAGGTGAACCGCACCGACCAGCCGCTGATCGCGACCGTGCCGTTGTTGACCACCCGCAGCTCACCCTGGAACCCGCCCGGCCACTGCTGCCCGACGATCACGTACGTCACCGTGCACGACTTGCCGGCGCCGCCGGACGGGGACGGTGACGGCGACGGCGGGCGCGACGGGCTCGGCGAGACCGAGGGCGACGGCGAGGCCGACGGGCTGGGCGAGGCCGACGGGGACGGCGGGTTCGACGGCGTCACCCCGCTGAGCGCCGCGGTCAGCGCCGGATACCAGCGGTCCGACATCTTCTGGTCGCCGGCCGCGTTGGGGTGCACCCCGTCGTAGGTGTCGGTCGCGGTGTTGAAGTTCGTCCACTGGTCGACCACGGTGATCGGGGACTGCGCGGTGGTCTTGCCCGCCGCCCAGGACGGGATCGCGTTGTTGAACGACACCACCCGCGCGGCGCACTCGGCGCAGCTCGACGGGTTCATCGGAATGATCTTCGCCACCAGGATCTTCATCGCCGGGTTACTCGCCCGCATCTGGTCGACCAGCTTGCCGAAGGCGGTGAGGATCTGCGTGCTGGGCAGGTTGGACCACACGTCGTTGGTGCCGAGGTGCATCAGCACGACGTCCGGCAGGGTGGCCGACAGCCAGCCGACCAGCTGGTTCTGGTTGGCGATGTTGGTGGCCAGGTAGCCGCCGTGGCCCTCGTTGTCGCCGTCGTGGGCGACCCCGCAGCCCTGCGCCGGCAGTGTGCCGACCATGTCGACGTTGGTGTAGCCGGTGCTCTGCAGCCGGTTCCACAGCGTCGCCCGCCAGCAGCCGGGCGAGCCGGTGATCGAGTCGCCGAGCGCCATGATGCGGGTCGGGGCGGCGGCGGCGCTGCCGGTGGGAGCGGCGACGACGACGGCCGTCGCGGCCACGAGTGTGCCCAGCAGCGCCATCAGCGCTGCCCTCACGGTGGGCCTGGACATGAGCGAATCCCCTCACTGGGACGCGCGAAGCCGCCCGCTGCCCACGCGGAAAACCCCACGCTGGTACGAGACAGGACGCCGACGCGGCACGGCGCGGTCGGCGAGATCAGGGGCGGCCCGGCTCCCGGGGCCGCCAGAGCCCGCCGTCGATATTAGAGGGTGCGCGGCTACGGCGAAACCGAGCTGACCAGCAGCATGAACAGCAGCGCCACCGCGACGATGCCGACACATGCCGCCACCAGGACCAACGTGTGCTGCGGCAGCCGCCGCGCGACCGGCTCGGCCGTTCGGCGGCCGGCGGCCCGCTCCGGCTCGGCGGACGGCGCGGGCGGTTCCGTGAGGTACGGCGGCAGGTACACGGTCGAGCTGAAGGCGGGCGCGGCGAGCACCGACGGCGGCTCGTACCCGGCCGGGGTCAGGTGGTCCCACACCGCGGCCTGCTCCTCCTGCGGCGGCGCCCATCGGGCGGTCTCGTCCGGCGCGACGGGCGGCACGTCGCCCGCCCACGCCGCGGGCGGCTCGACGTCGCGCAGCCGCCGCGCCCAGGAGTCCTCCGGCACCGGGTCGGGCTGGGGCACGACAGTCGGCGGCGGCTCCGCGGGTCGTTGCCGCCCGGCGAGCTCCACCGGGGAGATCGGGGTGTCCGGGATCAGGCCGACGCCGCACCGGTGGCGCGGGTCGGCGACGGCCCGGCTCGCCGCGGTGATCATCGTGTGCACCGGATCGGCGGGGTCGAGCCCCGCGGCATGCTCGCGGGCCTCGGTGAGCAGCTCGTGCGCGTCGTTGAAGCCGCCGCAGTCGCGCCACATGGCGGCCAGCCGCAACTGCATCCGGATGCCGACCGGATGCGCCGAGCCGTGCCGCCGCCGGTGCTCGTCGATCACCGTGGCCAGGCGCAGGCGCGCCGTCACGCAGTGGCCCTGGGCGTGCTCGACGGTGGCCAGGTCGCCGCGCGCGGCCAGCACCCGGTCCGAGTCCGGCCCGTCGAGCTCGGCGTACGCGGCGATGAGGTCGAGGTAACGCTGCACCGCGCGGGCGTGCACACCCACCCTGGCCAGCACCGCGGCCAGCAGCCCGAGCGCGTGCAGGGTGCGCCGGTCGCGCTTGCCGTACAGCGCCCGCGACGCCGCGAAGCCGTACGCGGCCCAGCCCCGGGCGGCGTACGGCTCCCCCAGCCCGAGCAGCACCCCGGTCTGCAGCACCACCGCCTCGGCGACGACCGGACTGGCCTGGGCCGGGTCGGTGGGCACCGTGCCCAGCGCCGCGGACAGCAGATCGTGCGCGGCCGACAGCGTCCCGGCCGCGACGTGTTCGCGCGCCCGTGCCACCACGTGCTCTCCGACCGGCATCGCCGCCCGCACCCCCTCGTCACCCGTTCGCGGACCGCCACCATGCCGCGTGGAGGCCCTCGGGCGCCAGCCCCGGGAGGGTTACGTCACCAACCTGACCCGCCACCGCCGACCGGCGAACGGTCGGCGGCGGCGGCGGAGCGCCTCGCTCAGACGACCGGCAGCGGCGAGCTGACATCCAGGATGATCTTCCACTTGCCGCGCTCGCGGACGAAGGTGAGCGCGTTGTAGAAGTGCTGCTTGAAGCCCACCGACGGGATGGCCAGCGTGAAGTCGACCACCAGCGTCGCGCCGCGGCAGCCGTCGATGTGCTTGCTCACCTCGGGGAACGTGGCCGTGAAGGCATAGGTGAACAGCCCGGTGAAGTTGGCCTGGATGGCGGCCTTGTCCTTGCGGTACGCCCCGTTGGAGCCGATCTGCACGGCGTCGTCGTGGTAGTACGCCATGACCGCGGGCAGGTCCTTGGCCAGGAAGACCGCGTCGAAGTCCGCCACCGCGGCATCGAAGTGCCGCTCGCAGCCGCGCGCCGTGTCGCCCGCGCCCGCACCCGCGGCGCCGGGCACCGCCAGCAGCACCGCCAGGCCCAGCGCCGCCATTGCCGCCGCATACCACTTGCGCACGTTTCCTCCAGCTGTCCAGGTGAGACAGTCGCTCACATCGACCACGATCATAAGAAGTTGATCGATACGCGCACCTTGGACGATCAGCCCGACAACGCGGCACGGTCGGCGGCCACGTCCGCGCGAAATCGGGACCCGGGACGGCCCGCTGCCGGTGTAGGTCCGACCGCGCGGGCCGCCGCCCGCGCACGACCCGGCCTAGGATCGGGCCATGACCCGCCCGGAGACGCCGCATCCCTGGCCGAGATTCCCCGACCGCCACCAGGCCGACCCCGACCGGCTGGCGATCATCCTGCCGGGCGGCGGCTACACGCCCGCCCGGCCGCTGCTGCACCTGGCCCGCAACGTGCTCGCCCATCACGGCTGGAGCGTGCGGGAGCTGTGGTGGACCCCGCCCGCCACCATCGACATGGACGAGCGCGCCGCCTGGGTCGTCGCGCAGGCCGTCGCCGCCGTCGAGGCCGAGTCCGCGAAACGCATCATGCTGGTGGGCAAGTCGCTGGGCACGTTCGCCGCGCCCGTCGCCGCCGAGCGCGGCCTGCCCGCGATCTGGCTCACGCCCCTGCTGTTCCACTCCTCGGTGGTCGACGCGCTCGGCGCCACCGAGGCGCCCACCCAGCTCATCGGCGGCACCGGCGACCACTCCTGGGACCCCCGGCTGGCCGACGACCTGGGCCTGGCCTGCCTGGAGCTGCCGGGCGCGGACCACGCGCTGGAGCACCCGGACGACCCGGTCCGCAGCGCGGAGAACCTGGTCCGTGTCACCCGCTGCATGCACGGGTTCGTGGCCGGGCTGTGAGCGGCAGGCGGACGGCCCGCGGCCGCAACCGGACCCGGTGCGGCTCGCCGGGTCCGGCACGCGAGCACGCGAACCCGAGCCCTCGCGGATGAAGGCCTCCCGGCTGGTGTCGCTGCTGCTCACGTTGCAGCAGCGGCGTTCGGTGCGGGCCGCCGAGCTGGCGTCGCTGTTCGAGGTGTCGGTGCGCACCGTGTACCGCGACGTCGCCGCGCTGCAGGCTGCCGGTGTGCCGCTGTGGACCGAGCCCGGCCGGGCCGGCGGCATCCGGCTGCTGGAGGGCTGGCGCACCCGCCTCGACGGGCTCACCGGAGCGGAGGCGGCCGCGCTGTTCGCCGGCGCGGCCCCGGAGGCGCTCGCCGAGCTGGGCCTCGGTTCGGTGCTGCTGGCCGCGCAGGCCAAGGTGCTCGCGACGCTGCCCGAGCCGCTGCGCGACCGGGCCCGCACCATCGCCCAGCGGTTCCACCTGGACGCGCCCGGCTGGTTCCACCGCGGCGAGGAGCTGCCGCACCTGATGACCGTCGCCGAGGCGGTGTGGGAGCAGCGCCGCATCACCGTGCGCTACCGCCGCGCCGACAGTTCGGTACGCCGCGAGCTGGAGCCGTACGGCCTGGTCCTCAAGGCCGGTGTCTGGTATCTCGTCGCCCGGGTGCCGGCCGACGATGCCGTGCGCACCTACCGGCTGGCCCGGGTCGTCGCCGTCGAGGCGGCGGGTGAGGTGTTCGAGCGGCCCGAGCAGTTCCGGCTCGCGCAGTGGTGGGCGGAGTCGGCCGCCTCGTTCGACCGTTCGCTGCTGCGCGACCTGGTCCGGCTCCGGGTGAGCCCGCGCGGCCTGCGCCTGCTGCCGCTGGTCACCGACCCCGCGGCCCGCGGCGAGGCCGTCCGGCACACCGGCCCGCCCGATGCGCAGGGCTGGTGCGAGGTGGAACTGGCCGTCGAGTCACCGACCGTCGCGCTCGGCCAGCTGCTCCCGCTGGGCGCCGAGGTCGAGATCCTGGCCCCCGCGGGGCTGCGGGCCGAGTTCGCCGCCGTGGGCGCGGCGATCGCGGCCCGCCACGCCTGAGTCGGGCAGTCATACCTCGGCGCGCGGCCACATCATTTTTGCTGTACGTACATCAATATTGATGTGGCCGCGTCACGCCATATCCCCCGCCAACCGCTCACGGAGCGATGCCCGACCACCGGCTAGCGGTAGCCGGCAGGGTCGATCGGGCCGTTCTCGGCCGTGCCGTGCTCGGCGAAGTAGCTCCAGATGTCGGGGACCGAGCCGTCCACGTCGGTGAGCCCGTACGCCCGCGCGAGCGCCGTGCTGGACAGCGAGCTGCCGGTCCACCGGGCGCGGTCGGGGTCGGCCGCCAGCGCCGCCACGCCCCGGCCCAGGTAGGCGGGGGTCTCCGACAGGATGAAGTGCGGCTCCTTGGCCGCCCCGTCGCGCCAGTTCTGCTCGGTGACGCCGAAGTGGTCGAGCATCGCCTCCGAGCGCAGGAAACCCGGCGTGACCACGACCGCGGTCCCGTCGTACGGCTTGAGCTCGGCGGACTGGGCCAGGGCGATCCGCGACACCGAGGTCTTGGTCAGGTCGTAGAAGAAGGAGTCGCGGTACTTGCGGTTGAACTCGTCGGTGCCGTCGGTGACCTCGACGACCAGCCCGCCCGGGTGGCGGACCAGCAGCGGCAGCGCGGCGTGGCTGGTGATGATGTGGGTGTGCAGGCCGAGTTCGAGCATGCGCAGGCCGCCGTCGAGCGACTGCTCCCACAGCGGCTTGCCCCACTCGGCATAGCCGTCGCCGCCCCATACGTCGTTGACCAGGATGTCCAGCCGCCCGTGCGCGGCGTCGACCTGCGCCACCAGCGCCCTGACCTCGTCGGGCACCAGGTGGTCGACGCGCACCGCGATGCCTTCGCCGCCGGCCGCGGTGACCAGGTCGGCGGTGTCCTCGATGGTCTCCGGCCGGTCCATCTCGGACCGCTGCGCGCGGGTGCTGCGACCGGTGACGTACACGGTCGCGCCCGCCCGGCCGAGTTCGACCGCGATCGCCCGCCCGCACCCGCGGGTCGCGCCCGCCACCAGGGCGATCTTTCCGTGAAGGTTCTCCTGCATGGGTCCATCGTCGCGGCATTTCCTGACACTTCCCGTCAGGTTTGCCCCGGCGTTTCAGCGCCCCGGCTCGGCATACTGACCGCGTGCTGATCGTGTTCTCCGGGCTGCCCGGGTCCGGCAAGACCACGCTGAGCCGGCCGGTCGCCGCCGCGCTCGGCGCGACCTGGCTGCGGGTGGACGCCATCGAGTCGGCCATGTGGCGAGCCGGGGTGGACCCGGCACAGCCCACCGGCCTGGCCGCTTACGTGGTGGCCGACGCCCTGGCCGACGCGCACCTGGCCGTCGGCGCGACGGTGGTGGTCGACGCGGTCAACGCGGTCGAGCCGGCGCGGGCCGGGTGGCGCGAACTCGCCGCGCGGCACGGCGCCGTGATGCACGCCATCGAAGTGGTGTGCGGCGATGAGGCCGAGCACCGCCGCCGGGTGCAGGCCCGGGTTCCCGAGCACGACCAGGCGTTCCAGCCCAGCTGGGACGAGGTGCGGGCGCGGGAGTTCACCCCGTGGCGGCAGCCGCGCCTGCTCGTGGACACCTGTGCGGGCGACACGCCCGCAAACGTGCGTCTCATATTGGGGGCCATTCGCGGGCACGCCGCGCCCGCGTGAGCTAGCGTCGGGCCCATGCCTATTCGCACCGCAACAGCCCGCTGGCAGGGAACGCTCACCGAGGGGTCCGGCACCATCGCGACCGGCAAGGGTGGCCTGCAGGGCAACTATTCGTTCAAGTCCCGTTTCGAGGAGGGTGAGGGCACCAACCCCGAGGAGCTCATCGCCGCCGCGCACTCCGGCTGTTTCTCCATGGCGTTCTCCAAGCAGCTGTCGGACGCGGGCTTCCCGCCCAACGCCGTGGTGACCAACGCCAACGTCCACCTGGACAAGACCGATGCCGGCATGACCGTGACCCGGATCGACCTGGTCACCACCGGCGACGTGCCCGGCATCGACGAGGCGCAGTTCCAGAAACTCGCCGAGGCCGCCAAGGCCGGTTGCCCGATCTCCCGCCTGCTGTCGCCCGGCGCCGAGATCACCCTCAGCGCCACGCTCCAGGCGTGACCCGAGCCCGGCGCGGCCGCTGACCAGCGCTCGCGCCGGGACACCGGACCAGACCTGCCACCGGGTCGGGACCAGCGGCCAGCCCGCCGGTCCCGGCCCGGTCGTGTCTCCGACCTGTCAGGCCGGGCGGCGGGCGACCGTGAGCAGGTGCGAGCCCGCGCCCCACAGCTCGCGTACGCCTTCGAGCTCGCGCATCATCGCCAGCGCCTGCGCGGTCCGCTGCTCGTCGGCGAGAATCTCCGGCAGCCGCGCCATCATCCACAGCGGACCCTCGACCGCGGCGATCCGCTCCAGCTCCAGCCCGGCCTCGGCCACCTCGACCGGCAGCTCGTCCGGCCGGTGGAAGTACGCGGTGGTGAACCAGTTCGGCACCGCGTCAGGGTTGCGGTGCACGCCGGTGGCGAGAGCACCTTCCACCATCCCGGCGAACACCGGGTCGTCGAGGTGGCCCTTGGCGAAACCGTCGAGCAGCGAGGCGTACCGGCTGATCGTCGCCGCGAGCACCAGCCCGCCGGGGCGCACCACGCGGCCGGCCTCGCGCCAGGCCGCGATCCGGTCGGCCCGGTCGATCAGGTGGTACAGCGGACCGAACAGCAGCACCACGTGCCGGCTCGCGTCGGGCTCGTCGAGCCGGCGGGCGTCGCCCACGGCCGCGGTCACCCCGGGCAGCGCCGACGCCGCCGCCACGTGCTCGGGCAGCGGATCGACGACGTGCACGGCGTGCCCGGCGGCGGCCAGCGGGCCCGCGTACACGCCGGTGGCCCCGCCGACGTCGAGCACGGCCAGCGGGCCGGGCGGCAGCAGCCTGGCGAGCAGGTCCCAGGTGCGCAGGAACTCCCAGCGCCCGGACCCCGCGTCGAGGCGGCGGGTCTCCCCGCCGCGCTGGTAGTACCGGGTGACCTCAGTCAGCATGCCGGTGATCCTGCGCGGTCGCGCCGGACCCGGCAAACGGGTTTCGGCCGGTGAGCGCCGCGGTCAGCAGCTCGATGTCGGCACGGTCCTTGTCGCGGCGGGGCAGGCCGGGCACCCATACCGGCATCATCTGTTTGATCTCCGCGATCGCCGCGAGCTGCAACTCTGTCCGAACGTCCACATCGCGATGGTAGGCAGCGCCGGTAGTCTCACCGCGTGACGGAGCCGCAACTGCTGGTGCCCCCGACCCTGGGCGTCGTCGCGTCGATCGGCGACCTGGCCGAGGGCCGGGCCTGGCTGGACGCGCTGCCGGAACTCATCGGCGAATTGCGCGACGCCTGGTCACTGCGGCTGGGCGCGCCCTGGACCGGTGGCTCCTGCTCCTGGGTCGCGCCCGCAGAACTCCCCGACGGCCGCGCGGCCGTCCTGAAGATCAGCTGGCCGCATCCGGAGATGATGGGCGAGGCCGCCGCGCTGCGCGTGTGGCAGGGGCACGGCGTGGCCACCCTGCACGCGCACGACGGCGTACGGCACGCGATGCTGCTGGAACGGGTGGACCCCGGCACGACACTCGGCGACCGCGACTGGCTGCCCGCCGAGGAGCGGCTGCTCGTCGCGGCGCGGCTGCTGGCCCGGCTGTGGTCGGCACCGGTCGGCGACGCGAGCGGGTTCGACCTGCTGAGCCACGTGACCGCCCGCTGGGCCGGGCTGGTCGAGCAGCGCATGGAACGGCTGCGGCCCGGCTTCGATCCCGGGCTGGTGGCGCACGGCATCCGGCTGCTGCGCGAGCTGCCCACCACGGCGCTACGGCGGGTGCTGGTGCACGGCGACATCAATCCCGGCAACATCCTCGCCGGGCAGCGCGAGCCGTGGCTGGTCATCGACCCCAAGCCGATGTACGGCGACCCGGGCTACGACCCGTGGAAGCTCGTCGAGCAGATCGACGACCCGTTCCGGCACCCGGACCCCGCCGCCGTGCTGCGGCGGCGGTTCGCGATCTTCGGCGAGGTCACCGGCGAGGACCCGGCGCGGCTGGCGGCCTGGGCCACGGCCCGGCGGGTCGAGGACTCGCTGTGGTGGGTCTCCCGAGGCAACCAGCCCAGCCACCGCGCCATGGCCGAAGCAGCCGTCCTGGCCTCCGTCGCCGGCCTGTGACCGCCCGCCCACCGCCAAGCCCCCCGCTCCCCCCACACGCCCCGCCAGCGGCGATTAAGAAGGTGCCCTTCCTCTACGAAATGCGATGGAAAGGTGCCCTTCCTTACTGGACTTCGAGGAAGGCGCCGGCGGCGCGGGCGGCGCGGTCGGGGTCGGCGGCGCGGATGGCCTCGACGAGGTCGTCGTGGGCGACGTACTTGTCGGGGGTGAGGGTCTCGCCGATCTGCTGGCTGAGGCTGGCCCGCAGCGCGCCGCCGAACGAGGCGTAGAGCTCGGCGAGCATGGCGTTGTGCGCGGCCGCGACGATCACGACGTGCAGGTCGGCGTCGGTGGCCACGAACGCCGCCGCGTCGCCGCCGCGCCACAGCTGCTCGCGCCGGGCCAGCAGCGCGTCCATCTTCTCCAGGTCGGCGGGCGTACGCCGAACCGCCGCGAGCCGCGCCGCCTCGACCTCGAAGGCGCGGCGCACCTCGACGGCCTCGGCGACCTCGGCGGCGGCCAGCCTGCGGGCGACCACTCCGGTGAGCTCGTGGGCGGCGGTGACGTAGGTGCCGGACCCCTGACGGCACTCCAGGACGCCGGCGTGCACCAGGGCGCGCACCGCCTCGCGGACCGTGTTGCGGCCCACGCCCAGCGCCGCGACCAGGTCGGGCTCGGTGGGGATGCGGCTGCCGACGGGCCATTCGCCGGTCGCGACCTGCGTGCGCAGCTGCTCGATGACCTGGGGCACCAGGGTCTGGCGGGAGGGGGTGCGCAGTGTCATTGCTTACATCTCCGGTCCGAAATTCATCCCATGATTCTACGATCGGAGGTATGCCACCGCCAGTCACCGCCGTCGAAACGCCGCCGATCGTGTCGCCGATGATCGCACCTTCGGTGACCCGGCCGACACCAGCCGTACCGGCACCGCGCTCCGCGGTGCTGATCCTGGTCGGCATCCTGCTCGTCGCGCTCAACCTGCGCGCCGCCATCACCAGCCTCGGCGCGCTGCTCGACGAGGTGACCACCGGCCTGCACCTGTCCGGCACCGTCGCCGGTGTCATCACCACGCTGCCCGCCCTGGCCTTCGCGGCCTTCGGCGCGTTCACGCCGTGGCTGGCCCGGCGCATGTCCCCGGCCCGCATCCTGGTCGGCGCAATGGGGCTGCTGGCCGTGGGCCAGCTGCTGCGGGCGGTCAGCGGCTCGCCGTGGACGTTCGTGCTCACCAGCGCGATCGCGCTGGCCGGCATCGCCATCGCCAACGTGCTGCTGCCCGTGCTGGTCAAGGAGCACTTCCCGCACCGGGCGGGGATGATGACCGGCGTCTACTCGATGACGCTGATCCTCGGCACCACCACGGCGTCGGCGGCCTCCGTGCCGATCGCGCACGCCGTCGGCGACTGGCGCGCCGGGCTAGGCGTCTGGGCGCTGCTGGCCGCCGTGGCGGTCTTGCCCTGGCTGGGCCCCGCCCTGCGGCGTACGCCCGGGTCGGCGGGCACCGGGCAGGCGACCCGGACCCGAATCCGGCCCGCGCAGACCCGGTTGGGCTGGGCGATGGCGATCTACTTCGGCGCGCAGTCGCTGTCCGGGTACGCCACCATGGGCTGGCTGGCGAAGATGTTCCGCGACGCGGCGTTCACGCCCACCGACGCCGGGCTGCTGCTGGCCGGGGTGACCGCGATCGGGGTGCCGTTCGCGCTGCTCATGCCGACGCTGGCCGGCCGGCTGCGGGACCTGCGGCCGCTGGTGCTGCTGATGTCCGCCGCGATGATCGCCTCCTACCTCGGCCTGGCGCTGGCCCCGCACGCGGGCGCGATCGCCTGGGTGGCCCTGCTCGCCCTCGGCCAGGCCGCGTTCCCCCTCGCTCTGGCGATGATCGGGATGCGGGCACGCACCGGCGAGGGCGTGGTGGCGCTGTCGGCGTTCGCGCAGAGCACCGGTTACCTGATCGCCGCGCTCGGCCCGCTGCTGGTCGGCGTGCTGCACGAAGTGACCGGCGGCTGGCAGCTGCCGCTCGGCTTCCTCATCGTCGCCGCGGTGGTGCAGGCGTTCGCCGGGCTGGCCGCCGCGCGGCCCCGTTACCTGGAGGACGAGGCGGGGCTGGTCAACGGCGAGCGGGCCGTCCCGGCGCCCGCGTCATGATCGCGGTCACAAAGCTCCCTGCACTGCAGGCCGGGATGGTTGGGTAAGGACCGTGACCCCCGCACCGGCCCAGCGACGCACCCTGATCCTGGTCCTCGGCAGCATGTCCGCCTTCGGCGCGCTGTCGTTCGACATGTACCTGCCCGCCTTCCCCACCATCGCCGCCGACCTGCGCGTGTCCCCCGCGGCCGTGCAGCTCACGCTCACCGTGGCGCTGATCGGCATCGCGCTGGGCCAGTTCGTCATGGGGCCGCTGTCGGACCGCTGGGGCCGGCGCAGGCCGATCATCGCGGGCACCGTGCTGTTCTTCGTGTCCTCCCTGCTGATCACCCTCGCCCCGACCATCGAGGTGATGACCGCGCTGCGGCTGGTCCAGGGCTTCGCGGGCGGCATCGGCATCGCGATCTCCCGCGCCGTGGTACGCGACCTGTACTCCGGCGCCGAGGCGTCGCGCTTCTTCTCCCGGCTCACCCTGGTCTTCGGCGTCGCACCGGTGATCGCGCCCACCATCGGCGCGGCCGTGCTGGAGTTCACCAGCTGGCGCGGCGTGTTCGCGCTGCTCGCCCTGTACGGGCTGGTGATGGTGGTGGTCGGGTGGCGGTTCCTGCCCGAGACGCTGCCCGCCGAGCGCCGCCGCACCGGTGGGCTGGCCGAGGTCGGCAGCGGCTTCAAGGTGCTGGCCGCCGACCGCCGGTTCTGGGGATACACCGCCGCGCAGGGGCTGACCTTCGCCGGGATGTTCGCCTACCTGTCCAGCGGCTCGTTCGTGCTGCAGGAGGTGTACGGCGTCTCCGCGCAGGCGTACGGGCTGATCTTCGGGTTGAACGCGCTCGGCCTGGTCGCGGTCGGGCAGCTCAACGCACGCCTGGTCGGCCGGCGCACCCCGCGGGCGCTGCTGTTCGCGGCGCTGGCCGGGGCGGTCGCCGCCGGGATCCTCATGATCGGCGGTGCGGGCCTGCACAGCCTGACCATCGTGGTGGCCATGCTGTTCGTCTACATCGCCAGCCTGGGCATGGTCGCTCCGAACAGCACCGCGCTCGCGCTGGACGGCCATGCGCAGATGGCGGGCACCGCCGCCGCGCTGATGGGCGCGGTGCAGTCGGTGATCGGCGCGATCGCGGGCCCGATCGTGGCCGCGCTCGGCGCGTCCAGCGGCATGCCGATGGCGGCGGCCATGTTCGGCTTCGCGGCCCTGTCCGTGCTCACCGCCACCGTGCTGACCCGCCCCGCCCGGCCGAGCCTCGCCTGATCGCCGTCCAACCTTGACGCCGTCGCTCGCGTACGGCATGATGGGAGCGCTTCCATCTTTAGATGTCTATGCGATAGACATCACCCCTCCGGTGTGGACCGGGGCCCGGCGCCGCAATCCGCCGGGCCCCGAGGGCTTGTGCGATCCCACCCACGCCCGGTGATCCACCGGCGGTAGCCTGCGAGCATGGCCGACGCGACCCGCAGCACGCTGTACCGACCGCTGACCTCGCGCTCACCCGACGAGCCGCACCGGGCCGCCACCCCGCTGGAGCTGTTCTTCGACCTGTGTTTCGTGGTCGCCGTCGCCCAGGCCGCCAACGAGCTGCACCACGCGGTCGCCGAGAACCACCTCGGGCAGGGCGTGCTCGGCTTCCTGCTGGTGTTCTTCGCGATCTGGTGGGCCTGGGTCAACTTCAGCTGGTTCGCCTCCGCGTACGACAACGACGACGTCGCCTACCGGCTGACCACCCTGGTGCAGATCGCGGGCGCGCTGATCCTCGCCGCGGGCGTGCCCCGTGCCTTCGAGCACGCCGACTGGAAGCTCATCACCCTCGGCTACGTGGTGATGCGCCTGGCCATGGTCACCCAGTGGCTGCGGGTACGGCGCGACGACCCGCCCCGCCGCGCGACCGCGACACGGTTCGCCGTCGGCATCCTGCTGGTCCAGGTCGGCTGGGTGCTGCGGCTGCTGCTGCCGCCCCAGTGGGGGCTGATCTCGTTCTTCGTGCTGGTGGTGTGCGAGCTGCTGGTGCCGCTGTGGGCCGAGCGCGGCAGGCCGACCCGCTGGCACCCGCACCACATCGCCGAGCGCTACAGCCTGTTCACGCTGATCGTGCTCGGCGAGTCCGTGCTGGCGGCGACGGTGGCCATCGAGTCCGCGTCCGGCACCGGCTACACCACCGCACTGGTCTGGCTGGCCGCGGCCGGGCTGGTCATCGTTTTCGCGATGTGGTGGCTCTACTTCGACCGCCCCGCCCACGACCTGTTGACCTCGTTCCGGCGGGCCTTCCAGTGGGGCTACGGCCACTACTTCATCCTGGCCTCGGCCGCGGCGGTCGGCGCGGGGCTGGCCGTCGCGGCCGACTACGACACCCACATGGCGCACGTGTCCGGAGTGGTCGCGGCGTACGCCGTCGCCGTGCCGGTCGCGGTGTACCTGGTCAGCCTGTGGCTGCTGCAGATCTGCCCGCACCACCGCGGCCTGGTGGTGTACGCGTTTCCCGGCACCGTCGTGCTCGTGCTCCTGGCCCCGTTCACTCCCGCGCCGATCCAGGTGATCGCCGTACTGATGGCCGCGCTGGTCGCCGTCGTGGTGCTCGCCGGGCGCGGGGTCAGTGCGGGGACCAGCGGAAGTCGGGGCGGCGGCGTTCCACGAAGGCGGTGATGCCCTCGGCGGCCTCGCCCGACTCGGCCATCTGGCGGTGCCAGTAGGACACCCGGGTGTCGTCGTGGTGGCCGTCACCGGCCATCGTCACGATCTCCTTCGCCGCGACCTGGGTCAGCAGCGACCGGGACGCCAGCGTCGCGGCGAACGCCGCGACCCGCTCGGCGAGCCGGTCGGCGGGGTGCAGCTCGTCGACCAGGCCTACCTGCAGCGCCCGGTCGGCGTCGATCAGCTCGGCGGAGTAGAGCAGGTGCTTGGCCGCCGACGGGCCGATCAGCGCCACCAGCCGCCGGGTCGTCGGCGCGGGGTACACGATGCCGAGCCGGGCCGGGGTCACCCCGAACCGGCTGCCCTCGGCCGCGAACCGCAGGTCGCAGGCGACCGCGAGCTGGCAGCCGCCGCCCACGCAGTCGCCCTCGATCGCGGCCAGCGTCGGTTTCGGAAACCGGGCCAGCCGCTCCTCGGCCAGCACCGCCAGGCTGCGGTCCCCGTCGGCGATCAGCCGGTCCACCTCGGTGATGTCGGCCCCGGCGCAGAACGTGCCGCCCGCGCCGGTCAGCACGAGCACGCGGACGTCAGGGTCGCCGGCGAGTTCGTCGAGCAGCTCGGGCAGCCGGGCCCACATGTCGTTGGTCATCGCGTTGCGCCGCGCCGGGTTGACGAACCGGATCGTCGCGACGTGCCCCGACAGCTCCAGGTCCAGGCGGGGCGGCGCGGCGGCGGACTGCTCGGTCACCTGGCGGCCTTTCTGCAGGTATGGCGGGCGGGTGCATCGTGCCACAATGCCGGACGTGGATGAGCGGAGATCGCCGAAGGTGCTGTCCCTGGCGTGGGGCGAGATCGAGATCGAGGGCGTGGGCGAGGTCAAGGACGCCGTGCTGTACCCGGGCGGCGGCGGCGAGTGGGACTGGCGGGTCAACGGCACCCGGCACTCCCCCGGCATCCAGCCCGCTGACGTCGAGCCGCTGCTCGCGGCGGGTGCGACCACGGTGGTGCTGTCACAGGGCCAGCAGCTGATGCTGGAGGTGATGCCGGAGACCGAGGACTACCTGGCCGAGCGCGGCATCGACGTGCACATCGCCGAGACCCGGGAGGCGGTGCGCGTCTACAACCTGCTGGCCGACGCGGGCGTGCGGGTGGGCGCGCTGCTGCACTCCACCTGTTAGCCCATGGAGACGCGGTCCAGCCAGCCTTCCAGCAGCGCGCGGTCGCCGTGCACGTGGACCTGTGCGAAGTCGAGCGGCAGCCGCCGGTAGAGGATCAGCAGCAGCTCGGTCAGCGGCGCCTGCAGCGCCACGTCGGCCTTCTCGTGTCCGTGCCGCCAGGTCACGCCGTCGGGGGTGAGCTCGATCAGCCACTCGGCGTCGAGTCCCTCGACGGTGTCGGTGGCGTGCAGGTGGATCGAGCGCGCCGGGCCGAAGAGTTCGGGCAGCTTCTTGAACACCCGCGTGCCCAGTTGCGGGTCGGTGGCCAGTTCCAGCAGCTCGTCGAGGGCGTCCGCGGCCAGGTCCGGCGCGATGGTGTAGCCCGCGCCGGTGGTCAGCGCGGCGTCCGCGCGGTGCACGAGGATGTCGCAGGCCGCCCGGCGGGCCCAGAACGTCAGCGTCCGCGGCATGCCGAAGATCTCGGCCACGTCCTGCGCGTCGCGTTCGCGCAGCGTCCGGGCGTACGCGTCCGCCCCGTCCTGCATCCAGGCGGTCAGCGTGTCCGGGTCGTCGGTGTCGGGCACCCCGGCCCGGGTGGGGTCGCCGATCGCGGGTCGTGGACCGGGCTCGCCGCGCACCGCGGCGTCGGTCATGTGCACGTTGCCGCCGACGTGCCGGACCAGGTCGGCCAGTGTCCACTGCGGGCAGGTCGGCACCTTCGCGCTCAGGTCGTCGCCCGGCAGCACCTCGCGCAGCAGCGCGGTCTGGGCGGACACCTCGTCGCAGTACCGGTCATAGGTCAGCCGTGCCATGCCACCAACCTAACCGCAGGTCGGCGACGACGATCACGGGTACGCGGTGAGCGTGTTCCGCTCACCGCGTACCCGCCGTTATCTCAGAGCTTGCGGATGTTGGCCGCCTGCGGGCCCTTCTGGCCCTGGGTGATCTCGAACTCGACCCGCTGGTTCTCGTCGAGGCTCCGGTAGCCGTTGGACTGGATCGCGGAGAAGTGCGCGAACACGTCCGCTCCGCCGCCGTCCGGGGTGATGAAGCCGAAGCCCTTTTCCGCGTTGAACCACTTCACGGTGCCGACAGCCATGTCAGATACTCCTTGGTGAGGCTGCGAGTCCACTTCGTGTGAACTCTTCGCCTCCCGCACCGCACCAATGCGGACAGCGCCCGGGTCGTTTCTCGGGCGCTTCGGATATACGGGAGGACGAGGTTATAACTCGGGGAATGTAACACGTATGCGCACCCGAACTGCGCCGATGAACATCGTGTCGCCGCGTGTCCGATCAGGGGGTCAGGCCGGGCGCAGCGCGCGTTTCTCGCGGTAGAGCTCCTCGTCGGCGGCCCGCACCACGGCGTCGAGGTCGCCGCCCGCGGGCAGCGCCGCCCAGCCCATGCTCATGCCCACCGGGGTCCCGGGCACCAGCGCCTCCCAGTCCTCGCCCACCACCGCGGCGATGATGCGCCCGCCGACCTCGCGGGCCTCGGCCAGGCCGGTCTCCGGCAGGATGACCATGAACTCGTCCCCGCCGAACCGGGCGGGCAGGTCCTGGCCGCGCACGCTCTGCGCGAGCAGCCCGGCGATGCGCTGCAGCACCAGGTCGCCCGAGTTGTGGCCGTGGGTGTCGTTGACGGCCTTGAACCCGTCCAGGTCGATCAGGCCCACCGCCGCGGCCGCGCCGCGGCCGGCCAGCTCGGCGGCGAACGCCTTGATGCGCCGCCGGTTGGGCAGGCCGGTCAGCGGGTCGCTCATCGCCGCGTCGGCGTGCTCCTGCGCGATCTGCCGCAGCCGGTCCTGGTCGAGGCGGGCGTTGACGCTGTCGATGTACCGGTCGCGCAGCGTGCCGTCGTCGCGGGTGATGATCCGCACCATGGCCCGTTCGGCCTCCACCGCGCCCGCGTGGTCGCCGATGCGCGACAGCGCGATCGAGCGCAGCCGGTGCGGTTCGGCCTCGCCGAGCCAGGTGCCGCTCGCCGCGGGCTCCCCGAGCAGGCGCAGCGCCTCGTCGGGCCGGTCGGCCGCGATCGCCTCGCACACCGCGGTCAGGTAGACGACCTGCGAGAACGACCGGTCGGGGCTGTCCGGCGTGGTCCCGCCGGGCGCGGGCTCACCGGCGGGGCGGTGGCCGAACACGGCGAGCCGGGCCGCGGCATACCGCAGATAGGTCCGGTCGGACACGGTCAGGTCCGCCTCGGCCGCCCGGCCGAAGGTCACCACTTCCCACAGCTCGCGTACGCAGTCGTCGGACATGCCCTGGTGGTCGCGCGCCACCGCCGAGCGCACCAGCGTCTCCAGGCAGGCGCAGTCGGCCTCGGCGATGCCCGCGGCCACGCACACGCGCCGGCCCGCCCGCATCGCCTCGACCGCCTTGGCGTGGAAGCCCATCGCCGAATACGTCACCGACATGTCGTGCCAGGTGCTCACCGCGGCCTGGTTGGCCTCGGTCATGCCGCGCAGCATCCGTTCGGCCTGCACCAGGTTGCTGACCGCGGTGCTCATCGACCCGTCGGCGAACGCCGCGTACGCGGCGAGCACGTGGTATTCACCGCTGAGCCGCGGGTGGTGGCCCGCCTGCCGCAGCAGCTCGCCGATCCGGTCCAGCAGCGGTGCCGGGCGCGCGGCGCCGCCCTGGTTGAGCAGGCCCGCGACCTTCTCGATGAGGGCCTGGGCGACCCGCAGCGGATCGCCGGACTCGGCGGCGATGCGGTCGGCGAGCGCGATGGCCTCAGCCGAGCGGCCCGCCACGAGCAGGTCGCGGAACGTCACCCACTCCGCGGCCAGCTCCTCGCCGTGCGCGCGGGCGGGCGGGTCGTCTCGCCTAGCCACGCCTCATTCCACCTTCTTCAGCCACCGCCCGACGGTGATTCCCCGTGCGGCGTCCGGCCAGGTCCGGGCCGCGCGGCAACCGTCCGGTCACCGCGCGGCCCGGCGCTCAGTCCAGCACCGCCACCGGGGCGTCGGCGGTCGCGACCCCGGCGGGGAGATCCACAGTACGCCGGGGTCCGGTGAACCACTTCCGCGCGGAGACGATCCACCACACCCCGATCAGCAGCATCACCGTACCGACTGCGATCGGCGCGTAGTTCACCGCGGACCAGTCGAACTCGTCGCTGAACGGCACCCCGGCCGGCACGGTCGGCAGGATGAAGTACACCGAGATCACGATGATCTCGATGGAGGCGATCCAGCCCAGCACCTTGTAGCGCTTGCCCAGGGTCCACGGGCCCGGCTCGAAGCTGTCTCCGGCCTTCAGCCGGAGCATGATCGGGATGAGGAAGGCCAGGTAGAGGCCGATCACGGCGACGGAGACGACCGCGTAGAAGGCGATCGGCGCGCCGTTCTTCTGGTACAGCGCGGGCAGGGTGAGCAGCCCGCCCGCGACGCAGCCCGCGACGACGGCCCAGACCGGGGTGCCGTTGCGGTCCAGCCGGGTCCACAGCCGCCAGCCGGGCACCGCGCCGTCCCGGCTGAACGCGTACATCATCCGGCTCATGCTCGTCACGCAGCTCATGCCGCAGAAGAACTGCCCCACGACGGAGATGATGATCACGACCTTGAAGAAGCCCGAGGACAGCGCACCCTGCAGCAGCACCCCGACGAAGCCGTAGCCCTCGGTGACCGCGCCCGCGTCGTCGACCGCGAACAGGAGCGCCAGCAGCAGGATCCAGCCGCCGATCGCGGAGTAGAAGATGGACCGCCACAGCGCCTTGGCCGCGTTGAGCGCCGCCCCGCGGGTCTCCTCGGCCACGTGCGCGCAGGCGTCGAACCCGGTGATCGTGTACTGCGTGAGCAGGCCGCCCAGGGGCAGCACGTACAGCCAGAAGCCCAGGCCCGAGGTGCTGCCGCCGGTGAAGCCGTTGCCGTTGATCGTCTCGGTGAACACGAACGACGGGCTCTGGTGGCTGGTCGGCACCACGATCAGGATGGCCACGATGACGGCCGCGCCGAACACGTGCCACCAGACCGAGATGTCCTGCAGCCGGTTGATGATCCGCGCGCCGAAGATGTTGATCAGCGCGTGCAGCACCAGGATGCCCAGGAACAGGTAGAACGCCTGGGTGAAGGTCCCCGCCCAGCCCGGCACGGTGTTGGCCAGCACCAGGTTGAGGAAGGTGGCGCAGCCGTAGTCGACCGACGCGGTGACCGCGACCAGGCCGATCAGGTTGAACCAGCCGGTGAACCAGCCGTGCACCGGCCGCCCGAGCTTCGCCGCCCACCAGTAGATGCCGCCCGCGGTCGGATACGCCGAGACCAGCTCCGACAGGCACAGCCCGATGACCAGGATGAACGCGGAGATGATCGGCCAGCCCCAGGAGATGGCGATCGGGCCGCCGTTCATCCAGGCCTGGCCGAACGTGGTGAAGCAGCCGGCCAGGATCGAGATGATCGAGAACGAGATGGCGAAGTTGGAGAAGCCGCTCCACCCACGGTGCAGTTCCTGCTTGTAGCCGAGTTCGGCGAGTCGTGCGGAGTCGCTGTCTGCTGTCTGCGCGGGATCACTCATGGCTGCCCCTTCTGGCGCTCGACGATGCACGAGTGTCCAGCGCCATAGAGACATATGGCAATACTCCGTTGGGCCGATCGCCCGTGCGGCCAGGGCTACACCTTTCCGGCCATGATGAGGTTGTAGTACTCGATGATCTTGTAACCGAGAAAGAACGCGATCGCGACGGCGAACAGCCAGGCCAGGACGGCGTACGTCCGGGGAAAGCGCCGCGACAGGCGGGGCCGGTCGCGCACCGCCCGCCACGCGCCGCCGAACCAGGGACTGCGACTGAACCACTGGGTGACGCGCCAGTACAGGGTGGTGCGCACGGGTTCGGCGTCCTTGCGCATCCACTCCGGCAGCGATGAGCCTTCTCTGGTCATGGGCGGCCATTCTTCCGGACAGCGTCACTCTCCGCTGACCCCTCCGCCTCCACCTGCGCTTTCGCACACCGCCGCAGCCCGGGGCCCGTCGGCCTTCGGGGCATTCGCCGAGAATATGATGGTTCATCCGGCACGTCGGGGCACACCGGCGCAGTTCGCCTGGTTACCTGGAGTACCGGCTCAACAGGCTCGCAGGAGGTGCCGCATGTCGCGCGTGATCCGTGCCGCGCTGGTCCAGACGACCTGGACGGGTGACAAGGAATCGATGATCAAAGCGCATGAGGAGTATGCGCGGCAGGCCGCCGCCCAGGGCGCAAAGGTGATCTGTTTCCAGGAGTTGTTCTACGGGCCGTATTTCTGCCAGGTGCAGGACGCGCGGTACTACTCGTATGCGGAGTCGATTCCGGGTCCGACGACGGAGCGGTTCCAGGCCCTGGCCAGGGAGCTGGGCATGGTGATGGTGCTGCCGATGTACGAGCAGGAGCAGCCGGGTGTCCTGTACAACACGGCGGCGGTGGTCGATGCGGACGGCAGCTACCTGGGCAAGTACCGCAAGACCCACATCCCGCAGGTGAAGGGCTTTTGGGAGAAGTTCTACTTCCGGCCGGGCAATCTCGGCTACCCCGTGTTCGACACCGCGGTCGGCAAGGTCGGGGTGTACATCTGCTACGACCGGCACTTCCCGGAGGGTTGGCGGGCGCTGGGTCTCAACGGGGCGCAGATCGTGTTCAACCCGTCGGCGACCAGCCGTGGGCTGTCGTCGTATCTGTGGCAGCTGGAGCAGCCCGCCTCGGCGGTGGCCAACGAGTACTTCATCGGGGCGATCAACCGGGTCGGTATCGAGGATCTGGGCGACGACGACTTCTACGGCACGTCCTACTTCGTCGACCCCGAGGGCGCGTTCGTCGGCGACACGGCCGACGCGCACCAGCCGGAACTGCTGGTCCGGGACCTGGACCTGGACCTGCTGGACACGGTGCGCGACCGGTGGCAGTTCTACCGGGACCGCCGGCCGGACGCCTACGGCCCGCTGACCCAGGCCTGAGGAGGCACGGCGTGTACCTGCTGATCAAGGGCGGCACGGTCGTCACCGCGACCGGCGCGCACCCCGCGGACGTGCTGGTCGAGGGCGAGAGGATCGCCGGGCTGTTCTCGCCGGACAGCACCCCGCCCGTCGAGGGCGCGCAGGTGGTGGACGCGAGCGGCAAGTACGTCATCCCCGGGGCGGTCGACGTGCACACCCACATGCAACTGCCGTTCGGCGGCACGTCCGCGTCGGACACGTTCGAGACCGGCACCCGAGCCGCGGCCTTCGGCGGCACGACCACGATCGTCGACTTCGCCGTGCAGCGCACCGGCGAACGCATCCCGGACGGCCTAGCAGCCTGGCACGCCAAGGCCGACGGCAACTGCCACATCGACTACGGCTTCCACATGATCATCGGTGGGGTCGACGACGAGTCGCTCAAAGCCATGGACTCCCTCGTCGACGCCGAAGGCATCAGCAGCTTCAAACTGTTCATGGCATACCCCGGCGTGTTCTACAGCGACGACGGCCAGATCCTGCGCGCCATGCAGAAAGCCCGCGACAACGGCTCCATGATCATGATGCACGCCGAGAACGGCATCGCCATCGACGTCCTCATCGGCCAAGCCCTCGCCCGCGGCGAAACCGACCCCATCAACCACGGCCTCACCCGCCCCGCCGAACTCGAAGCCGAAGCCACCCGCCGCGCCATCTCCCTGGCCCAGGTCGCCGGCGACACCCCCCTCTACATCGTGCACCTGTCCGCGTCCCAAGCCCTCGAAGCAGTAGCCGCAGCCCGCGACACCGGCCGCAACGTCTTCGCCGAGACCTGCCCCCAATACCTCTACCTCACCCTCGAAGACCAACTCGGCGCACCAGGCTTCGAAGGCGCCAAGTGGGTCTGCTCCACTCCCCTGCGCTCCAAGCACGAGCCGCACCAGCGCGACCTGTGGCGCGGCCTGCGCACCAACGACCTCGCCGTGGTCTCCACCGACCACTGCCCCTTCTGCTTCCGGGAGCAGAAAGAACTCGGCATCGGCGACTTCTCGAAGATCCCCAACGGCATCGGCGGCGTCGAACACCGCGTCGACCTGCTCTACCAGGGCGTCGTCGACGGCAAACTCTCCCTGGCCCGCTGGGTCGAAACCCTGGCCACGACCCCGGCCCGCATGTTCGGCCTCTACCCGCGCAAAGGCGTCCTCGCCCCCGGCTCCGACGCCGACATCGTCGTGTACGACCCGAACGGCCGCACCCGCATCAGCGTCGACACCCACCACATGAACATGGACCACTCCGCCTACGAGGGCTACGAGATCGCCGGCAAGGTCGACGCCGTCATCTCCCGCGGCACCGTCCTCGTCGCGAACAACACCTTCCACGGCCACAAAGGCCACGGCCGCTACCTCCCCCGCGGCCTCTCCACCTACCTGCTCTGAGAAAGGAAGGGCACCTTCTTATCGCTCCGCGTATAAGAAGGTGCCCTTCCAAACCCACCACCCCCGGCCAGCAGCCAAGACGTCAGCTCGAAGGGAACGCACAGTGGACATCGGGGTCGTGTTCCAGCTGGACCCGCCCGCACGGCGGGTCGTGGAGCTGTCGCAGCGTGCCGAGGCCGCCGGGTTCAGCCACGTATGGTCGTTCGACTCACACCTGCTCTGGCAGGAGCCCTACGTCATCCACAGCGCGATCCTCGCCGCCACCGAGAAGGTCGTCGTCGGGCCGATGGTCACCAACCCGGGCACCCGCGACGTCACCGTCACCGCCAGCACCTTCGCCACCCTCAACGAGATGTACGGCAACCGCACCGTCTGCGGCATCGGCCGCGGCGACTCCGCCCGGCGCACCCTCGGCCTGCCCCCGGTCGACATCGCGCACCTGCGCGAAGCCGTCGGCGTGATCCGCGCCCTGGCCAACGGGCGCGAGGCGACGCACCGCGGCATCGAGATGCGGCTGCCGTGGGTCAAGGAGTCGGCGCTGGAGGTGTGGGTCGCCGCGTACGGCCCCAAGGCCATCAAGGTGACCGGCGAGGTCGGCGACGGCTTCATCCTGCAGCTGGCCGACCTCGACATCACCGAGTGGATGATCAAGCACGTGCGCCGGGCCGCCGAGCAGGCCGGGCGCGACCCGTCCACGGTCAAGATCTGCGTCGCCGCGCCCGCGTACGTCGGCGACGACCTGGTCCACCAGCGCGACCAGGTGCGCTGGTTCGGCGGCATGGTCGGCAACCACATCGCCGACATCGTCGCCCGGTACGGCGACCACGGCGCGGTCCCGCACGCGCTCGCCGAGTACATCAAGGGCCGGCAGGGCTACGACTACGCCGAGCACGGCCGCGCCGACAACGCGCACACCGCGTTCGTCACCGACGACATCGTGGACCGGTTCTGCGTGCTCGGCCCCGCGCAGGCCCACATCGACAAGCTCACCCGGCTCAAGGAGCTGGGCGTGGACCAGTTCGCCGTCTACCTCCAGCACGACGACATGGACCACACCCTGGCCGCGTACGGCGAAACCGTCATCCCGGCGATCAGGGCTCTCGGCTGAGTCGCGTCGAAAGCGTGGGGGTCAGACCTGGCCGGTAGCGTCGCCTGGTGCAACGACCGGTCCGCCAGGGATACCTCAACATGATCAAGTTGCAGCTTGGTCCGCTGCTGCGTGCGCATGGGTTCGCCCGCTCGTCGGGCACGTTCCGCAGGTTCGACGCCGAGGGCGACGCGACGCTGCTGGACATTCAGGGATCAACCATGGACTTTCCCCGAAACTGCATACGCGTCGGAGGCCGCGAAGCAGATCGCCACGAGGGGTTGTTGTCGGTGGCGAGCGCGACCTTCCGCGGTTGCGAGCCATGGGCGACGCGCTCGCCACCCCACCTGCCGCGACGGACAGGAGCTATGGGAGGTATATGGGGACCCGAGAACGACGTCCCTTACTCGTACCGACCTGCCATACGTAGTTCCGCCCGAGCCTGCCGCGCACCGAGGCAGTTCGGTTGCCGACAGATACGGCACAGCCCGGAACGATCCGCGTCGCGATGGCGGTGGAGTTCACGACGGAGAAACTCCGCACGCTCGTCGCTGATCGGTTCGATGTAGGACCACACGGAGTCCTCCTCGTTCGTCGATGGCCATTCAGCCAACCTCCTGGTCAGAAGTGTGCTCAAGGTGGGCGGGCCAGGGTGCGAGCCGACCCGCCCACGCACGTCCAAGTGCCAACCCGGACGCATGGCAAAGCCTACTCCACCTAATGGAGTAGGTCCATCATCTGGTGGTGGTGGAGTAGGTGATCGTGATCCAATCGGGGTGCCAACCCGGGAGTGTCGCCATGCCGTTGCCCATGAGCTATATGAAGATCGCGGAAGACCTCGCTGCTCGCATCAAGTCCGGCGAGTACCAGCCAGGCCAGCAACTGCCGTCCTACAACGAACTGGCGACGCTGTACTCAGTCCACTTCTCCACCATCACGCGCGCCATCGGCGTGCTCCGGCTGCAGGGGCTGGTCATCGGAGTGCCGGGCCGGGGTGTGTTCGTGCCCGAGGACTAGGAGGCGTCGGCCACCCGCAGGATCAGGGCACGGTACGCGTCCTTCATGGGCAGCTCGCGCTCCACGTGGACCCGGCGGCGGGTGGCGGTGACGTCGACGCCGCGGACGGGGTCGTGCCCGGCCAGCTCGAACGCCTCCCACCACAGCCCGATCCCCCGGCGCTGCCAGGCGGGCAGCTCGTTGAAGTTGATCCCGTGCTGGTACAGCAGCTCGTTCTTGCCCGAGGTCGTCGCGCCGTCGAGGGCGCGTGTGGCCTGCGAGCGGCTCAGCCCGGTCTTGCGCAGCGTCCAGTAGCACCAGCCGTTGAGCGCGCACCGGGCCGCGTCGGACTGCCGCCACGAGAAGTAGTCGGCCACATCGGCGACCGAGACGCCGAGCCAGACCCGCGAGTCGAAATGCGCCGGCACGCCCGCGGCGTGCGTGAACGTCGCGCTGGCGATACCCGCCGAGATCGAGACGAGCTTCTCCACGCCGCGCCCGAACAGGTCGAAGCCGGGTGGCAGCAGCAGGGAGATCTCGTCGCTCTCGGTGTACGCGTACCGCGCCCCCAGCTCGTTCAGCAGCGCCGTCGCCGTGGTCACCATGTGCTCGCCGAAGCGCTCGTCGAACGGCTTGTCGAAGTGCTGCTCGGTGAACCGCGAGAAACCCCGGCCGTCCAGCCGCAGCACCGTCCACGCGCCGGGCAGCAGGGTCAGCCCGTGGAAGTACTCCCGCGCCCGCTGCCCGGCCTCGAACTCGTCCGCGTCCACGGTCACCGCTCCTCTTCCAGCACCTCGACACGGAACCCGCCCGCCCCGTCGAAACTCACCGCATACAGCCGGTCGAACCCGTCCGCCCGGCTCGGCCGCCGCAGCTCACGGAGCACGGCCCGCAACCCGGCAGCCGGCACCCGGGTGCGGTCGTCGCGGACGGCGTTGCGCGCCGCCGACCCCGCCGGGTCCGGCGGGAACCAGTAGCCGACGACGCTCGCGCCGTGCTCCCGGGCGGCCTCGATCAGCGGTTGCCACTGCTCCGGGGACGGATTCGTGTTGTCGACGACGACGCTGCGCCCGGCGGCCAGCGCCTCGCCGACCAGCCGCAGCTGACGTCGCTGCCGGTTGCGGGCGTTGCGGAAGTCGTCCTTGCTCACCACCGCACGCCCGTCGGCGAGCACCGTCCGGCAGAACGTGCTCTTGCCCGACGCCTGCAACCCGATCAACACCGCCAGCTCGACCGGCATCTCAGCGCTCCGCATCCGGCTCGGGCCGGACACGCCGGCGCACATCCGCGTAAGCCCAGGCAGGGGTGGCGTTCACCCGCGAGAGTGTGCCCGATCGCCCACCAACCCCGCCACCTGGGTATCGACGTCCCCGCCGGCCTGTGCTCAGCGGGCGTCGGCGGCGTTGCGGTTGCGGGGTCGCCGCGCGGCGCGGGCCGTTCGCGCCCGACGCCGGGGCGTACGCCCGGCAGGACCCCGGCCCGGCACGCACGCGGCCCTGGCCGCACGGGGCGGCGGCGGCGCCGGCCGTCGCCGCCTGCGACACCTGGCCAGGACGGCCGAGGACAGCCCGGCGAGCACCCCGGCCAGCAGCGCACCGCAGGGCATATCCGTTCCTCCTCGGCCGTCCGGGATGTCAGACCCTGGCCGGCTCAGGCTCGGGTGAGGGAGCCGGCAGGTCGACGCTGGACCGCAGGGTGATCTTCGGCAGGGCGAGCGCGGCCAGCACGCCGACCACCCCGATCGCCGCCGACACCAGGAAGATGTGGCCGGTGGCGTCGCCGTACGCCTCGCGGACGAGCGGTCACCCCGCCGGCGGCGCGACCAGCGGATACCGGGCGCGCAGCCGGGCCAGCGCCGGCGGGTGCACGTTCGCGGCGCTCAGATCCTGGTCGTAGTGGGCGAGCACGCGCCGGTCCATGACGTGCCGCCACAGCGGCGGCAGCAGCGCCGCCACGATCATCGTCGCGTACCCGGCGGGCAGCTGCGGTGAGCTGTCGAAGGTGCGCAGCACCTGGTAGCGGCGCAGCGGGTTGGCGTGGTGGTCGCTGTGCCGCTGCAACTGGAACAGGAAGACGTTGGTGACGATGCGGTCGCTGTTCCAGCTGTGCCGCGGATCGACCTTGTCGTAGCGGCCGGTGGCGAGCTGCTGCCGGGCCAGCCCGTAGTGCTCCAGGTAGTTCACCACCTCCAGCAGCGCGAACCCGACCACCGCCTGCGCGGCCAGCAGCGGCAGCACGACCGGCCCGAACCAGGCGGTCAGCGCGGCGAACAGCGCCACCGTCATGACCCACGCGTTGAGCACGTCGTTGCGCCAGGTCCACGGGGAACGCCCGCGCAGCCGGAAGCGCGCGGTCTCCAGCCGCCAGGCCGAACGCAGGCTGCCCAGCACCGTACGCGGCAGGAAGGCCCAGAAGCCCTCCCCCAGCCGGGCGCTGGCCGGGTCCTGCGGGGTGGCCACCCGCACGTGGTGGCCCCGGTTGTGCTCGACGTAGAAGTGCCCGTACCCGGTCGGCGCCAGCGCGATCTTCGACAGCCACCGTTCCAGGCGCTCGCGCTTGTGGCCGAGCTCGTGCGCGGTGTTGATGGCGATGCCGTTCACGATCCCGATGCTGAGCACCACCCCGACCGCGGCGAACGGGCTCAGCCCGCCGCGCGCCCACACCGCGCAGCAGGCGACCAGCGCCGCGTACTGCAGGGGCAGGTAGAGGTAGGTGAGCACGCGGTAGTAGCGCGAGCGCTGCAGCGCGGCCGTGGCCTCCTCGGGCGGGTTCGCGCGATCGTCGCCGACGAGCAGGTCGACCAGCGGGATCAGTCCGAACACGACGGCGGGGGTGAGCCACCAGCCCCAGGCGTGGCCGCCGCTCGCGAGGGCCAGGCCCTGGAAGGGCAGTGTGGGCACGAGCAGGGCCGCCGGCCACAGCAGGCGGCGGGGGTCGCGCCAGGTCGGATCGCTCATGGTCGCCTCCGCGATGAGGGGTGTACGCCGAGAGTCCCATGCTCATCGACCGTCGACAATCACGAGTATTTTGTAAAGTCATGGGATGATGCTCCCGATCGTGCGGCCCGACCGTGCCGCCACCCGGGCCGCGATCGTCGCCGCCGCCCGCGAGCTGACCATCACCCGCGGCTGGGCCGAGGTGCGCATGGCGGGCGTCGCCGAGCGGGCCGGGGTGAGCAGGCAGACCGTCTACAACGAGTACGGCGGCCGGGCCGGGCTCGCCGACGCCATGGCCGACGCCGAGATCGAGCAGTTCATCGCCGGCGTGCGCGCGATCCTGTTCTCCCACGGGTCGCACGTGCGGGCCGGGGTCGCCGCGGCGGTGCGCTTCGCACTCGACGAGGCCGCGGCGAACCCGCTGGTCCGCGTCATCCTGACCAGCTCCCGCGGCGGCGCGGACCCGTTGCTGCCATACCTGACGACACGGTCCGACGTGGTCCTGGCGGCCGCGGCGGTGCCGCTGCTGGAGTGGGCCGCGGCGTTCGCGCCCGACGTCGAGCCCGAGGAGCTCGCGTTCGCCGCCGAGACCGTGATCCGCCTCGTGGTGAGCCACATCGTGCTGCCGCTGCGCCCGGCCGCGCACACCGCGGACGCGCTGGCCGGGCTCGTCGTGCTGCTGCTCGACGCGACGCGGCGCGGTGCCGAGCGCTGACCAGCACCCCTCGGCGGCCGAGTCGGGTACACGCCTTGGCGTTTTGTCCATGTTAGGGATACGTCGCCGGTAAACTGAGCCCGACAGCTGTGCCCCGGACGGGCTACGCCCCGAACAGGACGGGGGAACGGGTGTGAAGACCTGGCACATGGTGGCGGCGTTGGCCGTCGCGGCCGTGCTGACCCTGACCATCGGGCTGTTCCCGGCCCGCGCGGCGGCCCCGGACGGCTGCCCGCAGGCGGCCTTCGGCTTCTCCGGCGACGAACGCGAGCGGATGCACGCCGCCGTCGCCAAGACCCTCGCCGAGGCGCAGGCGCCCGGGATCACCGCCGGGGTGTTCGTGCCCGGCCGCGGCACCTGGATCTGCGTGGTCGGCGTGTCCGATCAGGAGACCGGCCGGGTGATGAACGCCGCCGACCGGTTCCGGATCGGCAGCATCACCAAGACGTTCACCGGCACCGCCGTGCTGCGCCTGGTCGACCAGGGACTGATCGGCCTGGACGAGCCGCTGAGCCGGTACGTCGACTGGCCCGACGGCAACGCGATCACGATCCGCCAGCTGCTGAACATGACCTCGGGCGTGTACGACTACACCGAGGACCCGGAGTTCGAGAAGCGCTATCAGGCTGATCCGGCCGGCTCCTTCGGCCCGCGCGACGCCCTCGACATCGCCCGCAACCACGAGCCGTACTTCCCACCGGGACAGGGCTTCCACTACTCCAACACCAACTACATCCTGCTGGAGACCGTCGTCGAGCGGGTCACCGGACGGGCGGTCGGCGACCTGATCACCGAGGAGATCATCGACAAGCTCGGGCTGGACTCGACGAGCTACCCGGCCACGTCCGCCCTGGAACCGCCGTACGCGCGCGGCTACGACGAGACGCCCGACCCGGGCGACGGCGCGGCGACGCGCGACGTCACCGAGTCCAACCCCGGCTACGCGGGGGCCGCCGGTGCGATGGTGTCCAACCTGCACGACCTGCGGATCTGGGCCGCCGAACTGGCCAACGGCGCACTGATCAGCGAACGCCTGCAGCGCGAGCGGCTGCAGACGGTGCCGCTGACCCAGGGCGCTCAGGTGTCGTACGGGCTGGGCATCGCCGACTGGGGCGGCTGGCTCGGCCACAACGGCACGATCATCGGCTACAACACCGCGATGTTCTACCTGCCCGGCACCGGAGCGGTCATCGTGGTCGAGGTGAACCGGTCGTCCCTGGACACCGACCACGCGACCCCGCTGTTCGGCGAGCTCGCGAAGATCCTCTACCCGGACCGGTGACCCGGTGTCCCCGGCGCCCACCGCGTGGCAGGCGATCGCGCTCGACGAGCGCATCGCCTGGGCCCGCCGCAACATGACGCTGACCGCGCGCGTCGCGGCGCAGCTGCCGCCGATGCACGGGGTGCGGCTGGCCTGCACCGCGCATCTGGATCTGAAGATGCTGCTGGCGATCGAGGCGTTCGCCCGCGCGGGGGCGCAGGTGGCGGTCGTGCCGGCCAACCCGCACACCACGCAGTGGGACGTCGTCGGCTGGCTGCATGCCGAAGGCGTGGAGACGGCGTTCACCCGGTTCGCGGACGAGGCGCAGGCGGCCGCGGCGTGCGTGGAGTGGGCTCCGACGCACGCGCTGGAGATGGGCGCGGTGGTGATGACCGCGGCCGCCCGGGCCGGCTATCCCGGGCTGCGGGCCGGCGTCGAGGTCACCCGCACCGGCATCGACCGGCTGTTCCGGGTCGAGGTGCGCCATCCGGTGTTCGACCTGGACGCGGTGCCGCTCAAGACGCTCCTGCACAACCGCTTCGCCGTCGGCACCAGCACCTGGGCCACCCTGACCGCCCGCACCAACCTCACCCTGCACGCCAAGTCGGTCCTGGTGGTCGGCTACGGCGAGGTCGGCGCGGGCCTGGCCCGTGCGGCCCGCGCCTACGGCGCCCAGCTCCTCGTCGCCGAACCCGACCCCTCCCGCCGCGCCGTGGCCTCCTACGAGGGCTACCGCGTCGGCACGGCCGAAGAACTGATCGCCGCCGCCGACGTCGTCGTCACCGCCACCGGCCGCCCCGACTCGATCCCCGCCCAGCTCCTCGGCCAGGCCAAGGACGGCTGCATCCTGCTCAACGCGGGCCACACCGACAACGAGATCGACGTCACCGCCCTGGGCCCCGGCCGCCCCGTCATCCCCCACCTCACCGCCCACCGCTACGGGGACCGCGAACTCTTCCTCTTCGCGGGCGGCCGCATCGCCAACCTCGTCGCCGGCGACGGCGACAGCCTCAACGTCTTCGACACCACCGCGGCCCTGATGATCGCCTCCCTCGGCTGGACCACCGACGAAGGCTCCACCTACCCACCCGGCCTGCACCCCCTCCCCACCACCGCCTGGCGCCCCGCCACCCCCTGACCACTCCCAAGCCGCGGCGATCTTGCGTGGACTGCGGGGATGACACACTCGAAAGCGGCATACGGGCAACAGTTCGCGCAAGATCGTCGCGATCTCGGCGGGGTGATCTCAGAGCGTGGTCATGGGGCGTTGTGGGGGTGATCGGCGGCGCATACTGGCGGCCGTGTCTGAGAACTCGCTGCCGTCCGTGATCGCGCTGTCGCCGGTGGAGCAGCCGCCGGACACCACCGTGCAGCTGCCGGGATCCAAGAGCATCACCAACCGGGCGCTGCTGTGCGCGGCGCTCGCCGAGGGGACGAGCACGCTGACGGGGGTGCTGTTCGCCGATGACACGCGGGCCATGCTCGGGGCGATCACCGCGCTGGGCGCGCAGGTGACGGTCGACGAGGCCGCCGCCACGGTCACGGTGCGCGGCACCGACCCGCGCGCGGCGGCCGGGCCGGTGTCGGTGTTCGCCAACCAGTCCGGCACCACCGCCCGGTTCCTGCTGCCCGCGCTGGCGCTGCGGCCGGCCCGCGGGGTGCTCGACGGCGACGCCCAGCTGCGCGCCCGCCCGTTCGGCCCGCAGGTCGAGGCGCTGCGCACGCTCGGCGCGCGGGTCGAGGAGCCCGCCGAGGCGGGCCGCCTGCCGCTGGCCGTGACCGGCCCGGTGCACGGCGGCCGGGTCTCGCTGCCGGGGCACCTGTCCAGCCAGTTCCTGTCCGGGCTGCTGATGGCCGGGCCGCTGATGCGCGACGGGCTGACCGTGGAGCTGACCTCGGCGCTGGTCTCGGTGCCGTACGTGACGATGACCGCCGCGGTGATGGCCGCGTTCGGCGTGCCGGCCGACGGGCTCGGCGTCGCCCCGGGCCGCTACCGCGCGACCGAGTACGCGATCGAGCCCGACGCGAGCGCGGCGTCGTACTTCCTGGCCGCGGCGGCGATCACCGGCGGGCGCATCACCGTGGCCGGGTTGGGCACGGGCAGCCTGCAGGGCGACGTGCGCTTCGCCGACGTGCTGGAGCGCATGGGCGCGCGGGTGTCGCGCGGCGCCGACGGCATCACCGTGACCGGCGGCGGCCCGCTGCGCGGCGTCGACGTCGACATGGCCGACATCTCCGACACGGCGCAGACCCTGGCCGCGGTCGCGGTGCACGCCGACGGCCCGACCCGGGTGCGCGGCATCGGCTTCATCCGCCGGAAGGAGACCGACCGGCTGGCCGCGGTCGTCACCGAGCTGCGCCGGGCGGGCATCGACGCCGAGGAGCACGAGGACGGCTTCACGGTCCGGCCGGGGCGGCCCGCACCGACGCGTTTCGACACGTACGGCGACCACCGCATGGCGATGAGCCTGTCGCTGCTCAGCCTGCGCTCGCCCGGCATCGAGATCGACAACCCGCGGTGCGTCGCGAAGACCTACCCGGATTTCTTCGCCGACCTGTCGCGGGCCACCGCCCGAGCGTGAAGGATCAAGCCCTATGGAGTACGTGAAACTGGGCCGCACCGGCCTCGACGTGTCGCGGCTGAGCCTGGGCTGCATGAGCTACGGCGAGCCGAGCCTGGGCAGCCACACCTGGACGCTGCCCGAGGACGAGTCCCGGCCCTTCATCAAGCGGGCGCTGGAACTCGGGGTCAACTTCTTCGACACCGCCAACGTGTACTCGCTGGGCAGCAGCGAGGAGATCGTCGGCCGGGCGCTGCGCGACTTCGCCGACCGCGACGAAGTCGTCATCGCCACGAAGGTGTGGGGCGTGATGCGCGAGGGCCCCAACGGCCGCGGCCTGTCCCGCAAGGCGATCATGACCGAGATCGACAACAGCCTGCGGCGGCTCGGCACCGACTACGTCGACCTGTACCAGATCCACCGGTTCGACCCGCACACGCCGCTGGAGGAGACCCTGGAGGCGCTGCACGACGTGGTCAAGGCCGGCAAGGCCCGCTACCTCGGCGCGTCCTCGATGTACGCGTGGCAGTTCGCCAAGGCGCTGCACACGGCCGACGCGCACGGCTGGACCCGCTTCGTCACCATGCAGAACCACTACAACCTGATCTACCGCGAGGAGGAGCGGGAGATGCTGCCGCTCTGCCTCGACGAGGGCGTCGGCGTCATCCCGTGGAGCCCGCTGGCCCGCGGCCGGCTCACCCGCGAGCCCGACGCGGTGACCGCCCGCACCAAGGACGACGCCTTCGGCGAGGGCCTGTACGCCTCGACGGAGGCCGCCGACCAGGCGGTCATCGCCGAGGTGGGCCGGATCGCCCGCGAGCGCGGGGTGCCCCGGGCGCAGGTCGCGCTGGCCTGGGTGGCGAGCCGGCCGGGCGTGGTCGCGCCGATCGTCGGGGCGACGAAACCGCAGCATCTGGAGGACGCGGTGGCCGCGCTGGAGCTCACCCTGAGCGCGGACGAGGTCGCCGCGCTGGAGAAACCGTACGAGCCGCACCGGATCGCCGGGCAGTGACCCGCGCGGACCGGCGCGGGAACCGGTAGCGTGTGCCCAGCCGTGGCAGGTGCCACACAATGTGATGACGGTCGGCGGAGATTCGAGGACTCGTGAGCGGACAGGTGAAGGACCGGGCGGAGACCCGGCGGGCGACCAAGGCGGAGCGGCGTGATGCCCGCATCGCGGCGGCGAAGGCGGCCAAGCGCAGGAAGATCCTGTACGGCACGCTCGGCACGTTCGTCGGCACCGCCTTGATGATCGTTTTTGCCTTCGTGGTCTTCAAGAACGGCGGCGGTGAGGACACCGCCGCGCAGCCCAGCGCGTCGGCCAGCGCCGACGCCGGGGCAGGCTCGGCGGCCGACCCGAACGCTCCCCAGCCCGACGCGAAGTTCCCGCCGCTGCCCGCGGGCGCCGACCCGGCGCTGGGCACCAAGCCGGTCGTCACCAAGGACAACGCGTCGCTCAAGCAGCTGAAGGTCACCCCGCTGATCGCGGGCAAGGGCCCGGCGGTCAAGGCCGGCGACACCATCACCGTCAACTACGTGGGCGTGAGCCTCACGACCGGTGAGGAGTTCGACACCTCCTGGAAGCGCGGGCAGGCGTTCACCACGCCGATCGGCGTCGGCCAGGTCATCCCGGGCTGGGACCAGGGCATGGTCGGGGTCAAGGTGGGCAGCCGGGTGCAGATCGACATCCCGTCGGAACTGGCGTACGGCGACAACGGGCAGGTGCCCGGCCCGCTGCGCTTCGTCGTCGACGTGCTCGCCGCCACCCCCGCCTCCTGACCCACTCCTTCGCGACACCCCGCCCCCGTCTGCCTGGCAGGCGGGGGCGGGGTCGTCATGGACGTCGGGCCCGTGCAGCTGAATGGGCAAAACGCCTCATATCCTCTCCCATCGGGCTATGGTCGAGCAGCGGACCACGTCCGCGGGCGGCACGAAGGAGAGGGCGATGGCAACGAGCAAGATCAGCTGGATCACCGCCGGGGTGGTGTCCGCGGCGGCCGCGGGGGTCGGCGCCGTGATGGCGTACCGGCGCCGCCGTATGCAGGCCACCGAGGACAGTTACACGGCCCTGGCCGGGTTGAGCACGCACCAGGACGGCAAGCACAAGAAGGAGCGCGTGCCGCGCAAGCTCAAGAAGAGCCGCGCGCACGCCGAGGCGCTGGCCTCCGGCCACGGCGGGCAGCACTGGTGACTCAGCGGGGAGTCCGCTCCCCCGCCTCCACCGCGACCGCCAGCAGGTTCTCCGGCGGCGGCAGCGGGCACGTGCCGTAGTCGGTGAACGCGCACGGCATGTTGACCGCGCGGTTGAAGTCGACGACCGCCGCGCCGTCCACGCCGGGTTCGGCGACCGTCAGCGAACGCGCCCCGCCGTGCGTGGTCACACCGCTGGTCGCGTCGCGGAACAGCACGGACAGGCTGCCGTCGGCCGCGTCCATGGCGGTGAGCGCCTGCGCGATCCCGTCGATCTCGAAACGCAGCACCCCGCGGGCGATCTGGTCGTGGGTCAGCCCGGGGATCACCGCGCCGACGGTGACCGACCGAGGCGTGTCGTACGGCTCGAACATCGCGTCCAGCACCCAGCGCGCGTCGAGCGCGAACGTCGGCACGCCGGTGAAACCGGTCCGGGTGGGCGCCTGGGGGTCGCGCACCCGCAGCGCGTACGCCCCTCCGCGCTGGATGAGTTCGACGAGCCGGTCGCCGTGGTCGAGCGTGATGCCGATGCCGCCCTCGGCCGGGCTGAGCATCAGCTCGCCCTCGACGGGTTCACCCGCATGGCTGAACCCGTCGCCCGCGTCGGCCAGCAGCCGCACGCCGTCGGCGTGCACGTGCCACCGCCCCGGCACGTCGGGCAGCGCGACCTCGTCGGCGGGTAGCCAGTGCAGTGCGGTGAGGCTCAGCCACCCGTGGGGGGCACGCAGCTCCTGCTCGCGGGCGGCACGCCAGGCGTCCCACTCCTCGACCAGCGTCCGGGGGTCGACGGCCATGGCGTGCCCTCCTCCTCGTCGACGGGGCTCCCGGCAGCCTGCCACGACCGCAGCGCCCGTGCAAGATCAGCAGAGGTGAACGCGTAGTGGCTGTCGGTGACCTGACCCGGCAGCGTGGTCAGGCGGTGACCGGCAGACCCGCGGTCTGCCAGGCGGCGAAGCCGCCCGCGAGGTCGGTGGCGCGGTGCAGGCCGAGGTCCTGCAGCGCGGCGGCGGCCAGCGAGGATGTGTAGCCCTCCTGGCAGAAGACCACCACCGGCAGGTCGTACCGGCCGGCCTGCGGCAGCCTGGCGTCACTGCGCGGGTCGAAGCGCCATTCCAGGACGTTGCGTTCGACGATCAGCGCGCCGGGGATGCCGCCGTGCGCGGCGCGCTGGGCGGCCGGCCGGATGTCCACCAGCAGCGCCCCGTCGCGCTGGGCGGCGGCGGCCTCGGCCGCGTCGAGGCGGGTCAGGCGGGCGCGCGCCGCGGCGAGGATCTGGTCGATCCCGCGCGAGCCGGCGGGGGCGGCGGGATCGGTGTGCACGCTCACCACTGTGCTCCCGCCCGGTCGACAGCGGCCACCAGCAGCCGTCCAGCCTGGAGCCGGTAGCGGGTCATGGTCGTCAGCTCGGGGCCGTACACGTGCACGCTCACGGCGGGTTCGGGGCCCTCGTTGGCGATCTGGTGCAGGTGGTGCTCGCCGAACTGGCGGGCCGCCCCGGCGGTCAGCACCCGGCCGGTCAGGCACGCGGAGCCGTCCGCGCCGGTCACGGTGCGCTCGGTCAACGTGCCGGAGACGACCACGAACGCCCCCGCGCTGCCGCCGTGGTCGTGCAGGTCGGTCTCCTGGCCGGGCAGCCAGGTGAGCAGCCACGCCTCCACCCCGGACTCGCCGAGCAGGCGGTGGTACCAGCGCCGCACCGGGTCGAACCGGGGCGCGACGGGCCAGGCCTCGGGGTTGTCGGCCAGGCGACGGGCGGTATTCAGATGGTCGGCCCGGACCCCGGTGGTGACGATCATTCAGATCACCTGCTTTTCCTAGCGGCTTTATAGGAATTACATCACCAGGTCCGCCAGGGCACAACAGGAAACGCCGATCCGGATCGTGGCGCGTGCCACGGGTCCGGACCGGCGTACGACGGAAAGGGGTCAGTCCTTGGCCAGCGACCGGGCGATCACCATGCGCTGGATCTGGTTGGTGCCCTCGACGATCTGCAGCACCTTGGCCTCGCGGAAGTAGCGCTCGACCGGGTGGTCGGCGACGTAGCCCGCCCCGCCGAGCACCTGCACCGCGTCCGTGGCGACCTGCATGGCCATGTCCGTGGCGAACAGCTTGGTCTTGGCCGCCTCGATCGAGTACGGCAGCCCCGCGTCGCGCAGCCGGGCCGCGTGCAGCATCAGCGCCCGCGCCGCGGTGATCTGCGTCGACGCGTCGGCCAGCAGGAAGCCCAGCCCCTGCAGGTCGATGATCGGCTTACCGAACTGCACCCGCTCCCGGGCGTAGTTCACCGCGTAGTCCAGCGCGCCCTGAGCCAGGCCGATCGCGCAGGCCGCGATGCCGAGCCGGCCCGAGTCCAGCGCGCCCATCGCGATCCGGAAGCCCTCGCCCTCGCCGCCGATCAACCGCTCGGCGGGCACCACCGCGTCGTCGAGCGCGATCTGGGCGACCGGCGAGGAGCGCAGGCCCATGGTCTTCTCCCGCGCCTGCGGGTTCAGGCCGGGCGTGTCCGCCGGGGCCAGCAGGCAGGAGATGCCCTTCGGGCCGGGGCCGCCGGTGCGGCAGAAGACGTTGTAGAAGTCGGCCACGCCCGCGTGGGTGATCCACGCCTTGGTGCCGCTGACCCGGTACGTCTCGCCGTCGCGGGTGGCCTTGGTCGCCAGGTTGGCCGCGTCGGAGCCGCCGGCGGGCTCGGACAGGCAGTACGCGCCGAGCAGCTCGCCGCCGATCATGTCGGGCAGCCAGCGCTCGCGCTGCTCCGCGGTGCCGTGGTGGGCGAGCGGGTAGCAGGCCAGGGTGTGCACGCTGACCGTCTCCGCGATGCCGACCCAGCGGCTGGCCAGGATCTCCAGCACCTGCAGGTAGACCTCGTAGGGCTGCTCCGCGCCGCCGTACTCGGCGGAGTAGGGCAGGCCGAGCAGGCCGGAGCGGCCCAGGGTGCGGATCAGCTCGCGGGGGAACTCCCCGCGCGCCTCGAAGTCGTCGGCGTGCGGCGCGAGCTCCTTGTCCGCGATCTCGCGGGTGAGTTCGAGCAGGTCGTGTGCTTCGGGGGTGGGAAGCAGTCGGGTAACGCTGGGCATGACGCCAGCTTAACGTTCATTAAGTGATTGCGCCCGGTCGGTCGGGGGTTGGCAAGATCGCCGTTTGAGGGCGAAATGTGTGGCCTGACCTCAGGTTCTGACCCGAGACGGCGATCTTGCCCACCCACCGACCGCACCGTTTCCCCTCAGACCGGGCCGGGAAAGGACATAGTGGAAGTGAGCTGAGCAGGGAGGCGGGCCATGAGCGTCGGGCTGACCGGGCCGGTGGTGGTGGGCGTGGACGGCTCACCGGCCGCCACGACGGCGCTGCGCTGGGCGGCCGACGAGGCCGCGCTGCGCGAGCTGCCCCTGCGGATCGTCCACGTGAGCGAGGACCCGGGGCCGCGGCTCGGCGACGGCGAGGCGGAGGCGGCGATCTCGTCGGCCGGGCACACGGTGACCGCGCACGCGATGGCCGAGGTCCGGGCGATGCGGCCGGACATCACGCTGACCAGCGAGGTGCTGCGTGACGACCCCGCGCACGGCCTGATCCGGGAGTCGGAGTCGGCGGCCCTGGTCGTCGTCGGCAGCCGGGGCCACGGCGGCTTCCACGACCTGATGCTCGGCTCGACGAGCCTGCAGGTGTCGATGCACGCCAAGTGCGCCGTCGCGGTGGTGCGCCCGCCGGCCGCCCCGGACCGCGCGGGCGTGGGCGCGGTGGGCCGGATCGTGGTCGGCGTGGACGGCTCGCCGCAGTCGGGCGACGCGCTGGCGTTCGCCTTCGACGAGGCCGACCGGCGAGGCTGCGGCATCACCGCCGTGCACGCCTGGCTGGGGCCGATCACCACCGGCGCGGCGGGCATGCCGTTCGTGTACGACATCGACACGCTGCGCGCCCAGGAGGAGTCGGTGCTGGAGACCGCGGTGGCGGGCTGGCACGACCGCTACCCGCACCTCGACCTGCAGCGGATCACCATGGAGTCGTCCGCGGCGGCCGCGCTGACCGAGCAGTCCATGGGCGCGCTGCTGGTGGTCGTCGGCTGCCGGGGCCTGGGCGGGTTCACCGGCCTGCTGCTCGGCTCGGTCAGCCAGGCGCTGATCCACCACGCCGGGTGCCCGGTGGTCGTCGCGCACCGGCGCGGCGAGGCCAAGAAATAATCGGGCCAAGCATTGACATGCCGGATATGCCGGCCTAACGTGAGAAGTGAAGCCCGACCGATCTCATAAATGAGATAAGCCGGGCTTCCCGTATGTCCGGGGTCGAGCCGGTCAGTCGCCCGGCTGCGACGGCTTGGTGGCCAGCGGCAGCACGTACCAGAGCAGGATGTAGACCAGGGCCATGCCGCCGCCCAGGAAACCCGCCCAGCGCACCCCTGCCACCACGTCGACGACCAGGTAGATGGACAGCACGATCGCGGCCATCTCGAAGAACAGGCCGAACTGCGCCAGCACGTGCGCGGTGCGCACGATCTGCGGCTTGCGCCCCTCCCGGAACGACAGCCGGTGGTAGCTGACCGGGGCGATGAGCAGCGCCGCCGCGACCGCGCTGCAGATGAACGTGACGACGTACAGCACCCGCTCGGTGCCGGTGATCTTGCCGAAGCCGACCGAGAACGGCAGCGTCAGCAGGAACGCGAACAAGATCTGCACGCCGGTCTGCGCCACCCGCAGCTCCTGCAGCAGCTCCGAGTAGTTGCGATTCCAGCGCTCGTCCGGGTCCTCCGCCGACTCCTGCCGCCGGTCGCCGTCGATGTCAGTCACTGTCAGCCTCCGCATCCCCAGGGTATGCCCGAGGAAGCGGAGATCATGCCGACTCGGACGGGCTCAGGCGGCGTTCTCCGCCAGGGCGTCCACCAGCCGGCGGCACGGGCTCGCCAGGTTCCACTGCTCGGCCAGGTCGAACAGCCGCTCCGGATCGCGCGGCACCCGGGGCAGGGTCAGGTCGTGCTCGGGCAGCTTCAGGTCGGTGGCCACCCGCACCACCTTCGGCGCCACGGCCAGGTAGGCCGAGGCCGCCTCCAGCTTGGCACGCAGGCCGGGCGCGAAGTCCGACGCCGGGTCGGCCACCGCCGCGACGATCGCGTCCAGGCTGCCGTAGCGCTCGATCAGCCGGGCGGCGGTCTTCTCCCCCACGCCCGCCACGCCGGGCAGGCCGTCGCTCGGGTCGCCGCGCAGCGCCGCGAAGTCGGCGTAGCCGCCCGCCGGGACGCCGTACTTGGCCAGCACCGCGGCCTCGTCGCAGTCCTCCAGCTTGGCCACGCCGCGGCCGACGTAGAGCAGCCGCACCCCGCGCTTGTCGTCGACCAGCTGGAACAGATCGCGGTCGCCGGAGACCACCTCGACCGGCGCGGCCTGGGTCGCCGCGAGCGTGCCGAGCACGTCGTCGGCCTCGTTGCCGTCCACCCCGTACGCCACGATGCCGAACGCGTCGAGCACCTCCAGCAGCAGGTCGACCTGCGGCACCAGCTCGTCGGGCACCTCCTCGCCGCCCTCGGGGGCCACCCGGTGCGTCTTGTACGTGCCGATCAGCGCCACCCGCCACGCCGGCCGCCAGTCGTAGTCCAGCGCGCACACCAGCCGGCCCGGCCGGCGGCCCTTCACCAGCGTGGTGACCATGTCCAAAAAGCCGCGCACCGCGTTGACGGGGGTGCCGTCCGGGGCCATCGCCGCCTTGGCGGGCACACCGTGGAAGGCGCGGAAGTACAGGCTCGGCGCGTCGATGGCGAGCAGGGGTGCGGTCATGCCTGACAGCCTGCCACAGGCCTGGGACACCCGCCCCGAGACGCGTCCGCCCGTGCCACCGGAGCGGCACGGGCGGGGCGATCAGGGGCGGCGGGTCACTTGCCGCGCGGGGTGAACGCGGTCGGGCGGCGCACCGTGCCGCGCTGCGCGGCGATCGCGGCCTCCTCGCGGGCGGCCTGCACCTTGTCGAGGTATGCGCGGGCCTCCAGGTCCTCCTTGGTGGGGGCCGCGCCGATCGCGAAGACCAGACCGCCGATCACCAGCAGCACCAGCACGCCGATCGGCACCAGCAGGTTCGCCGCGGACGCGCCGGCCGTCGCGCCGCCGAGCGTCGGCGTGGTCAGCTGCACCGACATCGCGGCCATGCCGGTGTAGTGCATGCCGCACACCGCGACGCCCATCAGCAGCGCCGCGCCGCCGATGGCCAGCGGCTTGGTCAGCACGACGGTGAACCACAGCGCCACGGTCGCGGCCACCACCGCGATGACGACCGAGGCGGCGACCAGACCGGTGTCGTACGACACGGTGCCGTTCAGCCGCATCGCGAACATGCCGATGTAGTGCATGCCCGCCACACCGACGCCGGTGAAGATGCCGCCGACGACGATGCGGCCCATGTTGGGCCGGCCGAAGCCGACGATCCACAGCCCCAGGCTGACGACGACGATCGCGACCAGCGCGCTCACCGCCGTACGCGGGATGTCGTAGCGGATCTGCGCCCCGGTCACGCTGAAGCCCAGCATGGCCATGAAGTGCATGGCCCAGATCGCGGTGCCGCCCAGCGCCCAGGCGGCCAGCACGATCCACCAGAAACGCTGCTTGCCGGTGGTGGCGGTCCGCATGCGTGCCGTGCAGAGCAGGCCCAGCAAGGAGCCCAGGATGGACAGCCCGTACGCCACGCCGGGCGTGACGAGGCCGTGAGTGAAATGGTGCACGTCGGCCATGCGGTCGACCCTTTCGGCTCATACAGCGAGCGATGTTCGCTTTTTTGGCATGATCCCGGAAGAGTGTTTCCGCTGGCAACTCGGTCAGACCGCCGCAGTGTACGCAAGTACCCCTCTATTGACCGCGTCCATCGCGGTCCGCGCGGTCTCACGCAGCGACGACGGTGCACCGGTGGCGTCGGCGATCTGTCCGAGAAGATCGATGACCTGTCTCGCCCATCGGACAAAGTCGCCGGCCGGCATGTCGCCCTCCAGGCTGTGCCCGCTCGCGAGCACCTTCGCCAGCGGCTCGCCCTTGGCCCAGCGGTACATCGGCCACACGAAGCCGAGGTCCGGCTCCTTGGTCTGGGCCAGGCCGAGCCGGCGCTCGTCCACGCCCAGCTGGTAGAAGGTGCGCACCGTCGCGTCGACGGCCGTCGCGACGGGGCCGCGCGGCACCGACGCCTGCTCGTCGACGTCGCGGCGGGCCTCGTACAGCACCACGGAGACCGCGGCGGCCAGCTCGTGCGGCTGCAGGCCCTCCCACACCCCGGTGCGCAGGCACTCGGCGACCAGCAGGTCGGCCTCGGTCCAGATCCGGGCCAGCATCCGGCCGGGCGCGGTGACCTCGCCGTCGGGGCCCAGGTAGCCGCGCTCGGTGAGCAGCTCGCAGATCCGGTCGAAGGTGCGCGCCAGCGAGCCGGTGCGGTTGTTCACCTTGTCGCGCAGGTGCTCGGTGTCCTTGAACAGCCGCTGCCGCCGCTCGGCCCAGCGGGCGTGGTCCTCGCGCTCCGGGCAGGCGTGGCACGGGTGCGCCCGCATCGCCTTGCGCAGCGCCAGCAGCTCACGGTCCTCGTGGCTGCCGTTGCCGCCGCGGCGGCGGCGACCGGCGCCGCGGGCCACGTCCAGGTTGCGCAGCGACGCGGCCAGGTCACGGCGCTCGGCTGGGGCGCGGTGGTTGAAGTGGCGCGGCACCCGCACCCGGCCCACCACGTCCACGGTCCCGGCGAACTCGCCGGCCGAGATGCGCCCGGCCCAGCGGTCCTCGGTCAGCACCACCGGGCGCGGCTCGCCGAAGCCGCCCACGCCCGGGTCGAGCACGATGGCCAGCCCCGAGTGCTTGCCCGACGGGATGCGGATCACGTCGCCGACCTTGAGCTGCTCCAGCGACTCGACCGCGGCCGCCCGGCGCTCCTGCTGGCTGTTGCGGGTGAGCTGCTTCTCCCGGTCGGCGATGGCCACCCGCAGCGCGAAGTACTCGGCGAAGTCGCCGTGCTCGCAGGCCAGCTCGGTGTCGTACACCGCCAGCACCTCGTTGTTGCGCTGCACCTGGCGGGCCAGGCCGACCACCGAGCGGTCCGCCTGGAACTGCGCGAACGACGACTCCAGCAGGTCGTGGGCACGCGCCGCGCCGACCGAGCCGACCAGGTTCACCGCCATGTTGTACGACGGCCGGAAGCTCGACCGCAGCGGATACGTCCGGGTGGACGCCAGACCGGCCACGTGGCGCGGGTCGACCTCCGGCCCCCAGACCACGACCGCGTGGCCCTCCACGTCGATGCCGCGCCGCCCGGCCCGGCCGGTGAGCTGCGTGTACTCCCCCGGCGTCAGGTCGACGTGGGCCTCGCCGTTGTACTTGACCAGCCGCTCCAGCACCACGCACCGGGCGGGCATGTTGATGCCCAGCGCCAGCGTCTCCGTGGCGAACACCGCC
The DNA here is from genome assembly GCF_042663325.1 of Catellatospora aurea. Classification (NCBI taxonomy): domain Bacteria; kingdom Bacillati; phylum Actinomycetota; class Actinomycetes; order Micromonosporales; family Micromonosporaceae; genus Catellatospora; species Catellatospora aurea. The sequence goes on from NZ_JBHTAC010000018.1 coordinate 74,959, forward strand.
TTGACCAGGCCGCGGACGAACAGCTCCTCGACGACCTCCTTGAACGCGGGCAGCATGCCCGCGTGGTGGGCGGCCAGGCCGCGCTCCAGCCCGTCCAGCCAGTCCCAGTAGCCCAGGGCGGCCAGGTCCTCGCCGGGGATGTTGGCGATGCGCCGCTCCACCACCGTACGGATCTCGGCGCGCTCCTCCGGCGAGGTCAGCCGCAGGCCCGACTGCAGGCACTGCTGCACGGCCGCGTCGCAGCCGGCCCGGCTGAACACGAACAGGATCGCCGGCAGCAGCCCCTCACCGTCGAGCTTGTCGACGATCTCGGGCCGGTTCGGGCCCGGCCCGCGCCGCCCCCGGCCGCCGCGCCCGCGGCGCAGGTCGACCGCGTCCATCCGGCGGGCGATCTCCCGGGTGTGCCGCAGCAGCTCCGGGTGCACCTCGTGGGCGCGGGCCGCCTCCGAGTCGTGGAACAGGTCGAACAGACGCTTGCCGACGAGCATGTGCTGCCACAGCGGCACCGGCCGGTGCTCGCTGACCACGACCTCGGTCTTGCCGCGTACGGTGACCAGCCAGTCGGCGAACTCCTCGGCATTGGACACGGTCGCCGACAGCGACACCAGGGTGACCGAGGCGGGCAGGTGGATGATGACCTCCTCCCACACCGCGCCGCGGAACCGGTCGGCCAGGTAGTGCACCTCGTCCATGACCACGTACGACAGTCCGGCCAGCGCGGACGAGCCGACGTAGAGCATGTTGCGCAGCACCTCGGTGGTCATCACGACCACCGGCGCGTCGCCGTTGATGGAGTTGTCGCCGGTCAGCAGGCCGACCTTGTCCGCGCCGTAACGCTGCACCAGGTCGTGGAACTTCTGGTTGGACAGCGCCTTGATCGGCGTCGTGTAGAAGCACTTGCGGCCCTGCTGCAGCGCCAGGTGCACGGCGAACTCGCCGACCACCGTCTTGCCCGCGCCGGTGGGCGCGCACACCAGCACGCCGCTGCCGCGCTCCAGGGCCGCGCAGGCGGTCCGCTGGAAGGGGTCGAGGGCGAAGCTGAGCCCGGCGGCGAACTCGTCGACCAGTGGCGAGGCTACGGGGGTCTTACGGCCTTCGGTGGTGGTCGAGGGTCGGGCTGGTCGGGCGTCCGACCCTGTTCCGGGTCGACGCTCGGCGGGGCTCGTCATACCGCAAAGGCTAGGCGAAAGAGGCCAGTCGGCGCAGGTCGGTATCCTGCTGACGTGCCCGAGTCCCCGCCGCAGCCGTACGCTCATCCGGCACGGATCGACGGTCACCGCGCCCTCGATGCCGTGCTCTTCGATTTCCACGGCACGCTCGCCATGACCGTGGACCCCGTCGCGTGGGTCAGCGCGGCGGCCGCCGACTGCGGCGTCACGCTGGACCGGGGCAAGGCCACGGTGCTCGCCGACCGCCTGGCCACGGCCGGTGGGCTACCGGGCGTGTCGCCGCCGGTGCGGGTGCCTCCGCAGCTGGCCATGGCGTGGGCCGACCGCGACCTCTACGAGCACGCCCACCGCGAGGCGTACACCGGGCTCGCCGCGACCGTGCCCAACGACGTCCCCGGGCTGGCCGACGCCCTCTACGCCCGGATACTGACGCCCGCCGGCTGGGCGCTGTACCCCGATGTGACGAACACGCTCACCACGCTGCGGGCCGCCGGGGTGCGCACCGCGCTGGTCAGCAACATCGGCTTCGACCTGCGCCCGCTGCTGGACGCCTGGGGGCTGACCGCGCTGTTCGACGCGCTGGTGATGTCGTACGAGGTGGGCTGCATCAAACCCGACCCCAAGATCTTCCTGCGGGCCTGCGGCATGCTGTCGGTCGACCCCGAGCGCACCCTCATGATCGGCGACACCCCCGCCGACGCGGGCGCGGTCAACGCCGGCTGCGCCGCCCTGGTCGTGCCCGCCGCCTCCCCCGGCCGCCCCAACGGCCTCCACCGCGCCCTCTCCCTCGCCCTCCCCCACCACTGACCGCCACCGCCCGGCCCGCCGGCCCCACCCCCTGCCGCAACTCTTGAAGACTTGCGGCCTGCGGGGGGACCGGAGTCCGCGACTCTTCAAGAGTTGCGGCAGGGGGGTGGGGATCTCGTGGCGGGAGTTGGCGGATTTGGGCTGATTCGGGGTGGCATGGCGCGAAGAATGGGGCCATGCGTGTGGTGGTGGATCTGACCAAGTGTCAGGGGTATGCGCAGTGCGCGTTTCTGGCCCCGGAGGCGTTCCGGATGGTCGGCGACGAGGCGCTCATGTTCGATCCCGCTCCGTCGGACGACCAACGGGTGAAGGTGCTGCGGGCGGCGGCCGCGTGTCCCGTGCAGGCGCTGCAGGTGGACGTGGCCGACCTGCCGCATCCGCCGCCCGAGGAGAAGGTCGTGGCGGCCAAGGGCGACCGGCTGCGCCGCGACGGGCGCATCGTGATCGTCGGGGCGTCGCTGGCCGGGCTGAAGGCCGCCGAGCAGCTGCGGGCCGAGGGCTTCACCGGCTCGCTGACCGTGATCGGCGACGAGCCGGAGGAGCCGTACGACCGGCCGCCGCTGTCGAAGCAGGTGCAGACCGGCTTCGTCACCTCGGCCGACACCACGCTGCCCCGGCGGCGCGACATCGACGCCGAGTGGAGGCTCGGGGTCGCCGCGACCGGCCTGGACCTGGAGCGCAAGCGCGTCATGCTGGCCGACGGGCAGGAGGTCGAGTTCGACCGGATGCTCGTCGCGACCGGGGTGCGCGCCCGGCCGTGGCCGGTGCCGGAGGAGGCCGCGCTGAACGGCGTGTTCACCATCCGCACCCGAGGGGACGCGGCGGGGCTGCGCGAGCGCCTGCTGGCGAAGCCCAGGCGGGTGCTGGTCATCGGCTCCGGGTTCACCGGCTCGGAGATGGCCTCGGTCTGCGTCGAGCTGGGCATCCCGGTCACCGTCGCCGAGGCCGGCACCGCGCCGCTGGCGGGGGCGCTGGGCGGGGTGATCGGCCGGATCTCGGCGGGCATCATGCGCGAGCACGGCGTCGACCTGCGTACCCACACGAAGGTCAACTCGCTGCAGGGCGAGGACGGCAGGGTGCGCCGGGCGATCCTGTCCGACGGCACCACCCTCGAGGTGGACGTCGTCGTGGTCGCCCTGGGCGGCATCCGCAACGTCGAGTGGCTGGAGAGCGCCGGACTGGCCGTGGGTGTATGGGGGCTGGCCTGCGACGCGGGCTGCCGCGCGTTCACCGCCGCGGGGCTGGTCACCGACGACGTCTTCGTCGCCGGGGACGTGGCCCGCCAGCCGCAGCCGATGTTCGGCTACCAGTTCCTGGCGATGGAGCACTGGGGCAACGCGGTCACCCAGGCCGAGGTCGCCGCACACAACATGATCAGCGGGGAGACCGACCGCTGGCCGCACCTGGAGATGCCCGCGTTCTGGTCGCTGCAGTTCGGCCACAACATCAAGTCGGTGGGCGTGCCGCCGATCGCCGACCAGATCGCGATCACGCAGGGGTCCGTGGAGAGCCGGCAGTTCGTCGCCGCGTACGGCTACAAGGGCCGCGTCGTCGGCGCGGTGAGCTGGAACCAGGGCAAGTGGCTGGACTTCTACCAGCAGCTGATCGAGCAGGCGGCGCCGTTCCCGCTGCCGTACGACATGACCAACCCGCCGGCCGACCGCACGCCGGTGCCGGCGGAGTTCCCGGAGCGGGTGTTCCCCGCCCACGACGCGACCGTCGTGGTCACCGGCCACGACCCCAGCGAGCGACGCGCCGTGCTGGTCCGCTCGTCCCGGCGGCGCTGAGGCATGAGCGAGCGCAACGAGCGAATCATGAGCACCGTTCCCGACGGTGACGAGCCAAGCGAGGAGCCGTCATGACCGAGCCCAGCCTGTTCCAGGAGATCACCGAGTTCGACAACCGGGCCAATCCGTGGCCGCTCTACGAGAAGCTGCGCAGCCAGCCGGTCTGGCAGGAGGCAGACGGCTCGTTCGTGGTCAGCACGTTCCGCGAGATCTACTCGCTGCTGCACGACCCGCGGATCAGCTCCGACCCGGCCAACCTGCTCCCGGAGTACGCCGACAAGGCCGGACCGCTGGCCCAGGCCGGCAGCAACCTGCCGCCGAGCTTCATCCGCACCGACCCGCCCCGCCACGACACGCTGCGCCGCATCGCGATGCGCCAGTTCGGGCCGCCGCACCGGCCCGACCGCATCGAGAAGCTGACGCCGCTGCTGGAGGAGGTCGTCACGAAGCTCATCGACGGCCTCGCCGACCGGCAGCAGTGCGACCTCGTCGACGACGTCGCGTACCCGTTCCCGGTCGCGGCGATCACGGGGCTGCTCGGGGTGCCGCCCGAGGACGAGCCGCGGTTCAGCCAGTGGGTCGGGCCGATCGTCGACTCCACCGGCAAGGACTCGCCCGAACTCACCCAGCAGCGCACCGACGCGTTCCAGCAGCTCGGCATGTACATGTTCCAGCTGGCGCAGAGCAAGCGGGACAACCCGGGCGACGACATGCTGTCCGGCTTCGTCACCGACGACGGCCCGGACGGGCGGCTGGAGGGCGGCGACCTGTTCTCGGCGCTGATCCTGCTGCTGATCGCCGGTCACGAGACCACGGTGAACCTGATCGCCAACGGCTGGCTGACCCTGCAGCGCCACCCCGAGGCGCTGCAGCGGCTGCGCACCGAGCCGGATTTCGCGATCCGCATGGTCGAGGAGCTGCTGCGGTACGAGGGCTCGGTGCACTTCCTGCCCAACCGGACCGCGGTCGCCGACATCGAGATCGGCGGCACGACGATCCGCAAGGGACACCCGATCGTGCTGGTCCTCGCGTCGGGCAACCGGGACACCGACTGCATCCCGCACGCGGACCGGTTCGATCCGGACCGGCCGGACAACGTGCACCTGGGCTTCGGCAACGGGGTGCACTACTGCTTCGGCGCGCCGCTGGCCCGGCTCGAAGCCCAGCTCGCCCTGACCCAGCTCGCCAAGCGCCTGCAGAACCCGCGCCTGGTGGCCGACCCGCCGCCATACCGGCCCAGCCCCGTCCTGCGCGGCCCGATCCACCTCCCGATCGCCTACGACGGCGTCCTGCCCGCCTGACCGGCCTGAAGGAAGGAAGGGCACCTTCTTATCGCAGAGCGATCTAGAAGGTGCCCTTCCCATCGCTCTGCCGGCGTTTTGCCGGGTCAGGCCAGCAGGTGGACGGCTGCCGGGACGGCCGTGACGGTGACGGGCAGCGGGCCGATGCGCTCGCCGTCGGCGTAGCAGACGATGCCCTCGGCGGCGAGGGTGATCTCGCGGGCGCGCAGCGAGCGCACCTTCGGGTGGGTGATGTGGGTGCCCTGGTAGACGCGGGGTTTGATGCGGACCAGGGTGGCCCGGGAGACCGGCTCGGCCCAGACCATGTCGAGCAGGCCGTCGGTGGCGTCGGCGTCGGGGCAGATGCGCATGCCGCCGCCGTACGCCGCGGTGTTGCCGACGGCCAGCAGCACCGCGTCCAGCACGCTGGTCTGCCCGTCGACGGTGACGGTGTAGCGGCGGGGGCGCAGCCGGACCAGTTCCAGGAACACGGCGAGGTCGTAGCGCAGCGGGCCGCGGGGCCAGCGCATCCGGTTGCCGCGCTCGTTGACGATGGCGTCGAAGCCGGCCGCGAGCACCGCGCCGTACCAGCGCACGGAGCCGTCGAGGCAGGTGATGCGGGCCAGGTCCAGCGCCCGGGTGCGGCCCTCGCGCAGCGCGGCGGCGATGGCGTCGGCGGCCGCGTACAGGTCGGCGGGCAGCCCGGCGCTGGTGGCGAAGTCGTTGCCGGTGCCGGCGGGGATCACGCCCAGCGGCACGGCGGTCCCGGCGACGGCCTGCTGGGCCACGTGCACGGTGCCGTCGCCGCCCATCGCGACCAGCGCGGCCGCGCCCGCGGCGACGGCGTCGCGGCAGGCCTGCTCCGCCTCGGCGGCCGACGCCGCGTCCAGCACGCGCACCGGTCGCCCGGCCGCGCCGAGGCGTTCCAGCACACCAGGCAAGGAACCCCGGTGCCGGCCTCTGCCGGCGCCGGGGTTCCGCAGCACCACGATCTCGTTCATGCCGCTCGGCTCGCCCATGCCGCTACTCCTAGCCGCGGGACGAGCCGCCGCGATCAGGTCATGTCGTCGTAGCGTCGCTCGATCGGCTCCGCGGAGGCGACCGGCGCGACCGCTTCGATGCGCTCGCCGGGCGTGATGCTATCGGTGTCGTAGTCGTCGAGTGAAGACGTCTCGTCGTCGCTCAGGTTCGCGTACTGCGACTTGCCGCGGTTGCGCCGTTTGTCGTTGAGCATGGCCACGCCGACGACGATGAAGTACAGCACGGCCATGGCCAGCGCGAGCGCGCTCATGCCGAACGGGTCCGGCGTCGGCGTCACGATGGCGGCGAACAGGAACATCAGGAAGATGGCCACCCGCCACCAGCCCAGCATCCGTCTGCCGGTCACCAGACCGGCGACGTTGAGCATGAGCAGCACCAGCGGGAACTCGAACCCGAACCCGAACAGCAGCATCACACCGGTGACGAAGTCGAAGTACCCCGTCAGGTCGATGTTGATCTCGTAGTTGTCGGACAGCCCGATGAAGAAGACCAGGCTCTTGGTCACCACGAAGAAGGCGAGGAAGGCGCCCGCCGCGAACAGCGGCACCGCGATCGCGGTGAACAGGTAGCTGTAGCGCTTCTCGTGCTTGTGCAGACCCGGCGCGATGAACGCCCACAGCTGGTACAGCCAGATCGGCGAAGAGACGATCAGACCGGCGTACAGGCCGATCTTGAGCTGCAGCAGGAACGGGTCGACCGGCGACACCGAGTTGAACGAGCACTTCGCCGAGCCGATCGCCGTGCCCTTGAAGTTGCAGTAGGGCGCGTTGATGAAGTTCTGGATCTGCTCGGCGAAGTAGATGCCGACCGCCATGCCCAAGACGATGCCCAGGCAGGCCTTGAACAGCCGGCTGCGCAGCTCCCGGATGTGCTCGATGAGAGTCATCGAGCCGTCCGCAGCACGTTCCTGCTGGGACGGCCCGCGACGTGCCAGGGGGTTCTTCACGTCTTCAGCCCGGGGGGAGGGTTCAGGACTGCTGGCGCTGGACCGGGTCCACGACCGGCTTGGCGGAGGCCTGGCCGTCGAGCGGCTGCTGCGCGGTCACCTGAGCGTCGGCCTTCTCGGCGGTCGCGTCCTTGCCGTCCTTGCCGTCCTCGGACAGCGCCTTGGTCTCGGCCTTGAAGATGCGCATCGAGCGGCCGAGCGAACGGGCCGCGTCCGGCAGCTTCTTCGAGCCGAAGAGGATCACCAGCACCGCGACCACGAGGATGAGGTGCCATGGCTTAAGGGCGCCCATGATTGCTCCAGTCAGAGATGAGGGGGTTGAACCAACGTGTTCCGGACTAATGGTACGCGGCCCGGCGGGGTGCGCCCGCAGGTGAAGTGTCGACCATCACCGGAAGCAGCGTCAACGCGATGCGGGAGGTGCTGCAGATTTCTGCAGCAACCGGTGTGACCAGCAATCGACCGGCCGGTGAACGGCGGTCAGGCCTTCTTGATCTTCAGGGAGTCCTTGCTCGCCTTGATCAGCTCGATCCGCTCCTGGGCCAGCTCAGCCCGGACCTTCAACGAGTCGCCGTGGGCCTGCAGCCCTTCGGCGAGCTTCGCCAGCTCCTGCGCCCGCGCCGCCACCAGCTGCAGCTCCGCCGCAGCCTCCTTGAGCCCCGCCAGGCGCCACAGCACCACGCGCAGCACGAGCCCCAGGAACACCAGGCTCAGCAACACCACCGCGAGCACGATCCACGCCACCACGCCAGCAGCCTAACCCCTGCCCCACCCGCCGCGCCCCGCCGTGCCGCCCCCACCCCTGCCGCAACTCTTAAAAAGTCGCGGCCTCGACGGACGCCGGTAGCCGCGACTCTTTAAGAGTTGCGCAGGTGGGGTGGGGCTAGGCGTACGCCGCGAGGGCCTGGAGGGCGCTGTCGCGGATCGAGTCGGCCAGTTCGGCGGGGGCGACCACGACGACCTGCGGGCCGAGGCCGAGCACCAGGCGGCGGGCCCAGTCCATGTCGTTGACGCGCAGCGAGACCAGCCACTCCTCCGGCGTCACCTCGACCACCGACTCGCACGGGTAGTACTCGGTGATCCAGCGCCCGCCCCGGCCGACCCGCAGCGTCACCGTCGGCGCGTCCGGGTCGGGCTGGAACACGCCCTCGGCGACGTCGCCGGACTGCGCCTCGGCCGGCGGCGCGGCCGGGGAGTCCAGCTCGGTCAGCGCGTCGATGCGGTCCACCCGGAACATGCGCACCGCGCCCGCCGAGCGGCACCAGGCTTCCAGGTAAGAGCGCCCGGACACCGACAGCAGCCGCATCGGGTCCACGACGCGCTCGCTGGACACGTCCCGCGCCGCCGAGTAGTAGCTCAGCCGCAGCGCGTTGCCGCGCTCCAGGGCCGCGCGCAGGTCGGCCAGGCGGTCGTCGTTGCCGGGCAGGCGTACCGCCACCGGCGCGTCGATCTCGCCCGCGGCCTGCTCGATCTTCGTCAGGGCGCGGTGGATCGCGTCCCGGTCGGCCACGCCCGGCGTCTCGGCCAGCATGCGCAGCGCCACCACGAGTGCGGTGGCCTCGTCGGGGGTCAGCCGCAGCGGCCGGTCGATGCCCGCGTCATAGGTGATGGTGACCCGGTCGCCGTCGAACGACATGTCGATCAGGTCGCCGGGACCGTAGCCCGGCAGGCCGCACACCCACAGCAGTTCCAGGTCCTCGCGGAGCTGCCGCTCGGACACGCCCAGGTCGGCGGCGGCCTCGACCAGCTCGATACCCGGCCGCGCCAGCAGGTACGGCACCAGGTTCAGCAGCCGGGCGAGCCGGTCCGCGGACGTCTTAGCGCTGCTCATGCCTTCTCCTCCGCCGGCCGCTCACCCGCGAACGGGGCGATCCGCTCGCTCCTGCCGTCACCCGCCGACGGACCGACGCCGTGCCCGCGCATCAGGCCACCTCCGCCAGCTCGGCGGAAGCGGTCACGCCCGCGATCTCGCGCAGCCGGGCGATGGTCGCGTCGCGGACCTCGGCCGGTTCCAGCACCGTCACATCCGCGCCGTAGCCGACGAGCCAGGCGGCGAAGGCGTCCGCGTCGGCGTAGCGCAGCTCCAGCACGTCGCCCTCGGGCGTGGACGTGCAACCAGCCGCCCAGCGGCGGACGCCCGCGGCCCGGCCCGGACGCACCAGCACCCGGGTGGTGCGGTTGCGCTCCACCGGCCCGGACCAGCGGGCCACGTAGCTGATGAGGTCGAGGTCGGCCGGCGGCTCGAACGCGCGGTCCTCGCCGACCTGGCGCACCGGGCCGACGATGCGCGACAGCCGGAAGCAGCGCGGCGCGTCGCGGACCGTGTCGTGGCCGACGACATACCAGCGGCCACGCCAGCACACGACGCCCCACGGCTGCAGGTGCCGGGTGGTGGGCGCGTCGTCCTCGGGCACCCGGTACGGGAAGGTCACCTCGCGGCGGGCCCGCGCCGCGCCGGTGAGCGGCTCGAACGCGGCGTCCACGGCGACGACGGGCTCGACGCCCAGGGTCGCGTGCGGGTCCACGTCGACGCCGCCCGCGCGCAGCTTGGCCAGGCCCGAGGTGGCGGCAGCGGCCAGGCCGGCGTGACGCCACAGCCCGGCGGCCACGCCGACCGCGGCGGCCTCGTCGGGCGCGAGCGGGATCGCCGGCAGCGCGTAGTCACGCCGGGCGATGCGGTAACCGGGCTCGGTGTCGAAGACACTCGCGGTGCCGGTCTCCAGCGGCACGCCGAGCGCGCGCAGCTCGGCCTTGTCCCGCTCGAACTTGCGCTGGAACGCCTCGTGTTCACGGGCGTCATCGGCGTTGTGCTCGTATCCGGGCACGGTGGCGGCGATCTGCGCGGCGGTCAGGAAGCGCCGCGTGGACAGCAGACAGATCACAAGGTTGACCAGGCGTTCGGTTCGACTGCGCGACACGACCGCCACGCTAGCAGCGCGAGCGCCCGGAACGGTAACCGGTAAGCGCTGGTTCCCCCACTCGCGCACCCGCAGTCCGACACCTGCTCACGCCCTGTCCCCCAGCCCACCACACCCGGTCACGGGGACGGTGCTGGGGCGTCGTGGGCGGGGACCGGCAGGCGGGCCGATAGGGTCGGGGCGTGATTCGGTGGCGTACAGGCACGGTGGAGCGGCTCGGCCGCAGTTGGCACGGCGCGCAGGAACTCACCGTCGCCCTCGTCGCCCGCACCCCCGACGACCCCGCGACGGTACGCGCCCTCGCCTACCCCGACCTGGTCGGGCAGCCCGAGATCGGCGACGAGGTGCTGCTGAACACCAACGCCCTCGCCCTCGGCCTGGGCACCGGCGGCTACGCCATGGTCGTCGCGCTACCGGGACGGCTGCCCGAGGACACCCCCGTGCCCGGCCACATCGTCAAAGCCCGCTACAGCCCCCTGCAGACCATCCGCGTGGCCGCCGACGAGGAGGCCTCCCCGCACCGCGCGGCGCTGGCCGCCGCACAGGACCTCGGCGGCATGCCCGTCGTCGTGGCCGACCTGCACTCGGCGCTGCCCGCGATCCTGGCCGGCATCCACGCCGACGCTCCGGCAGCCCGGGTGGCATACCTGCTCACCGACGGCGGCGCGCTCGCCGCCGGGTTCTCCCGCACCCTCGACGCGCTGCGCGACCGCCTCGCGGGCACCGTGTCCACCGGCCAGGCCTGGGGCGGCGACCTCGAATCGGTCAACGTCCACACCGGGCTGCTCGCCGCCCGGCACGTGCTGCGGGCCGACATCACCATCCTCAGCCAGGGCCCCGGCAACCTCGGCACCGGCACGACCTGGGGCTTCTCCGGCGTCGCCGCCGGGGAGGCGGTCAACGCCGCAGCCGTGCTCGGCGGCCGCCCCGTCGGCGCGCTGCGCATCTCCGACGCCGACCCCCGCGCTCGCCACCGCGGGGTGTCCCACCACAGCCTGACCTCGTTCGGCCGCGTCGCGCTCGCCCCCGCCGACCTCGTCGTCCCCGCCGACCTGCCCGAACCCCTCGCCACCGACGTGGCCCGAGCCCTGGCGCCGCTGGCCGCCCGCCACCGGATCGTGACCGTCCCCACCACCGGCCTCGACGAGGCACTGCGCGCGTCCCCGGTCAAACTCTCGACCATGGGCCGCGACCTCGACGGCGACCACGCCTACTTCCTGGCCTGCGCCGCCGCCGGCCGCCACGCCACCACCCTCTGAGACGAAGGAAGGGCACCTTCTTATCGCTTCGCGATGTAGAAGGCGCCCTTCCCAACGGTTCGAGGCAGCTGGGCTGCACGTTCGGCGAAGCAGGCGATGCGGCGGGGAGCCGCCCGGGCCGAGCGCGTGGCCAGCGCGGCGAGCGTCACGAGCGCCGCGACCTGGAAGCCGCAGGGCCACGGCAGCCGGACCCAGTGGCGGCAGCCGAACTCACTTGAAGACGATCAGCGCGATCCAGCCGGCGACGAACATGCCGAGCAGCGCAGCCAGGACCCAGGTCGGCACGGTGTACTCGCCGCGCCGGTTGGCCGAGATCTCGTTGTAGATCTTGTCCCGGCGGCGCTGGACCCAGTTGCTCCGTACCTCATCGCCGGTGCGCTCGACCGGTTCGGCCTGCCGCTCATGGTGCTCGCTCATAGTGCAGCGAGCTTAGCCAGCCCGACCCCGCCCCGACCACCGCCCGCCGTCGCACCACCGCACCACCCGGGACCCGCGAACTGCGGGCCCGGGAGAACCGAGCCGCGAGCCCCGACGCATGATCGTTCGACTTGCCGGGCACCTGTGCGTATCTTGACCGCCCATTGGCCCACTTGCCCGGCAAGTCGAACGATCATGGTGTGCCGGCCGCCCGGGTCGGGCCGGGCCCGGCCCACGCGAGGCGCAGAAGGGGCGCTTTGCCATCGCGGAACGGTGGCAAAGCGCCCCTTCTGTCACTCACATGCTGGCGATGAGACGTTCCACGCGCTCGTCGTGCGCCCGGAACGGGTCCTTGCACAGGACCGTGCGCTGGGCCTGGTCGTTCAGCTTCAGGTGCACCCAGTCGACCGTGAAGTCGCGGCGCTTCTCCTGGGCGTGCCGGATGAACTCGCCCCGCAGCCGCGCCCTGGTCGTCTGCGGCGGTGTCTCCTTCGCCTCGAACGTACGCAGGTCGGTCACCACCCGGTCGACCTTGCCGCGCTTCTCCAGCAGCGGATACAGCCCCCGGCCACGGCGCAGGTCGTGGTACGCCAGGTCCATCTGCGCCACCCGCGGGCTCGACAGCGGCAGATCATGCTTGCGCTGGTACGCCTCGATCACCCGCAGCTTGGTCACCCAGTCGATCTCCCGGCCCACGTCGCCGAGGTTGCCCGACTCCACCGCGTCGAGCACCCGGCCCCACAGCTCGATCACCCGCTGCGCAGACGGGTCACCCGAGCGGCGCGCCACGAACTCCGTCGCCTTCTCGTGGTAGATCCGCTGGATCTCCAGCGCGCTGGCCTCCTTGCCGCTGGCCAGCCGCACCTTGCGCCGCCCGGTGATGTCGTGCGACACCTCCCGGATCGCCCGGATCGGGTTCTCCAGCGCCAGGTCCGGCATCGCCACGCCCGTCTCGATCATCCGGAGGACCAGATCCGCGCTGCCCACCTTCAGCAGCGTGGTGACCTCGTTCATGTTCGAGTCGCCGACGATCACGTGCAGCCGCCGGTAGCGTTCGGCGTCGGCGTGCGGCTCGTCGCGGGTGTTGATGATCGGCCGGGACCGGGTCGTCGCCGAGGAGACGCCCTCCCAGATGTGCTCGGCCCGCTGCGACAGGCAGTAGACCGCGCCCCGCGGCGTCTGCAGCACCTTGCCCGCGCCGCAGATCAGCTGCCGCGTCACCAGGAACGGGATCAGCACGTCCGCCAGCCGGCCGAACTCCCCGTGCCGCGACACCAGGTAGTTCTCGTGGCAGCCGTACGAGTTGCCCGCCGAGTCGGTGTTGTTCTTGAAGAGGTAGATCTCCCCCGCGATACCCTCGTCGTGCAGCCGCTTCTCGGCGTCGACGAGCAGACCCTCCAGGATCCGCTCGCCCGCCCGGTCGTGCGCCACCAGATCGACCACCGAATCACACTCGGGGGTCGCGTACTCGGGGTGGGAACCGACGTCGAGATAGAGGCGTGCGCCGTTGCGCAGGAAGACATTGCTGGACCGTCCCCATGAGACGACCCGGCGGAAGAGGTAGCGCGCCACCTCGTCGGGAGACAGCCGCCGCTGGCCCCGATAGGTGCAGGTGACGCCGTACTCGGTCTCCAGTCCGAAGATTCGTCGGTCCATACACAGACACTAGCCGCCCAAACGCCCAAGGTCACTCTCGTACGACCTGACGCCGCCGGTGTAATCGCGACGGATCCCCGACCGCCCCCGCAACCGCAGGTCGCGCACGGCGCGCCACGGAACGTGACTTAAACTTCCGTTGTCATGAAACTTCTGGTCACCGGCGGCGCGGGCTTCATCGGCTCCCACTACGTGCGCACGCGGCTCGCCGCACCGGGCAGGCCCGCCGACCGGATCACCGTGCTCGACCGGCTCACCTACGCCGGCAACCGCGACAACCTCGCCCCCGTCGCCGCCGACCCCCGGCTGACCTTCGTCGAAGGCGACATCTGCGACCCGCACCTGGTCGACGGCCTCGTCGCCGGACACGACGCGGTGGTCCACTTCGCCGCCGAATCACACGTCGACCGTTCCATCGCCGCCGCAGCCGAGTTCGTGCGCACCAACATGCTCGGCACCCAGATCCTGCTCGACGCCGCCGTACGCCACCGCACCGGCCGCTTCGTGCACGTCTCCACCGACGAGGTCTACGGCTCCACCGACACCGGCAGCTGGACCGAAGACCAGCCGCTCGCCCCGCGCTCGCCCTACGCCGCGTCGAAGGCAGGCTCCGACCTGCTCGCGCTCGCCGCGTTCGCCACCCACGGCCTCGACGTCGTGGTCACCCGTTCGAGCAACACCTACGGGCCCTACCAGTACCCCGAAAAGATCATCCCGCTGTTCACCACGAACCTGCTCGACGGGCTGCCCGTGCCGCTGTACGGCGACGGCTCGCACCGCCGCGAATGGCTGCACGTCGACGACCACTGCGCGGGCGTCGACCTGGCCCTGCGCCACGGCCGCTCCGGCGAGGTCTACCACCTCGGCGGGCGCGACGAGCTCGCCAACAGCGACCTCACCGCCCTGCTGCTGAAGCTGACCAGCCGCAGCCCGGACCTGGTCCACCACGTCGCCGACCGCCCCGGCCACGACCACCGCTACGCCCTGGACAGCACGAAGAGCGCCCAGGAACTGGGCTACCGGCCGTCGGTCCCGCTCACCGAGGGGCTGGCCGCCACCGTCGACTGGTACCGCGCCAACCGCGCATGGTGGGAACCCCTGACCACCCGCCACCACTGACCCGTCCGCGCCGCACCACCAGCCGGACGCCCGACCCCCGCGCCACGCGCTTCATGAACGTTGGCCTATCTCATCGAATCCGAGCCGCGGATCTTCGACGAGATAGGCCAACGTCTATTAAAAACGGGGCGGAGCGGACTACTCCGCTGCGGGCGTGTCGGTTTCGGGGGCCGGCTTCGGGGCGTCGGCCTTGGGCGTCGCGGCCTTGGCCGGCTCCGCCTTCGCAGGGTTCACCAGTGCGGCCAGCGCGGCGCCGATCACGCGCCGGAACTTGCGGCCCGGCCGGGCCCGCTCCAGCACGGCGACCTCCAGCTGCTCCGGGGCCAGCGTACGCGCCGCGCCGCCCTCGCCCCCGACGCTGCTCAGCGCCTTGACCGCCAGCTTCAGCGCCTCGCCCAGCGTGTGCGACTCGCTGTGCTCGGCACGCAGGATGTTGCCGATCGCCTCGGCCTGCCCGCCCATCGCCATGAAGCCCGGCTCGTCCTGCACCGAACCGTCATAGGTCAGCCGGTACAGCTCGTCGTGCTCCGGCGCGGACCCCACCTCGGCGACGCAGATCTCCACCTCGTACGGCTTGCCCTGCTCGCTGAAGATCGAACCCAGGGTCTGCGCGTACGCGCTGGCCAGCGCCCGCCCGGTGACGTCGCGGCGGTCATAGGAGTAGCCCCGCAGGTCGGCCATGCGCACACCGGCGTTGCGGAGGTTCTCGAACTCGTTGTAGCGGCCCACGGCCGCGAACCCGATCTTGTCGTAGATCTCGCTCACCTTGTGCAGCGTGGTGGAGAGGTTCTCCGCCACGAACAGCACACCACCGGCGTACGTCAGCACGACCACGCTGCGACCGCGGGCGATGCCCTTGCGGGCGTACTCCGAGCGGTCCCGCATGATCTGCTCGGGCGAGGCGTAGAACTGCATGGCCACGGCGTGTCTTCTCCTTATGGCGTTTCGGGAGAGCGGATGGGATCAGGCGCCCGGCTGCTGCGCCCGGGCCGCGATGACGAGCTCGGCCAGGGCCGCGGTCTCCTCGTCGGTCAGGCGCTGCGTGCCCTCGGCGGTCGCGGTCATCACCACAGGGAAGATCTTGCGGATGACATCCGGGCCACCGGTGGCGGTGTCGTCGTCGGCCGCGTCGTAGAGGGCCTCCACGGCCAGCTGCGCCGCCTCGGCGATGCTGAGGCCGCGCTTGTAGCGCTTCTTCAGCGACGACTTCGCGAACAGCGAACCCGAGCCGATCGCGTCGTAGCCGCCGTGCTCCTCGTACAGACCGCCCGCGATGTCGAAGCTGAAGATGCGCCCCACCTTGCCGGGCGTCTTCGCGTCGAGGTCGAACCCTGCGAACAGCGGGATCACGGCCAGGCCCTGCATGGCCGCGCCGAGGTTCTGCCGGATCATCGTGGCCAGGCGGTTGGCCTTGCCGTCGAGCGAGAGCATCGCGCCCTCGATCTTCTCGTAGTGCTGCAGCTCCACCTGGAACAGCCGCATCAGCTCGATGCCGACGCCGGCCGTGCCCGCGATGCCGATGAGCGAATACGGGTCGGCGGGGTGCACCTTCTCGATGTCGCGGCTCGCGATGAGGTTGCCCATGGTCGCGCGGCGGTCACCGGCCATCACCACACCCTCGTCGGTGCTGATCGCGACGATGGTGGTGGCGTGCGGGGCCAGGTCGGCGTTCATGCCGGCGGGCAGGGGGCGGCGGCCGGGCAGCAGCTCCGGCGCGACCTGCGTCAGGAAGTCCGTGAAAGACGACGTTCCCGGCGTGGTGAAACTAGCTGGTAGACGCCCGGGTGAACCAAGACCCGCTGACACGCTGTCTCCTTCAGATACTCGATCGCCCTGGCAAGTGACTGCTCGTTGTCTTTGAACTGTCCAAGACCGCCGTTGCAGTTGAAACACAGGATGCCACGTACGTTACCGAATTCATGGTCATGGTCAACGTGCTCGGGGTCCGGTGCGCCGCAGATGGCGCACCCGCCGCCCTGCCACGCGAGCAGCGCCTCGAAGTCCTCCTGCGTCATCCCGTAACGACGCCGCAGGTGGTACT
Organism: Catellatospora aurea; assembly: GCF_042663325.1. Lineage (NCBI taxonomy): Bacteria > Bacillati > Actinomycetota > Actinomycetes > Micromonosporales > Micromonosporaceae > Catellatospora > Catellatospora aurea. The sequence goes on from NZ_JBHTAC010000018.1 coordinate 91,399, forward strand.
CACGGTTTCCGCCGTAGAGCCTTTGCTTCGCCTCGGCGCTGCGCTTGTTGTGGCATGGCAAGCAGTAGGCATGAAGGCCACTCGCTTTGGCTTTGGCGCGGGCGAAGTCATCTTTGGGCTTGACTTCGTCGCATTGGGGGCACCATTTCATGCCGTCAGGGATGGCCACGGCAGCCCTCTTAGCCGGTGCCACCCCTCGCTTGCGACGGTCTGCCTCAAGCCGACTCCGCGTGCACGAACGACAGTAGAAACTGCGCCCGTCCTTGCGGCTCTTGTTGTTGTAGAAGTCAGTTAAGGGCAAGCGCCGATCGCACTGGGGGCAGCTCTTCCAGTTGTCCGGGGAAAAATCGGACATACCGGGATCACTCCCCCCCTTTCTGTACGTAACCCCTAATGAATTCCTCGGCGTTCTCCTCGAGGACGGCGTCGATCTCGTCGAGGATGTCGTCGACGTCCTCGCCGATCTGCTCGACGCGCTCGGCAACCTCGGGGTTCACCTCGGGCGCTACCGACTCGGCTTCCTGCTCGTTCCGAGAGCGGCCCGACTGTGACTGTCCACCGTCCTGCGTGGCCATCTGCGCCTCCCTGACGTCGCCTGTGGGCCTTAAACGTAGCGCGCGGGGGCGACGAAAGCGATCACCCCGCGGTGATCACTTCCAGAAGATCCTTTGCGCTGGGGCAACGGTCGAACAGCGCGCCGACGTGTTTCTTCGTGCCGCGCTCGGGCTCCATCATCGGCACCCTGACCAGGGCCTCGCGGCCCACGTCGAAGATGACCGAGTCCCAGCTCGCGGCGACCACTTCGGACGCGTACTTGCCCAGGCACCGGCCGCGGAAGTACGCCCGCGTGTCGTCCGGCGGATCGGTCATCGCGGCGCGGGTCGACTCCGGGTCGAGCAGCGTCTTCATCGCGCCGCGGGCGACCAGGCGGTGGTAGAGGCCCTTCTCCGGGCGCACGTCGCTGTACTGCAGGTCGACCAGCTGGAGCTTGGACGACGCCCAGCCCAGGTTCTCCCGCTCGCGGTAGCCCTCCAGCAGGCGCAGCTTGGCCACCCAGTCCAGCTCGTCGGCGAGCTGCATCGGGTCGTCGCCGAGCCGGGTCAGCACGCTCTCCCAGCGGTCGAGCACGTCGCGGGTCTGGGAGTCGGTGTCGGCGCCGGTGCGCGACTCGACGAAGGCGTGGGCCCGCTCGTAGAACGCCCACTGCAGGTCGAGGGCGGTAAGCCGGCGGCCGTCGCGCAGCCGCATGGTGTGCTTGAGGGTCGGGTCGTGGCTGACCGCGCGCAGCTCGGCGACGGGGTCGGCGATGCCGAGGTCGGCGGTGAGCGCCTTCTCCTCGATCATGGTGAGGATCAGCGCGGTGGTGCCGACCTTGAGGTAGGTCGAGATCTCGGACAGGTTCGCGTCACCGATGATCACGTGCAGGCGGCGGTACTTGTCCGCGTCGGCGTGCGGCTCGTCGCGGGTGTTGATGATGGGCCGCTTGAGCGTGGTCTCCAGGCCGACCTCGACCTCGAAGAAGTCGGCGCGCTGGGTGATCTGGAAGCCGGCCTGGCTGCCGTCCTGGCCGATGCCGACCCGTCCGGCGCCGCAGAAGATCTGCCGCGTCACGAAGAACGGGGTGAGGTACGTGACGATGTCCGCGAACGGGGTCTGCCGGCGCATGAGGTAGTTCTCGTGCGCGCCGTACGAGGCGCCCTTGTTGTCGGTGTTGTTCTTGTAGAGGTGGATCGGGTGGCTGCCCGGGATGGTCGCGGCGCGCCGCGCGCCCTCGGCCATGACCTGCTCGCCGGCCTTGTCCCAGCGCACCACGTCCAGCGGGTTGGTCACCTCGGGGGTGGAGTACTCCGGGTGGGCGTGGTCGACGTAGAGCCGGGCCCCGTTGGTCAGGATGACGTTGGCCAGGCCGAGGTCCTCGTCGGCGAGCGCCTCCGCCGGGTCGTACGCCGCGCCGGTGTAGCTGAAGCCCCGCGCGTCGCGCAGCGGTGACTCCTCCTCGTAGTCCCAGCGGGCACGTCCGCCGCGGGCCAGCTCCGGGCGGGCCCCGTAGGCGTTCACGACCTGGGAGGAGGTCACCATCGGGTTGGCCCCGGGCTGTCCCGGCACGGAGATCCCGTACTCGACCTCGGTACCCATGATCCGCCGCACGCTCATGGAATGAAGCCTCTCACACCGTCACCGGTGAGACGAGGAGAGCATCCGTGTTCGGGCCAGCCTGGGAGGTTCAGTGCCTTTCGTACGCCCGTCCGCCGGTGCCGTCCGGGCGCGGATCGGCGGACGGGGATACCATCCCCGTTCTGGACCTGGCACTGCTCGATGAAGGATCCCGCGAGATGACCACGCCCGCACTGTCCGTCGTGATCCCCATGTACAACGAGCAGGAGGTGCTGCCCCTGCTCATCGGGCGGCTGCGCCCGCTGCTGGACGGCGCGGGGCTCGACTACGAGGTGGTGGCGGTCGACGACGGCAGCGCGGACGCGACCGCGCCGATGCTGCTGCTGGCCTGCCGGGAGTGGGCGCAGCTGCGGGTGGTCCGGCTGCGGCGCAACAGCGGCCACCAGGCGGCGCTGACGGCCGGCCTGCACCGGGCCCGGGGTGAGTACGTGGCGAGCATCGACGCGGACCTGCAGGACCCGCCGGAGAAGATCCTGGAGATGCTGGCGCTGGCCCGGGCCGAGTCGCTGGACATCGTGTACGGCGTGCGCGACGACCGGACCACGGACACGGCTTTCAAGCGGCACACGGCGCAGGTCTACTACCGGCTGATGCGCCGGCTGGTCGGCAAGAAGGTGCCGCACAACGCGGGGGACTTCCGGCTGCTGAGCCGGGCCGCGGTGGAGGCGCTGCGGGCGATGCCGGAGCGCCAGCCGGTGTACCGGCTGCTGGTGCCGTGGCTGGGTTTCCCGAGCGGTGAGGTGGCCTACCGCCGGGAGGCCCGGGCGGCGGGCAGGACGAAGTATCCGCTGAGCAAGATGGTCCGGCTGGCGGTCGACAGCGTCACGGACTTCTCGGCCGCGCCGCTGCGCCTGGCGACGTGGTCGGGGCTGGCGAGTTTCCTGCTGTGTTTCGTGCTCGGCTGCTACAGCCTGGCGCGGTTCGTGGTCGGCGCGACCGTCAGCGGCTGGACGTCGCTGTTCACGGCGATCCTGTTCCTGGGCGGGGTGCAGCTGCTGTGCCTGGGCCTGCTGGGCGAGTACCTGGGCCGGGTGTTCGTGGAGGTCAAGGGCCGCCCGACGTACATCGTGGGTTACGACTCGGCGGAGACGGCCGAGCAGGCCGCCGTCGGCGTCCGCTGAAAGAAGGTGCCCGCCCCCTGACGGGGACGGGCACCTTCTTCGTAATTGCCGGCTACAGGTACTGGCCGGTGTTGCTGGCGGTCTCGATGGACCGGCCCGACTCGGTGCCCTTGCCTCCGGAGACCAGGGTGCGGATGTACACGATCCGCTCGCCCTTCTTGCCGGAGATCCGTGCCCAGTCGTCGGGGTTGGTGGTGTTCGGCAGGTCCTCGTTCTCGCGGAACTCGTCCAGGCAGGCGTCCAGCAGGTGCTGCAGGCGCAGGCCCTTCTTGCCGGAGGACAGGAACTCCTTGATCGCCATCTTCTTGCCGCGGTCCACGATGTTCTGGATCATGGCGCCGGAGTTGAAGTCCTTGAAGTACAGGACCTCCTTGTCACCGTTGGCGTAGGTGACCTCCAGGAAGCGGTTCTCCTCGGTCTCCGAGTACATCCGCAGCACCACCGAATTGATCATCGCGTGCACGCACGCGTCGGCGTTGCCACCGTGCTCGGCCAGGTCGTCCGGGGACAACGGCAGGCCGGTCAGGATGTACTTGCTGAAGATGTCCTTGGCCGCTTCGGCGTCCGGACGCTCGATCTTGATTTTGACGTCGAGCCGGCCCGGGCGCAGGATCGCCGGGTCGATCATGTCCTCGCGGTTCGAGGCGCCGATGATGATGACGTTCTCCAGGCCCTCGACACCGTCGATCTCGCTGAGCAGCTGGGGAACGATGGTGTTCTCCACGTCGGAGGAGACACCGGAGCCGCGGGTACGGAAGATCGAGTCCATCTCGTCGAAGAACACGATCACCGGGGTGCCTTCCGAGGCCTTCTCCCGGGCCCGCTGGAAGATCAGCCGGATGTGCCGCTCGGTCTCGCCGACGTACTTGTTGAGCAGCTCCGGACCCTTGATGTTGAGGAAGTAGCTGGTCTTCTTCTCCTCGCCGCGCCGCTCGGCGATCTTCTTGGCCAGCGAGTTCGCGACCGCCTTGGCGATCAGCGTCTTGCCGCAGCCGGGAGGACCGTAGAGCAGCACGCCCTTCGGCGGGCGCAGCTGGTGCTCGCGGAACAGGTCCGCGTGCAGGAACGGCAGCTCCACCGCGTCGCGGATCTGCTCGATCTGGGACACCAGGCCGCCGATGTCGTGGTAGTCGACGTCGGGCACCTCCTCCAGGACGAGGTCCTCGACCTCGCTCTTGGGGATGCGCTCGTAGGCGTACGCGGACCGGGGCTCGATCATGAGGGAGTCGCCGGACCGGAGCAGTCCGCCGATCAGCCCCTCCGCGAGGAACACGATCCGCTCCTCGTCGGCGTGCGAGACCACCAGTGCGCGGTCGCCGCCGTCGAGGATCTCCTTGAGGGTGACCACCTCGCCGGCCCGCTCGAAACCGAGCGCGTCGACGATGTTGAGGGCGTCGTTGAGCAGCACCTCCTGCCCCCGCTGCAGCGCGTCGACGTCAAGCGACGGCGACACTGCCACCCTCAGCTTGCGCCCGCCCGTGAAGACGTCCACCGTGCCGTCCTCGTGCCGCGCGAGGAAGACGCCGTACCCGCTGGGCGGTTGCGCCAGCCGGTCGATCTCCTCCTTGAGCGTCACGATCTGGGCGCGCGCCTCCTTGAGCGTGGCCACCAACCGCTCGTTGTTCTCCGTGAGCCGCGACAGCTGCGCCTGGGTAGCGGCGAGCCGCTCCTCCAGCTGCCTCACGTGCCGCGGGCTCTCGCTCAACTTGCGCCGCAACAGGGCGAGCTCCTCTTGCAGGAACGCGACCTGAGTGGAGAGATCGTTGGCTTCCTTCTCCCACCGCGCGGCGCGCGCATCCGCGTCGTCGCTCTTTGCCACGTCCCACCTCCCCGGGGGTGTCCTCCCGTCGGTCCTACCTCGTCCGGCCGACGTTTAGGGTGCTCCTAACACTAGCGGCTGATCGCCTCAGTTGAACCCTCCCGACACCCCCGTACCCGGAACTGGATCGAGATTCTGCCCTGTCGGCCGACCTCCCCCGGCTCCGTGTGGAGCGGGGCGCTAGGGTCGGACACGTGAGTGAGCTGAGGGTGCGAGTGGATCAGGACCTCTGCACGGGCGACGGCCTGTGCGTGCAGTACGCCCCCGAGGTGTTCGAGTTCGACGTCGACGGCCTCGCGTACGTCAAGGGCGACGACGGGGAACTGCTGATGACCCCGGGTGCGACCGTCGAGATCCCGGCCCATCTGCGCCTGGAGGTCATCGATGCCGCCCAGGAGTGCCCCGGTGAGTGCATCCACATCCAGCGCACCCATGACGGGGAACCCCTGTCCGAGGAAGAACGCGCCGCGCTGCGCTGAGCTTCCCGCTCTCCCAGCATTCGGACACCGGGTGCCCCGCCGTCAGAGCATGGGGCGCCCGGCAAGCGACGCGACGAGCTGAGCGAACTCCTCCAGCCGGGCTATCTGTCCGGATCCGCCGTCTTCGAGCGTTTTGCCGAAGCGGAGCGCGTCCTGGCGCACCACGTGCTGCGGGTCGTCGAGCGGGTGGCCGTTGCTGGACTCGTCCAGCGAGCTGAGCAGCAGGTAGACGTCGACGCTGTCGACGCGCAGGTGGTTGCCGGCGGTGCGGCTCAACCGGCGGCGGCAGCCCACCTCGGTGATCACCGACAGCGGCACCACCCGCAGCGACGAGACCATCGAACCCGCCGGGCCGTCCCCGGGGGCGGTGTCCTCGCCGTGCCACAGCAGCAGGCGGGAGCCGTCGCAGACGACGACCTCCTGCCACACGCCGTTGAACTCGTTGACGAAACGCTCCAGCGTGAACCCGAGCACCTGGGTGCCGCGCAGGACGCCCTCCAGGGCGTCCAGCGCGACCTCCGGATCACGCAGGTAGGCCCGGGCGGCGCTGTCCAGGTCCGGGTACGGCGACCAGTCGGGGAACACGGCCGGGGGCACGTTCACGGGTGTCTCTCCTACTCCCAGACCTCGTCGGCGACGGCTCCGGCGTCGGGTGTCTCGGCCGGCGCGGCGGCCTTCTTGCGTGCGTCGTACGCCTCGCGGCCCTTGCTCGGCTTGCGGCGGCGCGGCGGCGCGGTGACGCCCGGGGCCAGCTTGCGGGCGCGCACCAGGAACGCGGTGTGCGCGATCATGCGGTGGTCCGGGCGCACGGCCAGGCCGTCGGCGTGCCAGTCGCGCACCAGCGACTCCCAGGCCAGCGGCTCGGTGAAGCCGCGCTCGCGCAGCGCCTCCACCAGCTCGGACAGCTGCGGCGTGGTGGCCACGTAGCCGATGAACACGCCGCCGGGCAGCAGGGCGCGCTCGACCATGTCGAGGGCCTCCCACGGGGTCAGCATGTCCAGGATGATCCGGTCGAACCCGGTCTCGGTGTTGTCGGCGACGTCGCCGACGTGCAGGTGCCAGGACGGCTGCGACGGGTCGGCGGGCTTGCCGTCGGCGGCCCAGGTGCAGCCGAACCAGTTCTGCACGTTCTTGCGGGCCACCGCGGCGAAGTCGTCGCGCAGCTCGTACGACCACAGCTGCCCCTCGGGCCCCACGGCCCGCAGCAGTGAGCAGCTCAGCGCGCCCGAGCCGACGCCGGCTTCCAGCACCTTCGCCCCGGGGAAGATGTCGCCCATGGCCACGATCTGCGCCGCGTCCTTGGGGTAGATCACCTGCGCGCCGCGCGGCATGGACAGCACGTAGTCGGCCAGCAGCGGGCGCAGCGCGAGGTAGGCGGTGTTGCCCGAGGAGTGCACCACGCTGCCGTCGGGCAGGCCGATCAGGTCGTCGTGGGCGAGGATGCCGCGGTGGGTGTGGAACGCCTTGCCGGGCTCCAGCACGATGGTGTGCATCCGGTTCTTCGGGTCGGTGAGCTGCACCCGGTCGCCGGCGACGAAGTTGCCGCGCGGCGCACGTGGCGTCGGTTGGGTCATGATCGGTCAGGTTCCTGTCTCAGTCAGCTTGCGGCCTTGAGCGCCGCGGGGTCGAGCACCTGCACCACGTCCATGACGGTGAGCACGCCCACTACATTCTCCCCGTCCACCACGAGGTAAGGAGTGGCCGGGTCCCCCCGGAGGAGCTTGATCACGTCAGCGCCGCGGGCGGCCGACGGGATGGTCGCGACCGCGTCGATGCCGCGCGCCAGCGTCTCCACGGTCACCCAGGGCCGGCGCTGCTCCGGCACGGCCGCCGCCGCCTCGGGCACCACCAGGGCGATGAGCCGCCCGTCCGGATCGGCCACGCCCAGCACCGAGGCCGTCTGCCCGGCCTCGGCCGCGCGCCGGGTCGCCTCCGCCAGCGAGGTGCCGGTCGGCACCGTGAACAGCGGCCGGGCCAGGCGCACCGGGTCGACCAGCGGGTAGCGCGAGCGCACCCGCGCGGTCATCACCGCGCCGGCCGCGCCCTGCCAGATGCTGAACGCGACGAACAGCCCGAACACCACCCCGACGAGCTGGTACCAGCCGGTGTAGTACAGCCACAGCGAGATCAGCGCGGTGGCGACCGCGACGACCCGGCCCGACCAGCCCGCGAACAGCAGGCCCGCGTCCTTGTCGCCCTTGATGCCCCAGACGACGGCGCGCAGGGCCCGGCCGCCGTCCAGCGGCCAGCCGGGCAGCGCGTTGTAGATCGCCACGATGATGTTGCACAGGGCGAGCTGGAAGGCGATCTGGTCGACGATGGTGCCGTTGGGCAGCAGCACCGTGGCGATCACCGAGCCGATGCCGAGCAGCGCGGACACGCCGGGCCCGGCCAGCGCGGTGGCCAGTTCGACGCCGGGGCGCGGCGAGTCGTGGTCGAACTCGGTGTAGCCGCCGAGCAGGTCCAGGGTGATGCCCTTCACGCCGATGCCGTAGCGGCGGGCGGTGAGCGCGTGGCCGAGTTCGTGTAACAACACCGACAGCAGCAGGCACGCGACGAAGCCGAGCCCGGCCAGGTAGCGCGCGGCGCCGTCGAGGTGGAGGGTGTCGCCGAGGCGATCGCCGTACCACCAGGTGATCAGCAGCGACATGACCACCCACGAGGCGCTCAGACGCAGCGGAAACCCGAGGATGCGGCCGACCTGGAAGCCGGATTTCCGCTCGCCCTGCGAAGCGGACTTTGGTGTCGAATCGCTCACGACGTCGTCTCCATCGTGACCATGCTATGTCGTGGCGGCGTGCGGGGCCCCGTCGTACCGCTCGCCTAACCTGTGGGTCATGACCGAGCAGGCAAGTGTCCCCCTCCCCTCGCTGTCGCCGTCGCGGGCGGCCGACTTCAAGACCTGTCCCCTGCTCTACCGTTTCCGCAGCATCGACCGCATCCCCGAGCAGCCGACCCCGGAGCAGGTGCGCGGCACGCTGGTGCACGCGGTGCTGGAGAAGCTGTTCGACTCCCCCGCCGCGCAGCGCACCCGCGCGGTGGCCGACGAGATGGTCACGCCCCAGTGGGAGCGGCTGGTCGCCGAGCAGCCCGAGCTGGCCACGCTGTTCGACGCCGAGCAGGCGATGAGCCGCGAGGAGTTCCTGTCCTCGGCCACCGACCTGCTCGGCGGCTACTTCGCCGTGGAGGACCCGCGGCGGCTGGAGCCGGCCGAGCGCGAGCAGCTGATCGAGGCGGTGCTGGGCGCGCAGGGTGAGCAGCAGCTGCTGATCCGCGGCTACATCGACCGGCTCGACGTGTCGCCCGACGGCGCGATCCGGGTGGTGGACTACAAGACCGGCGGCGCGCCGCGGGAGGCGTTCGAGGCGCGGGCGCTGTTCCAGCTGAAGTTCTACGCGCTGGTGCTGTGGCGCACCCGGGGCGTGGTGCCGCGGGTGCTGCGGCTGCTCTACCTCAAGGACGCCGAGGTGTGCGACTACACCCCGGACGCCGAGGAGCTGACCCGGTTCGAGAAGACGCTGTTCGCGCTGTGGAAGGCGATCGAGACCGCGACGGCCGCGCAGGACTTCCGGCCCAAGCCGAGCAAGCTGTGCGCGTGGTGCAGCCACCAGCAGCGCTGCCCGGAGTTCGGGGGCACCATGCCGCCGTTCCCGCAGCAGGTGACGGTGCAGACGGTGGACAGCAGGCAGGCCCGGCTGGCCGCGGCCCAGCCCGAGGGGTGAGCCGACCGGGTAGCCTGCCCGCGTGCCCCTCACACCCCTGACGCAGCGCCTGAGCTGGTGGAAGCCCGCCTGGTGGACGCCGCTGCGCGCGGACACCGCGCTGGCCGCCGGGCTGTTCGTGGTGCAGGTCAGCCTGGCGTACGCCGAGCCCGGCTGGGGCATGCGGACCAGTGCTGCCACGCTGCTGTGGTGCGCGGTGACGCTGCTGCCCGTGGTGCTGCGGCGCACCCACCTGTGGCTGGGTGTCGCGACGACCGCCGCGTTCACCGCGATCGGCCTGCTGTGGCCGCAGTCGCTGATGGGCGGGCAGGGCGTCGCGCTGTGGGTGCTGGCGTACACGGCGGCCGCGTACGAGCGGTGGTGGCGTGCCGTGCTGGCCACGCTGGCGCTGTGGCTGGTCAACGACCTGATGTGGGTGTGGGCGTACCGCAACGACGTGATCGTCGATGCCACCGGCTCGGAGATGATCTCCATGTCCGCGGGGATGGTCGTCAACCTCGTGGTGATGGTGATCACCTTCTTGATCGGACGCACCGTGCGGGCGCGGCGGGAGGCGTCGGTGGCGCTGGCCGAGCGGGCCCTGGCCGCCGAGGGCAGCCGGCAGGCCCACGCCGAGCAGGCGGTCGCCGAGGAGCGCCGGCGGATCGCCCGGGAGTTGCACGACGTGGTCGCCCACCACGTCAGCGTCATCGGCGTGATGTCCACCGGCGCGCGGCGCATGCTGCACCGCGACCCGGCCGCCGCCGACGAGGCGCTGGCCACCATCGAGCAGACCAGCCGCACCACGCTGCGCGAGCTGCGCCGGCTGCTGTTCGTGCTGCGTTCGGAGAGCGCCCGCGACGACGACGCCGACCGCAGCCCGCAGCCGGGCCTGTCCGCGCTGCGCTCGCTGGTGGAGCAGGTGTGCGAGGCGGGGCTGTCGACGTCGCTGCGGGTGGACGGCGAGCTGGGCGAGGTCGACCCGGGCGTGGCGCTGACGGCGTACCGGATCGTGCAGGAGGCGCTGACCAACGCGCTCAAGCACGCCGGACCGGCGCGCGCCGAGGTGCGGCTGGCCGTCGACGGCAGGCTGCTGAGCATCGAGGTGTTCGACACCGGGCGGGGGCCGTACGCGCGTACCCTCTCCGCAGACGGGATCACCATCGGCGCGGTCACCGGCCACGGCCTGCTCGGCATGCGCGAGCGCGTCGCGGTGTACGGCGGCACCCTGCGCACCGGCCCCCGTCCGGGCGGCGGGTTCCGGGTGCACGCGCGGATCCCCCTCGAACAGGCGGGGACGGCGGGCGCGCCGGTCCCGGAGACGGAAGCGGAGGTCGCAGGGTGACGGTGGTTTCGCGGTGAAGCCGATCCGGGTGCTGCTCGCCGACGACCAGCCGCTGCTGCGCAGCGGGTTCCGCATGGTGCTGGGCGCCGAGCCCGATCTGGACATCGTCGGCGAGGCCGCCGACGGCGCGGAGGCGGTGGACCTGGCCCGGCGGCTGCTGCCCGACGTGGTGCTGATGGACGTGCGCATGCCGCGCCGCGACGGGGTGGCCGCGACCCGCGACATCACCGCGGCGAAGCTGCCCGTGCACGTGCTCATCCTGACCACGTTCGACCTCGACGACTACGTGGTCGGCGCGCTGCGCGCCGGGGCCAGCGGCTTCCTGGCCAAGGACGTGCCCGCCGACGAGCTGGTCGCCGCGATCCGCACGGTCGCCGCGGGCGAGGCCGTGGTCGCGCCGCGCATCCTGCGCCGCCTGCTGGACCGCTTCGCGGGGCTGCTGCCCGATCCGGACGCGACCGTGCCGCACTCGCTGAGCACGCTGACCGAACGCGAGCGCGAGGTGCTGGTGCACGTGGCCCGCGGACTGTCCAATGCCGAGATCGCGCGGGCGCTGACGGTCAGCGAGACCACGGTCAAGACGCACGTCGGGCACATGCTGACCAAGCTGGGGTTACGGGACCGGGTGCAGGCGGTGGTGCTGGCGTACGAGACCGGGCTGGTACGACCCGGCTCTACTACCTGAGGAGGAGCCCGCCGCCCGGAAGACCGTTCCCAGGTCTGAGGGAGGGCTGGGCGGGCGCTGACAGCCTGTGGGGCATGACTTCTCCGGTAACCGACAGGCCCGTCGCGGGCGCCGGCGCCGCTGCCCGCGCGACAGACCTCTGGAAGGTGTACGGCTCGGGCGAGGCGCAGGTGATCGCCCTGCGCGGCGTCGACGTGGAGCTCGAACGGGGCCGGTTCACGGCCATCATGGGCCCGTCCGGCAGTGGCAAGTCCACCCTGATGCACTGCATGGCGGGCCTGGACTCGGCCACCCGAGGGCAGCTCGCCATCGGCGACACCGCGCTGAACGGGCTGGGCGACGCGGGCCTGACCCGGCTGCGCCGGGAGAAGGTGGGCTTCATCTTCCAGCAGTTCAACCTGCTGCCGACGCTGACCGCCGAGGAGAACATCCTGCTCCCGCTGGCCATCGCCGGACGCAAGCCCGACCCGCAGTGGTTCAAGACCGTCATCGAGACCGTGGGCCTGGGCGACCGGCTCGGGCACCGGCCCAACCAGCTGTCCGGCGGCCAGCAGCAGCGGGTCGCGTGTGCTCGCGCACTCGTCGCGCAGCCCGAGGTCATCTTCGCCGACGAGCCGACCGGCAACCTGGACAGCCGCTCCGGCGCGGAGATCCTGAGCTTCCTGCGCCGCAGCGTCACCGAGCACGGGCAGACCATCGTCATGGTCACCCACGACGCGAACGCCGCCAGCTACGCCGACCGGGTCATCTTCCTGGCCGACGGGCAGATCGTCGACGAGCTGACCGAGCCGACCGCAGACGCGGTGCTCGACCGGATCAAGCGCCTCGACGTCGTGGCCACGGGGGCCACCGAATGATCAAGGCCAGCCTCCGCGGCCTGCTGCAGCGCAAACTGCGCCTGTCGCTGGCCGTCTTCGCCATCGTGCTGTCGGTGGCGTTCCTGGCCGGCAGCCTGGTGCTGTCGGACACCCTGAACGCGCGGTTCACCGCGCTGTTCAGCACCATCAACCAGAACGTGTCGGTGGTGGTGCAGCCGAAGGACCCGCAGGCGGTCGACCCGGCCCGGCTGACCGAGGCACAGCTGCAGACCCTGTCCGAGGTCGACGGCGTGAGCGCCGTCTCGCCGGACGTGAGCGCGCAGGGCGTGACCCCGTTCCGGACCACTGACGGCGAGCCGGTCAGCGCCGACGCCGCGCTCGGCTTCGGCGTGGACGGCAACGACGACCCGCTGGGCCTGATCGAGCTGCGCGAGGGCCGCTGGCCCACCGCCGAGGGCGAGATCGCGATCACCGCGCACACCGCCGAACTGGCCAAGGTCAAGCGCGGCGAGCAACTGAAGGTGTACCTGCCGGTGCTCAACGAGCCGCGCTCGTTCACCGTGGTGGGCGTGGCCGGCTACTCCGGCGGCCGCGACAGCCTCGCCGGCGAGGTCGTGGTCATGTTCCAGCAGGCGTTCGCGCAGCGCACGTTCTACGGCGAGACCGGCCGGTTCGGCGGCGCGTCGTTCGCGGCCGAGGAGGGTGTCGGCGACACCGAGCTGAAGCGGCGGATCGAGGAGAAACTGCCCGCCGGGTTCAAGGCGCTCACCGGCCAGGAGAGCAGCGAGGAGCAGTCGGCGCAGGTCGGCGTGCTGTTCGACGTGTTCAAGTACATCCTGATCGGGTTCGCGGTGGTCGCGGGCATCGTCGGCATCTTCCTGATCTTCAACACCTTCAACATCATCGTCGCGCAGCGCACCCGTGAGCTGGCGCTGCTGCGGGCGCTGGGCGCCGGGTGGGGTCAGGTCGCCGGGTCGGTGCTGCTGGAGGCGCTGGTGGTCAGCCTCGTCGGCGCGACCGTGGGCCTGGCGGCCGGCATCGGGCTGGCCGCGGCGGGCGAGGCGGCGATCACCAGCGAGGTGGAGCTGCCCAGCGCCGGGCTGGTCGTCGCGCCGCTCACGGTGATCCTGGCGTACCTGCTGGGTGTGGTGGTCACGCTGGTGGCCGCGTTCGTGCCCGCGGTACGCGCCTCGTCGGTGCCGCCGGTCGCGGCGATGCGCGACGTGGTGCGCCCGGACAAGTCGCTCAAGGCCCTGTCCATCGTCGGCGCGGCCTTCGCGCTGCCGGGAGTCGGGCTGGTGGTGCTGGGCGCGTTCGCCGATCTGGGCGGCACCGCGTTCCTGATCCTGCTGGCCGGCGCGGTGCTGGTGTTCATCGGGGCGCTGCTGCTGTCGCCGCTGCTGGCCCGCCCGATCGTGCGCGGCCTGGGCGCGCTGGTCGGCCGGGGCTCGGCCGGTGACCTCGGCGTGCGCAACGCGGCCCGCAACCCGCGCCGCACCGCCGTCACCGCCGCCGCGATCATCATCGGCGTCACCGTGATCGGCATGACCGCGACCGTCGTCCAGTCCTTCAAGACCAGCCTGGAGGACATCATGGGCGAGAACATCGGCGTGGAGGTGATGATCCAGGCGAGCGTGACCGCCGCCCCGGACGGCCGGCAGGGCTTCAACCCGAAGGCGCTGGACCAGGTGCGCGCCATCCCGGGCGTGAAGGAGGCCGCGGCCTGGCACTTCGACGCGCTCGGGGTGAGCGTGGCGGGGCAGCCGCAGGCGTTCGGCATCTTCGCCACCGACGTCGGCCAGGCCGCGCGCATGTTCCCCTTCGACGCGACCGGCGGCCAGATCCGCACCCTGGCCGCGCAGGAGCTGGTGCTCGACGACAACACCGCCGAGACGCTCAAGCTCACGGCGGGCGACCGGACCCCGGTGGTGATCGGCGGGGTGACCCGCGACTACACCGTGGTCGGCGTGTACCGGGCGACGCCGATCATCCAGGGCATCCTGGTCGGCGAGCCCGCGGTCGCGGACTTCCCCGGGCCGCTGGCGTTCCAGGGCTTCGTGTCGCTGAACGACGGCGTCGACGCGGCCCCGGTCGTCGAGAAGATCGAGACGATCATGAAGGATTACCCGGGCGTGCAGGTCGGCGACCGGCAGTCCTACGTCGACCAGGCCACCGCGAGCTACGACTTCCTGCTGATCGCGGTGCAGATCCTGCTGCTGGTGGCGCTGGTCATCGCGCTGCTGGGCATTCTGAACACGCTGGTGCTCAGCATCGTCGAGCGCACCCGCGAGCTGGGCCTGGTCCGCGCGGTCGGGCTGAGCCGGGGCGGCCTGGTCTGGATGATCACCGTCGAGTCGGTGCTGATCACCGTGTTCGGGGTGTTCCTCGGGTTGGCCCTCGGGGTCGGTCTCGGGGCCGCGTTCACCAAGGCGCTGATGACGCTGGAGTTCGCGACGGTCATCGCGATCCCGTGGCTGGAGCTGGCGCAGTACCTCCTGGCCGCGGTCGTGGCCGGGGTGCTCGCGGCGGTCATCCCGGCCCGGATGGCGGCCCGGCTCAACGTGCTGGACGCCATCTCGTACGAGTAGCCGCCCGCCCGGGTCAGGGTCGCCCCTGACCCGGGCGTGGGGCCTTCCCCGCGTGCGGAAGCGGGGGGACGCTCACCCCGCGGGCCGAGGCCCGCGGCGCTTTCCCCGCTGACGATGAGTACACCGGCCGGTCGCGTGCCCCGCCTTGGCAACGCGGCCGGTCGGTCCATTCGTCGACCGGCCGAGGGAAGAACTCATGACAACAGCAGCCCCGCCCCTGATCCGCCAGCGTGTGGAGACCTCCGCCGCCCGCGCATCCCAGGTGTGGAAGGTGTACGGCTCCGGCGAGGCCCAGGTGGTGGCCCTGCGCGGGGTGGACGTCGAGCTCGAACGCGGCCGGTTCACCGCCATCATGGGGCCGTCCGGCTCCGGCAAGTCGACCCTCATGCATTGCCTCGCAGGCTTGGACTCGGTCAGCCGTGGCCAGGTCTTCGTCGGCGACACCGAGGTCACCGGCCTGTCCGACGCCGGGCTGACCCGGCTGCGCCGCCAGAAGATCGGCTTCATCTTCCAGCAGTTCAACCTGCTGCCGACGCTGACCGCGCAGGAGAACATCCTGCTCCCGCTGGCCATCGCCGGGCGCAAACCCGACCAGGACTGGTTCAAGACGGTCATCGACACCGTGGGCCTGGGCGACCGGCTCGGCCACCGCCCCAACCAGCTCTCCGGCGGCCAGCAGCAGCGCGTCGCCTGCGCCCGCGCGCTCGTCTCCCGGCCCGACGTCGTCTTCGCCGACGAGCCGACCGGCAACCTGGACAGCCGCTCCGGCGCCGAGGTGCTGGGCTTCCTGCGCCGCAGCGTCACCGAGTACGGCCAGACCATCGTCATGGTCACCCACGACGCCGTCGCCGCCTCGTACGCCGACCGGGTGATCTTCCTGGCCGACGGCCGGATCGTCGCCGAACTCACCGGGCCCACCCCGGAGCGTGTGCTGGACACGCTGAAGAGCCTGGACCGCGCCGCGCAGCCGGAGACCGAGCTCTGATGCTGCGCGCCACCCTGAAGAGCCTGCTCGCCCGCAAGCTGCGCCTGGTCCTGTCGGGCCTGGCCGTGCTGCTGGGCGTGATGTTCGTGTCCGGCTCGTTCGTGCTGACCGACGCGCTGGGCCGCTCGTTCGACAACATGTTCTCCTCGGCGATGGCCGAGACCGACGTGCTGGTCACCGCCCGGCCGGCCATCGACGTGTCCGAACTGGAGGGCGAGCCGGTGCCCGGCATGCTCGCCGCCGCCGACCGCGACGCGGTGGCCGCCGTGCCGGGTGTCGCGCAGGTCGTCGGCGAGGTGCAGGCCGACGGCGCCCGCGTGATCGGCGCGGACGGCAAGGTCGTCGGCTCGTTCGGCCCGCCGCGCTTCGGCGCGAACTGGACCGGCGAGACCGGCGGCCTGGAGCTGCGCGAGGGGCGCGGCCCGGCGGCCGCCGACGAGATCGCGATCAACGTGACGCTGGCCGAGCTGAGCAAGCTCAAGGTCGGCGACCGGGTCGGTGTGCTCACCACCGAGCCCAAGAAGATGTTCACGCTGGTCGGCGTGTTCGGTTACGAGGGCGGGCTGCCCGGCCGCGGGCCGGTGCACGAGGTCCGGTTCACCGAGCCGGTGGCGCAGGAGCTGATGCTGGGCACGCCGGGGGCGTACACCAGCCTGAGCGTGACCGCCGCGCCCGGCACCGACCCGGCCGCCCTGCGCGACGCGATCAAGTCGCGGCTCGGCGAGCAGTACGTGGTGCAGACCGGCCAGGAGGCCGCGGCGGCCATCGCGGGCGGCTTCAAGACGGTCCTGGACCTGTTCAACAACATCCTGCTCGGTTTCGCCGGGGTGGCGCTGTTCGTCGGCACCTTCCTCATCCTGAACACGTTCTCGATCATCGTGGCGCAGCGCACGAAGGAGCTGGCGCTCAGCCGGGCGCTGGGCGCGAGCCGCCGCCAGGTCATCGGCTCGGTCATGGTCGAGGCGCTGGCCATCGGGCTGCTCGCCTCGGTGCTCGGCCTGGCCGCGGGCGTCGGCGTCGGCGCGCTGCTGGCGAAGTTCGCCGCCGACTTCAGCAGCATCGTGCTCGCCTCCATCGGCGTGCCGCTCGCCGCGGTGATCAGCGCGTTCGCCGTCGGCATCGGCGTCACGGTGATCGCCGCGCTGCTGCCCGCGGTGCGCGCGTCCCGGGTGCCCCCGGTCGCCGCCCTGCAGGAGGTCGCCACCCCGGACCGGCCGCTGACCAAGCTGACGGTCAGCGGCGCCGTGATCGGCGCGCTGGGCGCGGGCTCGATCGCGTTCGGGCTCGCCACCAGCGGCGACGCGGTGATGTGGCTGCTGCTCGGCGGGGTGCTCGCCACCTTCGTCGGGGTGTCGCTGCTGAGCCCGGTGCTGGCCCGCCCGGTGGTTTCCGTGCTCGGCCGGCTGTTCTCCTGGTCGGTGCCGGGACGGCTGGGCCGGCTCAACTCCGGGCGCAACCCGCGCCGCACCGCCATCACCGCGGCCGCGCTCATGGTCGGCGTCGCCCTGATCACGGGCGTGAACACCACGATCACCTCGGCCGACCGCAGCCTGCGCGGTGACGCCGAGACGGGCTTCCAGGCCGACCTGATCATCTCGGGTCAGGAGTCGCCCGGCATGCTGCCGACGTTCGACGAGGCGCTGCTGCCGCGGATGCGGGCGGTGCCCGGCATCGCCACGGTCGCCGCCGAGTACAACGACCAGGCACTGATCAACGAGGAGCCGAGCGGGGCGTCCGCGGTGACCGACCTGCCGGCCGTCGTCCGGGACCTGTCCCTGGTCACCGTCGCGGGTTCGCTCGCCCAGCCCGGACCGGGCGAGGTCGTCGTCGACGACCAGAACGCGGCCCAGGCCGGGTTGACCGTCGGCAGCACGGTCACCGTCAAACTGCCCAAGGGCTCGCCGACGTCGTACCGGATCACCGGTGTCTACCAGCGGGCGCCGTTCTACGGCGGCTACATCTTCGGCACCGACGTGGTGCCGGGCATGCGCTTCCCGCAGCCGTCGTTCGCGTACGTCCGGCTGGCCGACGGCGCGGACGCCGCCGCGGCCCGCCAGGGCCTGGAGGCGCTGCTCGTCGACAGCCCCGAGATGCTGGTCGAGGACGAGCAGCAGTACCTGGACCGGGAACTGGGCGAGGGCGCGCAGATGCTGCTGATGATCCAGATCCTGCTGGGCCTGGCCATCGTCATCGCGGTGCTCGGCGTCATCAACACCCTGGCCCTGTCGGTCCTGGAACGCACCCGCGAGCTGGGCCTGCTGCGCGCCATCGGCCTCAGCCGCGCGGCCACCATGCGCATGATCACCGTCGAGGCCGTGGTGATCACCGTGTTCGGTGTGCTCCTCGGTGTCGCCGTCGGCATCGGCCTCGGCGCGGCCGTCGTCCAGGGCCTGGCCGACGAGGGCCTGAGCACCCTGGCCATCCCCTGGCCCGCCATCGGCGTCTACCTCGCCGCCGGCGCGATCCTCGGCGTCCTCGCCGCCGCCCTCCCCGCCACCCGCGCCGCCCGCATCAACGTCCTCACCGCCATCGCCCACGACTGAGGAAAGGAAGGGCACCTTCACAACGCTCTGCGTTGTAGAAGGTGCCCTTCCTTTCATTTGACCAGGGTTGAGCTGGGCGTTCTCACCACGCCGACGCGGCAGGGGCGCGTCGGCCCGAGGGTCACCGGCGCAGATCCGCCGGGGGATGGATTGCCAAGGAATCTTTGCAAAGATATGTTGGCGGTTATGGCCGCTGATCGCATCACTCTTGATCCGCGCACGTTGCGCGGGCTCGCCCATCCGCTACGCGTACGCCTGCTCGGGCTGCTACGGGAACGGGGGCCGTCCACCGCCACCCTGCTCGCGGCGCAGCTCGGGCAGTCCAGCGCGGCCACGAGTTATCACCTGCGGCAGCTCGCGCTCTACGGCTTCGTGACCGACGAGCCGGCCCGGGGCAACAACCGCGAACGCTGGTGGCGGGCCGCGCACCGGGGCACCACCGTGGACCACGTCGAACCCGAGTCGTTCGGGGACTTCGAGGCCTACCTGCGCGCCGTGGCCGCCCAGTACGCCGCCCGCGTCGACCGCGCCCTCGACGAGTACGCCACCCGCCCGCCGCAATGGCAGCGCGTCGGCACGATCAGCGACTGGACCGGGCAGCTCACCCCCGAGGAGACGAAGGAGCTGCAGGCCGACCTGTTCGCGGTGTTCGAGCGCTACCGGCGCTTCGACCTCGATTCCCCCGCGCCCGAGGGCACCGCCCGGGTCCACGTGCAGTTCCAGGTGCTGCCGTTCCCTGAGGCGGCTCCGTCCGAGGCGGCTCCGTCCGAGGCGGCTCCGTCCGGGGAGGGCTCGTGAAAGGCCTGGTCGGACTACTGATCGCGGGCACCGTGTCGCGGGTCGGCAGTGTGCTGACGTTCCTGGCGATCCCGTGGCTGGTGCTGGAGACCACCGGCAGCCCGTCCCGGATGGGCCTGGCCGCCGCGGCCGAGCTGCTGCCGTACGTCCTGATCGGACCGCTCGGCGCGCCGCTGGTCGACCGGATCGGGCCGCGCCGGGTGTCCATCGTCGCCGACCTGGCCAGCGCCGCGGTGATGGCGGCGGTGGCGTTCGGGCAGCGCGGCGGGTTCGGGGTGCTGCTGGTGCTGCTCGTGCTCGCCGGGGCGCTGCGCGGGCTCGGCGACTGCGCCAAGCGGGTGCTGCTGCCCTCGACGATCACCGCGTCGGGGGTGGACACGACCCGTGCCACCACCGTCTACGACGGCGCGAACCGGCTGGCCGGGCTGCTCGGCGCGGCTCTGGGCGGGGTGCTGATCGCCGCACTGGGCGCGCCGCGCACGGTGCTGCTCGACGGCGTCTCGTTCGTGGCGTGCGCGGTGCTGGTGGCCGCGCTGGTGCCCGTCCGCGCCACGGACACCGCCGCCGCGCCGCCGGAGCCGTACCTGACCGCGCTGCGCGGCGGTGTGGCGTACCTGCGCGGCGACCGGCTGATGCTGGGCATCCTGGCCATGCTGTTCGTGACGAACCTGGCCGACCAGGCCAACGGGGCGGTGTTCGTGCCCGTCTGGATCGACGAGGTGCTCGGCTCGCCGGAGGCGCTGGGCTGGGTGAGCGGCGCGTTCGGGCTCGGCGCGGTGCTGGGCAACCTGGTCTTCACCGCGCTCGCGCCACGTGCGCCCCGCTATGCCGTGTTCACCATCGGGTTCCTGATCGGCGGCTCCCCCCGGCTGGCCGTGATGGCGCTGTCCGACGAGCTGACGCTGGTGCTGGTGGCGGCCTTCGGGTCCGGGCTCGCGATGGCCGCAGTCAACCCGATCCTGGCCGCTACCATGTTCGAGCGGGTGCCCGAGCACCTGCAGGCCCGGGTGCTCAGCCTGTCCAACGCGATCGGGTTCGCGGGCATCCCGCTGGGCGGCCTGCTCGGCGGCTGGGCGGTGGAGCACGTCGGACTCACCCCGGCCCTGCTGGTCTTCGGCGCGTGCTACCTCGGCGCGACACTGCTGCCGGCGCTCTCCCCAGGCACCTGGCGCCAACTCGACCGCCACCAGCCGCAATCACTCCCTACTCACCCGCCCGCATCACCCACCGATCCGCCCGCGCCACGGCCCGGCGACGCCTCGGCTCGCGACGGCGAACCGATCTCGAGTGGATCCAGATGATTTGTTGTCGCCAGGGCGACCAGAAACCATCTAGATCCAGAAGCGCTGTCAACCCAGGTTGACGCTCTCGCGTTGTGTCAACTACGGTTGACACAACGATCGAGGGGAGGCGGGCGATGGACGCCGATGTGGTGATCTCCGGGGGCGGGCCGACCGGGCTGCTGCTCGCGGCCGAGCTGCGGCTGGGCGGCGTTCGCGTGGTGGTGCTGGAACAGCGCGCCGAGCCCGACCCGGTGCCGCGGGCCAACGGGCTGGTCGGCCAGGTGGTGACCGTGCTCTACCGGCGGGGCCTCTACCGTGCCCTGGCCCGCCACAGCAGTGGGCCGAAGGCGCTGGTCCAGCGCTGGTTCACCGGGGCGTACGGCGACCGGCCCCGCCCCGTGCGCGCCTTCTCGCACGCCGGGTTCCGGCTCGACCTGCGCCGCCTGCGCGAGGCCAACCCGCTGCACGTGCTCGCGGTGCCGCAGCGACGGATGGAGGAGACGTTCGAACGGCACGCCCTCGCGCTGGGTGCGGAGATCCGGCGTGGACACACGTTCACCGGGCTGGTCCAGGACGGCGACGGCGTCACCGTGGAGGTCGACGGCCCGGACGGGCCCTACCGGCTGCGGGCGGCGTACCTCGTGGGCTGCGACGGGTCGCACAGCGCCGTGCGCAAGGCCGCCGGGATCGGCTTTCCCGGCGAGACCAGCCGCGAGGTCGTGATCCGCATGGCGCACGTGGTGCTGCCCCGGACCGCGCTGACGCCGGCCGGCGCGCTGCGCGCCGCCGACGGCACGGTCTACCGGCCGTACCAGCTGCACCGCACGGCGTACGGGGCGTTCTCGTTCGCCTCGTTCATGCCCGGGGTGCACGTGCTGAGCACCCACGAGTGGGACGCCGAAGCACCCGGCGAGCAGGCCGCCATGTCGGTCGGCGAGGCGCGGGCGAGCCTGTCCCGGGTGGTCGGCGCGGACGTTCCGGTCGCCGATCCGCCCGCCGACGGCCGGCCGTGGATCCTGCGCAGGCTCACCGACCGCAACAACCGGCTGGCCGACCCGTACCGCGCCGGCCGGGTGTTCGTGGCAGGCGACGCCGCGCACGTCTTCGCCGGTTTCGGCGGGTCCAACCTGAACCTCGGCCTGCAGGACGTGGTCAACCTGGCCTGGAAGCTGGCTCTGGTGGTGCGTGGCCAGGCCCCGGAGGGGCTGCTGGACAGCTATGCCGCCGAGCGCGTGCCGCAGGCCCGGCGGGCCCTGGACCGCACGCGGGAGCAGGCCGAGCTGATGGCCCCCGGCGACGAGGTGACCGCCCGGCGGGAGCGGTACGCGGCGCGCCTGCGCGAGCCCGGGTTCCTGCGCGAGGTCGCCGAGGCCGTCGCGGGTCTGGATCTGCCATACCCGATGGGTGATGGTCATCCCCTGCTCGGCCGGATGGCCCCTGACCTGCGGCTTATGCACGACGGCCGACGGGTCCGGCTCGCGTTGCTGCAACACGGCGCGCGACCGATCCTGCTCGACCTGACCGGCGGCACGGCCCTGGCCGCCACGTTGTCCCCCTGGCGCGACCGCGTCGACCTGGTGCATGCGGCACCGCGCGACCCCGGCGCTCCCCCGGCCATGCTGATCCGCCCCGACGGCTATGTCGCCTGGGCCGGCCCTGCCCCGGACGACCCCACCGGCCTCCCCGACGCCCTCACCGCCTGGTTCGGCCCGCCCACCACGCCATGATCGTTCGACTTGCCCGGCACCTGTGCGTATCTTGAGCCCGCTTTCCCGCAGGTGCCGGGCAAGTCCGATGACCTTGGTGAGGCGAACGCCCGCACCGAACCCCGGCCGGAGGCCGTCCGGGATGTGGACGGCGGCGGGGCGGGTCAGCGGCGCAGCACCGCGTAGACGTCCTCGGGGGTGAGGATGCCGAGGACGTCGAGGCCGTCGCGGACCACGACCCAGCCGGTGTCGCCCTCCAGGAGCGCGGCGAGCGCGTCGCGCAAGGTGCCGTCCACCGCTACCGACGGGGCCTCTTGGCCCTCCTGGTCGCCGTCCGGCAGCGGGCGCAGGCCCTCGCGCGGGATCGGGGTCACGGCCAGCAGCTTGATGCCACGGTCCGCGCCGACGAACTCGGCGACGAACGTGTTCGCGGGCTTGGCCAGCAGCTCTGCCGGAGGCGCGAACTGCTCCAGCCGGCCGCCCTCGGACAACACCGCGATGCGGTCACCGAGGCGTACGGCCTCGTCCACGTCGTGCGTCACGAACACGATGGTCTTGCGGACGGTCTGCTGCAGCCGCAGGAACTCGTCCTGCAGCCGCCCGCGCACGATCGGGTCGACGGCCGAGAAGGGCTCGTCCATCAGCAGCACCACCGGGTCGGCGGCCAGCGCGCGGGCCACCCCGACGCGCTGGCGCTGCCCGCCCGACAGCTCGTGCGGGTAGCGGTTCGCGTAGCGGGGCGGGTCCAGGCCGACCAGCTCCAGCAGCTCCGCCGTACGTTCGGCGACCTGCGCCTTGGGCCAGCCGAGCAGCTTCGGCACGGTGCCGACGTTGTCGCGTACGGTCTGGTGCGGGAACAGGCCCACGTTCTGGATGACGTATCCGATGCGCCGGCGCAGCGCGATCGGGTCCACCGCGGTGATCTCGTCCTCGCCCAGCCACATCCGCCCGGCCGACGGCTCGATGAGCCGGTTGACCATCCGCAGGATGGTGGACTTGCCGCAGCCCGACGGCCCGACCAGCACGGTCAGCTCACCGGCGGGCAGCTCCAGGCTCAGCTCCCGCACCGCGACCGTGCCGTCGTCGTACTGCTTGCGTACGCCGTCCAGCCTGATCGACACCGCAGCGGTACGGTTCACCTATGCCCTCCAAGGTCAACGACGCTGTGCTCGTCTGGGGCGCACCGGGCGACGATCCGCGTAACCCCTGGTTCTCGTGGAGCTACGTCAGCCAGAACGCCGACACCCTGCTCGCCGCGCTGCGCGAACACCTCTACCTGACCATAGTCGCTGTGGTGCTGGCGACGGTGATCGCGATCCCGCTGGCGGTCCTGGCATACCGCGTCGGTTCGCTGGCCGGGCCGATCCTGGGCTTCACCGGTGTGCTCTACACCATCCCCTCGCTGGCGCTGTTCGCGTTCCTCGCGCCGTTCACCGGCATCGTCGCGCCGACCACGGTGCTGATCGGACTGACGATGTACGCGCTGCTCACCATCGTGCGCAATACGCTGACCGCGCTGCGCCAGGTGCCCGCCGACGTGCTCGACAGCGCCCGCGGCATGGGCTACGGCAAGCGTGCCATGCTGTGGCGCATCGAACTGCCGCTGGCGCTGCCCGGCATCATGACCGGCCTGCGCATCGCCACGGTCTCGACGGTGGCGCTGGTCACGGTCGGCGAGATCGCCGGCTGGGGCGGCCTCGGCGAGCTGATCATCGGGGGCTTCAACAGCAACTTCTACCGCCCGCAGATCATGACCGCGACGCTGCTCTGCGTGGCGCTCGCCCTGGTGCTGGACCTGCTCCTGCTCGCTGTCGGCCGCGCCATCATGCCGTGGACCCGCCGGAGGGCCGCATGAGCGAGCGCGAGCGAGCGAATCAGTGTGGCGAGGAGACGGCATGAGCGTGATCGAGGACGCGATCCTCTGGCTGAACGACCCGCTGAACTGGACCAATCCTGACGGAATCATCGCGCGCACGGTGGAGCACCTGTGGATCTCCGCGGCGGCGGTGGCCCTGGGCTGCGCGGTGGCCTGGCCGCTGGGCGTGTGGATGGGGCACGTCGGCCGGGGCGGCCCGGCGGTGGTGACGGTGACCAACCTCAGCCGCGCCGTGCCGACGGTGGCCTTGCTCACCATCTTCCCGCTCACCGTGATCGGCTTCGGGCCGCCCGCGATCATCCTGTCGCTGTCGCTGTTCGCGATCCCGCCGCTGCTGGCCAACGCCTACCTGGGCCTGCGCGAGGTCGATCCGGAGGTGCGCGACGCGGGCCGGGGCATGGGCCTGTCCGGCTGGCAGCTGCTGCGCAAGGTCGAGCTGCCGCTGTCGGTGCCGTACCTGGCCAACGGGTTCCGGGTCGCCGCGGTGCAGGTGCTGGCGACGGCGACGCTGGCCGCGTACGTCAACGGCGGCGGCCTCGGCATGATCATCAGCCGGGGCTTCGGCCTGGGCCTGACCGCGGGCGGCGGCCAGGTGCTGGCCGGCGGCCTGCTGGTGGCGCTGCTCTGCCTGTCCGTGGAGGGCCTGCTGGCCCTGGCCGAGAAGGCGCTGCTGCCCAAGTCGCTGCGCCGCGTCAGGCACCGCCCACCGGCCTCGGCCGCCGACGCGCTGCCCGCCCGCTCGTGACCGACACAGCCTGAGCGGGCATGACGTCGGTCACCCCAGGGCGGTCACCAGGAGCGGCTGACCTGCGTTTGTGAACGGTTTGCGAACTGCCGGACCCGGGTAGGCCGAGCACGGTTCACGAATTCATCGCAAGGATGTCTCAGGTACGGAGTAAGAAAGACCTTTGCGCATCATTCGCAGTGAAGACGACGGAAGGCTGAATATGGCAACGCACACCCGGAGGGCGTCCGTCCTCCTGCTGTCCGGTGTCGCCGCGGCGGCGTTCGCGCTGACCGGCTGCGGGCAGGCGGGCTCCTCGGGCACCGAGGCCCCCGCGACCGCCTCGGGCGCCGGCTGCGCGCCGGTGGCCGGCGACCAGCTCGTGGTCCTGGCCGACGACAAGCACCTGCAGAACGCCGACAACGTCATCGCGGTCGCCAACGCCAAGCGGTCCACCCCCGCGCTGCTGGCAGCCGTCGACAAGGTCGGCGCCGCGCTGGACACCCCGAAGCTGATCGCGCTGAACAAGGCGGTCGAGGTCGAACGCAAGACCTCCGAGGTCGCGGCGCAGGAGTTCGCGGCGCAGGCGGGGCTGGCCACGGGCCTGTCCGGCGGGTCCGGCCCGG
The DNA here is from genome assembly GCF_042663325.1 of Catellatospora aurea. NCBI lineage: Bacteria > Bacillati > Actinomycetota > Actinomycetes > Micromonosporales > Micromonosporaceae > Catellatospora > Catellatospora aurea. The sequence continues at coordinate 116,671 of NZ_JBHTAC010000018.1, forward strand.
TCGTGGTCGGCGCGGCGAACTTCCCGGAGAGCAAGACCCTCGCCGAGCTGTACAAGATCGCCCTGAACGCGGCCGGCTTCCAGGCCACCGTGCAGGTCTCCGGCAACCGCGAGCTGTACGAGGCGGCCCTGGAGAAGGGCGAGCTGACGGTGTTCCCGGAGTACGCGGCGACCCTCACCGAGTTCCTCAACCAGAAGCAGAACGGCAAGGACGCCGCCCCCAAGGCCAGCGGTGACGTCACCGCGACCGTGGCGGCCCTGAAGGAGCTGGCCACCAAGGCCGGGCTGACCGTGGGCGCGCCCTCGGCCGCCGCCGACCAGAACGCGTACGCGGTGACCAAGGCGTTCGCCGACCAGCACCAGCTGAAGACCCTGTCCGACTTCGCGGCCAAGTGCTCCGGCCAGGCGTCGGTGCTCGCCGGTCCGCCGGAGTGCCCGCAGCGCGCCTTCTGCCAGCCCGGCCTGGAGAAGACCTACGGCATCACCTTCGGCTCGTTCCAGCAGGCCGACACCGGCGGCCCGCAGACCAAGACCGCGGTGACCACCGGCAAGGCCACCCTCGGCATGGTCTTCTCCTCCGACGGCAGCCTCACCACCAACTGACCCACCCCACCACCGGCGGCCCGCTCCCCCTGGGGACCGGGCCGCCGCCCGTTCTCCGCGTTGATCATGAACCTATGGCACGGTTCGACGGCGTGTCATGGCCACAACTTCATGATCACCTTGTCGGTGGGCGGGTGGGCGGTGCGAGGGCGGGAATCAGGCGAAGCGGAACAGGCGGGCGGGCGGGCCGAGGGGGCGGGGTGCCGCGGCGAGGCGGTGCACACCGACCGAGAACAGCACGTCGTCCGGGGCGTGGAACACCGTCTCGGCGAAACCGGCCTCGGCGAACCAGGCCCGGATCGACGGGGTCAGGTCGGGGGCGCGCCGGGTCCGCGTCCAGATCACGGTCGCGCCGGGGGCGCACAGCCGCGGCAGCGCGGCCACGGTGCGCCGGACGTCGGCGTCGCCGATGTTGCCGAACACCCCCGCGAACAGCACCAGATCAGCCGGGACGGCGTCGGCATAGGACTCGGTCAGCCCGGCGTCCGCGCAGGCGACCGTGACGGACAGGCCGAGACGGCCGGCCTCGGCCCGCGCCGCCGCCGCGTTGCGCGGGTCGTACTCGATCAGCGTCGCCCGCACCCGGGCCGCGTCGGGCCGCCGCGCGAGCACGCCGAACAGGTCACGCCCCTGGCCCGCGCACGCGCTGACCACGGTCAGCACGGGCTCCGGGCGCTCGTCCAGCCACCTGTCCACGTGCTCCTGCACCAGCCGCAGTCTCCGCGACAGCGGCGACCCCGGATCGGCGTACGGCCCGTGCCAGTCGTACCAGTCCTTGTCAGCGCTCACAGCCGACCAATGTGCCACGACCGCCGACCGCCCGGGACCCCGTTCCGGCGGCCGTTGCGGCATGAACGAGCTCCGCCACGCCTCCGGGAGCCGACCGTGTTCGACCGCACCACCGCGTTGTGCCGCAGGACCGGCCTGCACGTCGCGACGACGCGCCGGCTGTGGGTGATCAGCTCACGCGCCGACGACCTGGCACACCACGTGTTCTTCCAGGCCGACGAGCAGGCCCGGCACTGGCAGGGCCGGTGGCCCGAGGAGGAGCCGCCGGCACCCGCGCAGGCGCTGGCCCGGCCGCCCGCGGACCCGACCGGCGCGCTGATGCCCGTGGTCGAGATGCTCTACTTCACCGCCGTGGAACGCGCCACCCGGCTCCCCGTCGCCGGAGTGTCGATCACGACGGGCGATGGCGGCGCACACCAGATCGGCGGCAACGTCCACCCCGATCACCGCGGCAAGGGTTACGGCCGGGAGGCCATGACCGCCGCATGCCGACTCGCGCATCGCCATTTCGGCATCGCCACGCTGGTCGCCGCCTGCGAGGTCGCCAACTCGGCGAGCATGCGGTGGCTGGCCGGATGCGGCTTCGCCCACGACGGCCCGTCGCGGCCGCACGTGCTGCCGAACGGGCGCGAGATCGACGCTCAGTGGTGGACCCGCACCGACCAGCGGGCTCGCCGACGCTGCGCGTGGCTGCGCACTCTCGCGGAAGCGACCGCGGTCACCGCTGAGCGGCAGCCCGCCGGCCCGGCGGTGAACGTGCGCCCCGTGGCCATGGCTGACCAGCCGCAGCCCGCCGGCCCGGTGAACGTGCGCCCGGCCGCCCCGGACCTCATCCGGTAGCGGTGCCGCCGCGCCGTCAGCCGGCCTGGGCCGGCGACGCGGCCAGGGCGGCGAGGGTGACGCCGGCCAGGGTGGGGAGCAGGGTGAGGCCGGTCATCGGCTTGAGGGTGACCGCGTTGGGGACGCCGATCACCCGGGTGCCGGCGGCCAGGGCGCTGGCCACGCCGGTGGGCGAGTCCTCGATGACCAGGCAGTCGGCTGGCTCGACGTTCAGCAGCTTCGCCGCGCGCAGGTACGGGTCCGGGTGCGGCTTGGTGAACGCGACCTCGTCGCCGCAGACCACGGCGTCGAAGTTGTGCCGGCCGAGCGTGTCGAGGGCCACCTCCACGGCCCGCCGGTTGGTGGAGGTCACCAGGGCGGTGGGCACGCCCGCGGCGCGGACCTCGTGCAGCAGCTCCTGCGCGCCCGGCCGCCACACCAGGTCGGTGGCGAACAGCCCGGACACCCGGTCGTAGATCCAGGCGGCGCTGGCGGCGGCCTCGCGCCAGGGCTGGCCGATGCCCTCGTGGAACAGCAGCATCGACTCGTCGACGGAGCGGCCGACCATCGCCAGCCGGACCTCGACCGAGATCTCCCCGCCGTACTCGCGGGCCAGCTCCTCGATGGCCAGGTCCCACAGCGGCTCGCTGTCGAACAGGGTCCCGTCCATGTCGAAGAGCACTGCCGCCGGAGTCATGCCCACGATCATCCCTGGCCGCGGCCGGGACCGCCGCCGACCGTGGCTGACATCACGCTCCGCCGTCGCGGCGGCCCGTGCGGGCCGCCGCACGCGGCCTCAGAAGCCCGGCAGGCCCTTGCCCTTGGTGCCCTTGGCGGTCTTCTTGATCTTCTTAGTGCCGAAGTACACGGTGCAGCGGACCCGGCGGTCGCCGGCGGCCCACGCCTCCGGGTAGGCCGGCCAGGCGATGGTGGACAGCCGGTACCACTGCGACATGCTGACCCCGACGTAGCCGGTGGCCAGTTCACTGCACTGCCGGTACAGCGCGAACCACTGCCGGTCGGACTCCGGGTAGGGCAGCGTGCGGGGCGCGCGGAAGAAGCCGATGTACTCGGCGTTGTGCGCGCTGGAGCAGGCGGCCTCGGTCATCTCTTCGATGTGGTCGTTCCTCGACACGGCGTTGGCGCAGCCGACGAGCAGCGCCGCCGGCTTGTCGCCCTTGAGGCTGCCGGTGCGTTCCGTCCAGGCCTCGTCGTAGTTCGCCGCGCTCACCTCGACCAGGTCGCAGCGGAACCAGCGCGCCCCGCCGTCCCACGCGCGCGACATCGGGATGGTCAGGTGCAGTTGGAGCCGCCACCGCCACCACGGGCCGCCGAGATAGTCCGCGGTCTTGGTGTCGCACTCCGCGTACGCGGCCGCGAGCTGCTCCGTGCCGGGTTCGCTGTCGCCGGTGAACGTGCCGACGTGGCCGACCTCCGCGAGGTGCTTCTCGCTGCACGACACCGGCTTGACGAAGCTGTTCACGGAGGGCGCCGGCCGGCTGTCGTAACAGCTGCCCACCTCCGGCACCACTGCCTTGACCTGAGCCATCGGCACCCAGTCGTCGGCCAGCTTCCCGTCCGCGCCGTCCGGCAGCTCGGAGCCGCACCCGGCCAGCGCGACGTTCAGCAGCAGCGCGGCCAGTATGGTGCCGGCCGTGAGGCGTCCCCGCATCGTCTCCCCGTTCATCGATTGCGTCGCAGCGTAGACAAGCTCTCGCGGTCGCGGATCGGCCCAACGGCCGATCTTGGTTTGCCGCGCGGCCCGCTGTCGGGGGCGGCGGATACGGTGTGGCCGAAGCGTTCCCCTCCGCGAGAGAAGGCCCCTTCCCCCATGGCCGCTGAGACCACCTACCTCGAACTGTCCGAAGCCGACGGCGGCTCGCACAAGTTCTACGAGGTCGTCGTCGACGACACCGAGCTGACCATCCGCTATGGCCGGATCGGCGACGCCGGAGCCACGACGAAGAGCACGTTCGCCGACAACGCCAAGGCCCGCGCCGCCGCGGCGAAGAAGATCGGCGAGAAGGTACGCAAGGGGTACGCCCCCGCGGTGCAGGGCGCGCGTTCCAAGCGCGCGGTGTCGCGGCGCGCCATCGTCAGCACCCGCTCGACGGCGAAGACCGCGCCGGTGCTGTGGCGCTACCGCTCGGGCACGTCCGCGTTCGGCGTCTTCGTCGACAGCAAGGTCTGCATGGTCGGCAACGAGGCCGGTGTGATCACCACGCTGTCGCACAGCGCCGAGGTGGTGCAGCAGTTCAAGCTGCCCGACGGGGTCAAGTGCATCGTCGCCGACGACGCCTGGCTCTACGCCGGCTGCGACGACGGCAACGTGTACGACCTGTCCGGCAAGGTGCCGCGCCTGGCCTACCGGATCGCCCCCGACATCGACATCTACTGGCTCGACATCCACGACGGCGTGCTCGGCGTGTCGGACGCGGGCGGGGGCGTGGCCGCGATCGACCACGAGGACGAGTTCCTGTGGCGGCGCAAGAGCCAGGGCTCGTCGGGCTGGATGGTCCGCTGCGACGCCGACGCCGTGCACCACGGCCACTCCGGCGGCGTGACCAGCTACGACTGGCGCACCGGCGAGCAGCTGTGGACCCGCAGCACCGGCGCGGTGCTGTTCGGCTGGCAGGAGCAGCACACGCTGTACGCGGGCACGTCCACCCGCAAGGTCGTCGAGCTGGGCAAGGACGGCTCGCCGCGCCGGGAGTACCAGTGCGACGCCCCCGTGTTCTCGTGCGCGACCAGCCCCGACGGGGCGTACGTCTTCGCCGGTGACAGCAGCTCCTCGGTGTACTGCTTCGACAGCTCCGGCACCCGCCTGTGGAAGCTGGGCACCGGCTGCGGCTCGGCGTACTCGATGCAGTACCACGACGAGCGGCTCTACATCGTGACCACGGACGGCTCGCTGGCCTGCATCGACGCCACCGAGTCGGCGATCCGGGCGGCCGAGCAGGGCACCGTGCCGGTGGTCGTCGACGTGAAGGCCGCGCACGTCGAGGCGGTGGCCGCGTCCACCACGGTCGAGGTCGTCTCCGCCGAGGCGGGCGCCGACGGCGTCGTGCTGGAGTGCTTCGAGGAGGGCGGCCGGCTGCGGGTGCGCGTGGTGTCCGAGGGCTTCCAGCAGTCGTGGCAGGTGCAGTTCCCCAAGGGCATCCGCGAGGCCGGCGCGCGCTACGTCGTGTCCGAGGTGCGCCAGGCCAGCCGGGGCGGCTTCTACCGCGCGTTCGGCGAGATCCGCCGCCTGGCGTAGCCCCGAATCTCCCGCCGCCGCGTCCGGGTGCCACCGGGCCGCGGCGGCGGGCCGTCCTCGCGGCGGCCGGAGCAGCGGGATCTCTCGGTCGGCCCCGGACCGTCGGCGCGAGCCGGGTCACCCCGGCATCACCCGATCTTCACAGTCTCACCACCGGCGAGGCAGGGCTGCTTCCGTACCATCGGCGGATGCTGCGCACCGACTGGACCCGCCGCCTGCTCGCGCTCGCCGCGGCGATCGCCGTCCTGGCGATCGCCCTGCTCATCAGGGCCCTCGCGGACGGGCCGCTGGAGCAGCACTCCGGCACCGCGCTCTACGCCTCGATGATCTACGCCGGGGTGTTCGTCCTGCGGCCGCGCACCACTCCCCTGGTCGCGGGGGCGGCGGCCATCGCGTTCTGCTGGCTGGTCGAGCTGTCGCAGCTGACCGGCGTGCCCGCGTACCTGTCGGAGCACAGCCTGCTGGCCCGACTGGCGCGAGGCGTCGCGTACGACCCGCTGGACATGCTCTGGTATCCGGCGGGTGTGCTCCCGCTGGTCGCGGTCCATCTGCTGATGCTGGCGCGGCTGGTCGTCCGGCCGGGACCCTGATCAGCAGGACGATGATCGCCGTTTCGGGTCAGAACCTGCGGCCTGACCGGCGCACCGCTCCTCCTGCGGCAACTCTTGAAGACTTGCGGCCTCCGAGTGACTCGGAGGCCGCAAGTCTTCAAGGGTCGCGCCGCGGGGGCGGCGGGGTCAGAAGAAGTCGTGGAGGACCGGGGTGGGGCCGGCGGTGGCGGCGGAGAGCAGGGGGTCGGCGACGGTTTCGCCGGTCAGCAGGCCGGCCCGGCGCAACGCCGACGGCGTGGCCGCGCCCGCGTACCAGGCGGCCAGACCGCGCGGGGTGAACCGGACGGCGCCGGAACCGCCGGGCTCCAGCCGCCCGCTGCCGCCGTCGAGCACCAATCGCCACGGACCCGCGTTCCGCGGGCACTCGGCGTCGGCGATCTCCAGGTCCACCGCCCCGCTCAGGTAACCCGGCCAGCCGCGGGCCGCGATCGCCGCGGGCGCGTCGACCAGGCGCAGCATCCACGGCTGGCGGCTGTCCACGGTGACCAGCGTCGTCGGGATCTCCAGCAGGGCCGGGTCGCCCTGGCCGAGCCGCAGCACGGTGGTCGGGGCGACACTCGCCCAGCCGCCGAACATGGCCAGCAGCGCCGTCGACGCCTGCGGCGTGGCCGCCACCAGGTCGTGCGCCGTCACCCTGGCCACCGGATCGGTGTTCGGACCGCGCACCCAGCTCGCGTAACCCTCCAGGTCGCCCGTCGCGCCCACGGCGACGGTGACGCCGTCGTAGGCGGCCAGGAACTTCTCCGGCGTGGTGTCGTAGAGCAGGCCGGAGCGCTCCATCATGCCGGTGCCGGACCTGGCCCAGTCGCGGTAGAGCGCCTGGACGGCGGGCACGTCCTCGCTGCTCGCCGGGCGCAGCGTGACCCCGGGGCCCGGCCGGATCGCCGCCAGCGCCGACGTCGGCACGCTGAGGTAGGTCAGCGCCCCGACCTCCTCCCAGCCCAGCCTGCGGTACGGATGCGGCGTCGACGGGAACAGCGCGCTGATCGCCGCGCCCCGCTCGCGCGCCCCGGCCAGCAGCCGCGTGAGCACCTGGCGGCCCAGTCCCCCGCGGCGCACCTCGGGGGCGACCGCGACGCCCGCGACGCCGGACGTGGGCACGATCCGACCGCCGAACCACTGGCCCTGCTCGCGGTCGACGGCCTTGGCGATCAGCCGGTCGCCGTCAAAGACGCCCCAGGCGACCCGGCCCGGGACGAGGCTGAAGTCCTCTGGTGGCGGGGACGCGTGATATCCGAACGCGACGCTGCCCAGCCGCCAGGCGGCGGGTCCGTCCTGCTCCTGCAGCTGCCTTACCTCGTAGACCATCCGGCCATCCTAGGGACGCCGGCCCGGCTCCGGCACCCGTTGACCGGGCGGGCCGGTGTAGGGCCGGCCCGCCCGGATCAGGGTGTCAGACCGTGATCCGGCCCGCGCCCGCGCCTGCGCTCACACTGGCCTTCACGCCGCCGGCGCTGTCCAGGGTGTACGAGTACGGGATGCCCGACACGCTGCCCCCGCCGCTCTCCGGGGACCCGGAGCCGGTGAAGTAGTTGTTGCGCTGCACGATCGCGCCGTCGGCGGAGTCGGCGTAACCGACCAGCGTGGGCTCGTCGACGCTCTCGAAGTAGTTGCCCTCGACGAGCACGCCCGCGCCCATGGTGGACGCGACGCCGTACTCGTTGCCCCGGTAGTAGTTGTTGTACACGTGCACCGGGTTGCCGAAGCGGACCCGCGGGTGGCGGGTGCCCGAACCGTCGAACCAGTTGTGGTGGTACGTCACCCGCAGGTGGCCGCGGTCCTCACTGGCGTTGTCGTCGCTGTGGCCGAGCAGCATGGACTTGTCGTGCCCGTACACCCGGTTCCAGGAGACCGTGACGTAGTCCGAGGCGCGCTTGACGTCGACCGCGCCGTCGTACCCGTTGGTGAAGCTGTTGTGGTCGATCCAGACCCGGGTCGAGTACTGGACGTTGATCGCGTCGTCGTTCCAGTCGCGGAACGAGATGTTGCGGATGATGACGTTGCTCGCGTTGGAGACGTTCAGGCCGCAGCCCGCGATCGTCGCGCCGGAGTTGCCGAGGATGGTCTTGTTCGACCCGACAGTGATCATGCCGGAGCAGGAGATCGTGCCGGAGATGCGCACGACTCGCGCGGTGCTGCCGGAGACGGCGCTGGACAGGGCCGACGAGCTGGTGACCGTGGTCGCCGAGGCGCTGCCGCCGCCGGTGGTGCCGCCGCCCTGGGTGGCCCAGCCGACCAGCCCGGTCTGCGAGCCGCCCCCGCCACCGCCACCGCCGCCGGAGCCGACCGCGATGAGCTGCCAGTGCTGGTTCCAGCCGTTGAGGTCGGCGTACTGGCTGATGATGCCGCCGTCGGCGGTGGACCACTCCCACACGTCGAGGGCCTTGCCGCTGTGCCGGTTGAGGAACTTCACGTAGCCGCTGTCGGTGTCGCGCACCGCGAAGTGCTGGCGGGTGGTGCCGTTGTCCGGGTTCTGCACCAGGGCAGTGCCGTCGTTGGCGTTCGGCAGTTCCAGGAACTTGCCGCTCTGGCGCGAGCGCAGCTTGTAGTAGCCGCTGCCGGCGTCGACGAACTGCCACTGCTGCTGGTAGCCGTCGTTGCGGGCCCACTGGACGATCGGGGCGCCGTCGGCGGTGCTGAAGTTGTACAGGTCGACGGCCTTGCCGCTGTGCCGGGACACGATGACGTACCAGGCGCCGGTGTCGATGGTGACGGCCTGGGCCGGTGCCGCGACGACCGCGCCGACCGCCGCGAGCGCGAGGGTCAGCGCCGCGACGAGTGCGGTTCGCAGTCGCCAGGAGCGGCGGGTTGTCGTCCGTGGAGTGGATGGGGACATCGGATGGACCTCCGAGTGTTGGCGCCGCGGGCGGCCTGGGCGAGCCGGCCCGCGGTGCAGGTGAGCGGATGCGGAAAGCGCTTTCCGTTCTCGGAACGTTAGTCGTGACGTCAAACTATGTCAATCGATATGGCATGCCAGCCTGCGTGTCCGGGCTCGGAACCGGAGGCCCGCCGACGAGGGTCCGCCGGGATCACCGACATCGGCGGACGTGGCAGCCGCCGCCTAGGCTGCACGCCATGAGTGACACGGGGATCCTGCTGTTCGCGCCGTGCGTGGCGGTCGTCGCGCTCACGGTCTACGCGCTCTTTCACACCGCCGCGCGGCGGCGCACGGACCCGCGCGATCCGGCCGTCGATCAGGCGATCATGGAGGCGGCCCTGCGGCGGGACGCGGAGCAGCGGGAGGCAGCGCGGACCGCCCGCTCCCGCCGGGCCGGACGGCGGATCGCCGAGCGCGGCACGCCGAGGCAGGCAGGCGGGTCCGCCCACGACGCCACCTTCGGCGGCCCGCTGTGAGCAGCCGCGGCGCTCAGCCGCGCAGACCCACGCAGTCGTGCGCCCAGAACGGGTCCGAGTAGACGAAGGTGCCGGTCATCCACGGCTCGTGCGCCGTCAGCGGGTACACCTGGAACCCCGGATCGGGGATGCGCAGCGAGGGTGAGCGGAAGTCCAGGCCGCTTGCCCGGACGAAGCCGTGCCGCGCGTAGTACCTCGGGTCGCCCTCCAGGAACACCAGCGGCACACCCGCGGCGTCGGCGGCCGCCAGCGCCGCGGCGACGAGCCGCCCGCCGAGGCCACGACGCTGATGATCAGGGTGTATGCCGAGCGGCGACAGGGTGTACACGTCGACCAGGCGGGCCGGGGCGTCCAACCGGCAGGCGCTGAGCATCACGTGCCCGACGATCCGGTCCTCGTCCGTCGCCACCAGCGAGACCACCGGCAGCGCGGCGGGAGCGGCCCGCAGCGCGTCGACCAGTCCGGGGACCCGGTCGCCGTCACCGAAGGCGAGGCCCTGCACCGCCCGCACCGCGCCGTGGTCGGCGGTGGTCTCGGCCCTGATCGCATAGTCCATGCTCGCGAACCTAGGAGCGGGCGCGCCCGGACCGCAACAGGTTTCCGGACGCCCAGGCCGGGCACGATTCCCTGGCGAGCGGGCCCCGCACGGGTAACATCCTTGCGTCTGTCCAACGTGCGCAAGGAGGCCACGGTGGTGCACGAGGTCCGCGGAGTCGTCGCCCGCTCGAAGAACGCGCCGGTCAGCATCGAAACGGTGCTGGTGCCCGACCCCGGTCCAGGGGAGGCGCTGGTGAAGGTGCAGGCCTGCGGGGTCTGCCACACCGACCTGCACTACCGGGAGGGCGGCATCAACGACGACTTCCCGTTCCTGCTCGGACACGAGGCCGCCGGGGTCGTGGAGGCCGTCGGCGCGGGCGTGACCGAGGTGGCCCCGGGCGACTACGTCGTCCTGAACTGGCGCGCCGTGTGCGGCCAGTGCCGCGCCTGCCGCAAGGGCAAGCCGTGGTACTGCTTCGCCACTCACAACGCCAAGCAGAAGATGACGCTGGCCGACGGCACCCCGCTGTCGCCCGCGCTGGGCATCGGCGCGTTCATCGAGAAGACGCTGGTCGCCGCCGGGCAGTGCACCAAGGTCGACCCGGCCGCGCCACCGGAGGTCGCCGGCCTGCTCGGCTGCGGCGTGATGGCCGGGCTGGGCGCGGTGCTGAACACGGGCGCGGTGACCCGCGGCGACACCGTCGCGGTGATCGGCTGCGGCGGCGTCGGCAACGCGGCCATCGCCGGGGCCCGGCTGGCCGGCGCGACCACGATCATCGGCGTCGACCTCGACGACCGCAAGCTCGCCTGGGCACAGCAGCTCGGCGCGACACACACCGTCAACGGCGGGCAGGCCGACGTCGTCGAGGCGATCCGCGAGCTGACCGGCGGCTTCGGCGCGGACGTGGTCGTCGACGCGGTCGGCCGCCCGGAGACCTACCGGCAGGCCTTCTACGCCCGGGACCTGGCGGGCACGGTGGTGCTGGTGGGCGTGCCCACCCCGGAGATGCAGCTGGAACTGCCGCTGCTGGACGTGTTCGGCCGCGGCGGCGCGCTCAAGTCCTCCTGGTACGGCGACTGCCTGCCCTCCCGCGACTTCCCCACCCTGCTCGCGCTGTATCTGCAGGGGCGGCTGGACCTGGCCGCGTTCGTGTCCGAGAAGATCGGGCTCGACGACGTCGAGGAGGCGTTCGCCAAGATGGGCCGCGGCGAGGTGCTGCGCTCGGTGGTGATGCTGTGACGGGCTCGGCACGCATCGAACGGGTGGTCACCTCGGGCACGTTCAGCCTGGACGGCGGCACCTGGGAGGTCGACAACAACGTCTGGCTCATCGGCAACGACAGCGACGTGCTCGTCGTCGACGCGGCGCACGACGCGGCCGCGATCATGGCGGCGGCCGGTGCGCGGCGGGTCGTCGCGATCGTGTGCACGCACGCGCACAACGACCACATCGACGCCGCGCCGGAGCTGGCCCGGCTGAGCGGTGCGCCGATCATGCTGCACCCCGACGACAGGGTGCTGTGGGACATGACCCACCCGGGCGTGGTGCCCGACCGGGACCTGACCGACGGCGACTGCCTGACCGTGGCCGGGGTCGAGCTGTGGGTGCACCACACACCGGGGCACGCGCCGGGCGCGGTGTGCCTGTACGCGCCGCAGCTGAACGCCCTGTTCTCCGGGGACACCCTGTTCCAGGGTGGGCCGGGCGCGACCGGCCGGTCCTACAGCGACTTCGGCACGATCATCGGCTCGATCCGCGACCGGCTGCTGACCCTGCCGCCGGAGACCGTGGTGTACACCGGGCACGGCGACACCACCACCATCGGGGCGGAGGCCCCGCACCTGGACGAGTGGCTGGCCCGCGGCCACTGAACACGGTTTTGTCCGTGCGGACGCCCACGAAACGGGCGTCCGCACGGCTGCCGGGTCAGTAACCCCAGCGGTTCTTCAGGTGCCGCCAGAAGTCGCGCAGCATCCACTTGTCGAACTCGGTGACGGCGGCCTGCGCGGCGGTCGCGACGAGGGTCCAGGCGGCCACGGCGGTCGCCACGGTCGCGGCCGGCGCCGCGCTCAGGGCACGGCGATGTCTGGTTTGCCCACCACGATGCAGGCCGAAAACCTTTCGGCAACCCGTGTGCTCAGCTCGCGGTGACGCGTCCGGACTCGACGGTGAGCATGCGGTTGGTCTGCACGGCCTGCAGCATCTGCCGGTCGTGGGTCACCAACAGCAACGTGCCGGTGTACGAGTCGAGCGCCTGCTCCAACTGCTCGATCGCGGGCAGGTCGAGGTGGTTGGTCGGCTCGTCGAGCACCAGCAGGTTCACCCCCGAGGCCTGCAGCAACGCCAGCGCGGCCCGGGTGCGCTCGCCCGGCGACAGCGTCGCGGCCGGACGCAGCACGTGTGCCGCGCGCAGCCCGAACTTGGCCAGCAGGGTGCGCACGTCGCCCGGGGCCAGCGCGGGCACCGCCGACTGGAACGCGTCCACGAGCGGCTGATGGCCGAGGAAACGGCCGCGTGCCTGGTCGATCTCGCCGACCACGACGCCGGGCCCGAGCGAGGCGGTGCCCGCGGCGAGCACCGCCCGGCCGAGCATGGCACGCAGCAGGGTGGACTTGCCGGAGCCGTTGGGGCCGGTCACGGCGACCCGGTCGGCCCAGTCGATGCGCAGGTCGACGGGCCCGAGCGTGAAGTCGCCCTGGCGTACGACCGCGTTGTTGAGGGTGGCGACCACCGCTCCGGCACGCGGGGCGGCGGCGATCTGCATGCGCAGCTCCCACTCCTTGCGCGGCTCGTCCACCTCCTCCAGCCGCTCGATCAGGCGCTCGGTCTGCCGGGCCTTGGCGGCCTGCTTCTCCGTCGACTCGGTGCGGAACGCCTTGCCCATCTTGTCGTTGTCGGGCGACTTGCGGCGGGCGTTCTTGACGCCCTTCTCCATCCACGCACGCTGCATGCGGGCCCGCGCGAGCAGGTCGTCCTTCTTGTCGGCGTACTCCTCGTAGGCCTCGCGGGCGTGCCTGCGGGCGACCTCCCGCTCGGCCAGGTAGACCTGGTAGCCGCCGCCGTACTGACGCACCTGCTGCTGGGCCAGGTCGAGTTCGACGACCCGGGTGACGGTGCGGGTGAGGAACTCGCGGTCGTGGCTGACCAGCACGGTGCCCGCGCGCAGCTCGCCGAGGAAACGCTCCAGCCGGTCCAGCCCGGCCAGGTCGAGGTCATTGGTCGGCTCGTCCAGCAGGAAGATGTCATACCGGCTGAGCAGCAGCGACGCCATGCCCGCGCGGGCGGCCTGGCCGCCGGACAGCGCCGTCATCGGGTGGTCGAGGCCGACGTCGAGGCCCAGCTCCGCGGCAACCGCCTCGGCCCGCTCGGGCAGGTCGGCCCCGCCGAGTTCGAGCCAGCGCTCCAGGGCCTCGCCGTAGCGGTCGTCGGCCCCGTCCGCGCCCTCGGCCAGCGCCAGCGCCGCGTCGTCCATCTCCTGCTGGGCCCGCGCCACACCGGTGCGGCGGGCGAGGAAGTCGCGCACCGTCTCGGCGGGACGCCGCTCGGGCTCCTGCGGCAGCAGCCCGACGTTGGCGGTCGGCGGGTTGAGGGAGATGCTGCCCTGCTCGGGTGTGGCCAGGCCGGCGAGCAGGCGCAGCAGCGTGGACTTGCCGGCCCCGTTCACGCCGACCAGGCCGACCACCTCACCGGGCGCGACGACCAGATCGAGTTCGCTGAACAGGACCCGCTCGCCGTGCCCGGCGGACAGGCCACGGGCCACCAAAGTCGCGCTCATGCCTGTTCCTCGCTCCGCTCGTCACAGGCATGTCCCGAGCCCATGGTCCGCTCATTCATGCCTTGCTCCCGCACACCGCCGAAGCGTACCGCCCTGGTCACCGGCCCCGGCCGGGCACGGGAGTCAGCCCACGACCTCGTGCAGGTAGCACCAGCGCCAGTCCTCGCCCGGCTCGAACGACTGGATGACCGGGTGCCCGACCTCGTGGAAGTGCGCGGTGGCGTGCTTGTGCGGGGAGGAGTCGCAGCAGCCGATGTGCCCGCAGTTCAGGCAGCGGCGCAGGTGCACCCAGGTGGTGCCGTCGCGCAGGCACTCCTCGCAGCCGTCGGCGCGGGCCGCCGGGTCGTCGGCGTTCTTCAGGTCCTCACAGCTCATGCCTGCTCCTCGTTCACGCGGGTCGGTCCATCCGTTCCAGCATCGACTCTTCCAGGTCCATGTCGCGTTGTGCGCGCACGAGCACGTCCTCCGGGATCCGGCCGGCGTCGCGGGCGGCGCGGAACACGGCCCGCTCGGCCTCCAGCATCTCCCGGCGCAGCCGGACGTAGACGGCGGATGGCGTTTCCCGGTCGGCGCCCAGCCGCTCCCATACCGCGTTGGAGCGGCGCTCGGTGAGCAGGCGCAGCTTGTCCACCACCTCCGGGGAGGCGGTGTCGGCGAGGCTCTCCAGCCGCTCGCGGGCGGCCTTGCTGGCCTGCTGCTGCGCCTGCGCCTCGGCGAGGATGTCCCGGGTCGGGTCGTCGGCCTGGACCTTCAGCATCCGGGCCACCATCGGCAGGGTCATGCCCTGCAGCACGAGGGTGCCGACGATGACCGCGAAGGCCAGCCACACGAACAGCGCCCGCGGGTAGGGCATGCGGCCCGCGAGCACGGCGGGCAGCGCCAGCGCGGTGGCCAGGGTGACCACGCCGCGCATGCCGGCCCAGGAGATCACGGTCGCCCCGGTGAAGTCGATGCCGGTGCCGTGGCGGCGCACCATGGGCAGCAACCGCACCAGGTACGCGACCGGATACATCCAGGCGAACCGGGCGATGATCACGGTCGCCAGCACCGCCAGGGTCAGCCCCGCCACCTCGGCGAAGGGGGTGTTCAGGTCGGCCAGCACCTCGCGCAGTTGCAGGCCGACGACCAGGAACACCAGTCCTTCCAGCATGAAGGTGATCATGCGCCAGAACGCGCCCATCTGCAGGCGCGACGCGGCTGACATCAGCGTCGGCATGCGGTGGCCCAGGTAGAGACCGGCCACCACGACGGCGACCACGGCCGAGGCGTGGATGAGTTCCGCGACGACGGTCACCGCGAACGGCGTGAGCAGCGAGATCGAGTTGTCGATCAGCGGGTCGCGGGTGCGCCGGTGCAGGAACGCGGCGGTGAGCGCCCCCAGCGCGCCGACCAGCACGCCGCCGCCGGCCGCCAGCATCACCTGCTGGGCCACCGCCATCGGGCCGACCGCGGTGCCGATCGCGACCACGACGGTGACCCGGAAGATGACCAGCGCGGTGGCATCGTTGAGCAGGCTCTCGCCTTCGAGGATGGTCACCAGCCGGCGGGGCAGGCCGATGCGTTTGGCGATGGCGGTGGCCGCGACGGCGTCCGGCGGCGCGACCACCGCGCCGAGCGCCAGGCAGGCGGCGAGCGGCACCTGGGGCAGCAACGCGTGCACGAGCAGTCCGACCGCGACCGCGGTGAAGATGACCAGGCCGACGGCGAGCAGCAGGATCGAGCGGATGTTGTGCCGGAACGCCGGCACCGAGGTCTCCAGCGCGGCGACGTACAGCAGCGGCGGCAGGACGCCGATGAGCACGACCTCCGGCTCCAGCACCACGACCGGGAAGCCGGGGATCAGCGCCAGGGCCAGGCCCACCACCACCAGCACGATCGGGTTGAGCAGGTTGTACCGGCGCGACAGCGCGGAGACCGCGACGACGATCACGGTCAGCACGACGGCCACCACGAGGGCATTCACGTGTCAGAGCCTATGGCGCGGCAGCGCCCGGTACGCATATGTCCACGGTCACCGCGCCCATCCGGCGCGATCGAGCACGAATCTCCGCTGCTGACGGCGTTGCGCCGGGCACTGACCGGCCGGTAGGTAAGATTTCCCTCCCACAAAATGGGAAACATGCAGGATATCGCATGGGTTCACCCGATGTTCATCCTTCCCTGCCGACCGGTCAGGCGATCCCGCGCACCGCCCGGTTACCGCCCCCGATGGGCGTTCTACCTGCCGGTCGGTAGGCAGGCTAAATGAACTCCCGGTGAAAGCACCCCTGACCTGCCGCCCGGCAAGGCGTTTGCCCTGATCACGGCGTTGACCATGTCTCGCCGGCGGAGGTTTGATCGGCCTGTTCCGCTTGATCAGCCATTCGTTGGGAGGAGGGTGTTCGATGCAGGAGACCGCTCGTGCCATCGGCCACCGGCTGCGGATCACCACCACCATGTTCAGCCTGATGCTGTTCCTGGTCGCCGGGCTCACCGTCATGGCGCAACCGCAGCGGGCGTCGGCCGTGCAGCTCACCGAACCGGTTTCGGTGTCCACGCAGGAATCGACCACGTCCGCACTGGACGGCGGCAAGCGCTGCTGGAAGCAGACCTACCGCTGGCACCACCGCACGTACAAGAAGTGGGTCTGCAAGTACAGCCACCACTACAAGAGGCACTACAAGAAGAACTACCACCACAAGAAGTACAACAACCACGGCAACAACCACCACGGGTACAGCAACCACCGTTGAGGATCACCCGTCCCGGGCCGGCGGCCCCGACCGCCGGCCCACCCGTACCCTGCGGACCCCGCCGCGGTGGCACGATGGCCGGATGCCTGACATGGAACTGCTGCCGGCCACCAGCCGCGCCCTGCTGCACCGCCTCGCCACCGCCCAGGCCGAGGGGCGTGTCCCGTCCCTGGTCGGCGCCATCGTCCGCGATGGCGCACCCGTGTGGACCGGCGGTCGCGGCCTCGTCGGCGGGCAGCCCCCGACGACCGACACGCAGTACCGCATCGGCTCGCTCACCAAGACCTTCGTCGCCGTGCTGGTCATGCGCCTGCGCGACGAGGGCCGCCTCGACCTGGCCGACCCGCTGGGCACGCACCTGCCCGCCTCTCCCCCCGCCGCCGCCGGGCTGACCGTCGCCCAGTTGCTCGCGCACACCGCCGGCCTGCCGTCGGAGACCCCGGCCCCGTGGTGGGAGCGCACCGACGGCGGCGTACGCCCCGAGCTGGCCGACCTGATCGACGCCGACCCCGTCAAGCACCCCGCCGGACGGGTCTTCCACTACTCGAACCCCGGCTTCGCGCTGCTCGGCGCGCTCGTCGAGCTGCTGCGCGGCAAGCCGCTGGAGCAGGTGCTCACCGAGGAGATCCTCACCCCGCTCGGCATGACCCGCACCTCGCTGCTGCCGCAGGCACCGCACGCCGACGGCTGGGCCGTGCACCCGTGGGCCGACGTCCTGCTGCCCGAGCCCGCCACCGACACCGGCCTGATGGCCCCGGCCGGGCAGCTGTGGTCCACCGTCGAGGACCTGTGCCGCTTCGCCGCGTTCCTGGGCGCGGGCGACCCGGCGGTGCTGGCCGAGGCGAGCCTGGCGCAGATGCGCGTCCCGGCGTCCCCGCTCGACGGCCCCGTCTGGGACCTGAGCTACGGCCTGGGCATGCAGCTCAAGAACGACGGCGGCCGGATGCTGTCCGGGCACACCGGCTCGATGCCCGGCTTCCTGTGCACGGTGTGGGTCAGCCCCGCCGACCGGCTGGGCGGCGTCGTGCTGGCCAACGCGACCTCGGGCATCTCCATCGGGGCGCTGGCCGCCGACCTGGTGCGCATCACCGCCGAGCACGAGCCGCGCATCCCGGACACGTGGACCCCGCTGGAGACCTACGACCCTGCGCTGCTGGACCTGGCCGGCCCCTGGTACGTGGGACCCGCCCCCGCGCTGATCCGGCTGCGCGCCGACGGCGACCTGGAGTTCGGGCCGCTGACCGGGGCAGGGCGCAGTTCCCGGATGAAGGCGCGGGGCGACGGCACGTGGCTCGGGCTGGAGGGTTATTACGCGGGCGAGACGCTGCGTGTGGTGCGCGACGCCGCGGGCGCGGTGACCCATCTGGACCTGGGCAGTTTCGTGCTCACCCGGCAGCCGTACGGTTCGGACACCGTCCCCGGCGGCGTCGACCCGCTGGGCTGGCGCGGCGGCCCCGCGTAGGGTCGGGGCCATGGATCAGCTGGAACCGCTGCCGACGGACTGGACCCGCGCCCTCGCCATCGCCGCCCACCCCGACGACCTCGAATACGGGGTGTCCGGGGCGGTGGCCGGGTGGACCGCGGCGGGCAAGGACGTGCGCTACGCCCTGGTCACCCGCGGCGAGGCCGGCATCGACAACCTCCCGCCGGAGGAGTGCGGGCCGCTGCGCGAGGCCGAGCAGCGTGCGGCCTGCGCCGAGGTCGGCGTGTCCGAGCTGGAGTTCCTCGGCCACGCCGACGGCGTCGTCGAGTACGGCCTCGCCCTGCGCCGGGACCTGGCCGCGGCGATCCGCCGCCACACGCCCGACCTGGTGGTCACCGCGAACTTCCACGACACGTGGCCGGGCGGCGGCTGGAACTCCCCCGACCACCGCAACGTGGGCCGGGCGGTCATGGACGCGGTCGGCGACGCGGGCAACCGGTGGATCTTCCCGGAGCTGATCGAGCAGGGACTGGCCCCGTGGGGCGGCGTGCGCTACGTCGCCGTCGGCGGCTCGCCGCAGGCCACCCACGCCGTCGACATCACCGACACGCTGGACCGGGCCGTGGCGTCCCTCGACGCGCACCACGCCTACCTGGCCGGGCTCGGCGACAACCCGATGGCCGACACGCGGGCCTTCCTGGAGTGGATGGCCGACCTGACCGCGCCGCGCTTCGGCGGCCGGCGCGCGGCGGCCTTCGAGCTGCACCGGATGTGACGGGCCGGCCGGGTCGCGCGCCGCGGCCCGGCCGGCCTACCCGGGCGAGTTCACCGGCGACCGGACCCGGCCGCGGGCAGGGGTGGACCTAGGTCGTCACGGCTGGGCCTGGCGCTGGGTCGCGGCGACGGCCAGTTCCACGCGGGAGGTCAGGCCGAGTTTGGCCAGGATGCTCGACACGTGCGACTGCACCGTGCGCCGGGACAGGAACAGCTGCGCGGCGACGTCCGGGTTGGACATGCCGGTCGCGACCAGCTCGGCCACGGTGCGCTCGGTGTCGGTGAGCGCGTCCCAGCCGTGTTTGGGACGGCCCCGGCGGCCACGTGCCCCGTCGCGCACTCCGGCGTCGCGCAGCCGGGCGCGGGCCCGCGCCATGTCCCAGCTCGCCTCCAGCCGGCCGTAGCCGTCCAGCGCCTGCTGGAGCGCCTCCCGCGCGCCCGCCTGGTCACCGGCGGCGGCCAGGGCCAGCGCGGCCGACTCGTGCGCGTACGCCTCGTACAGCGGCCAGCCCGCCCGCCGGAACGCGTCCACCGCGGCACGCATCGGCGCGACGCCGCCCTCGGCGAGACCCCGGCAGTACGCGGCGCAGCCGGCCAGGCTCGGCGTGGGCTGCACGGAGGCGATCGTGTGCAGGTCGTCGGCGAGCGCCCGCGCGTCGCCGGGCACCCCGGCCGCGACGGTGTTGCGCGCCAGGTCGGGGCAGACCCGGTACATCATGCGCCGGGCTTCGAGCCCGTCGGCCTGCTCCCACATCGGCCGCAGCAACCCGGCGGCGCGCTTCGGGTCGCCCTGCGCCTCGGCGGCCAGCGCCTGCGCCCAGCGGACCAGGTAGCGGCCGTCGGCCTCCCCGGCGTCGGCGGGCAGTTCCGCGCCCGGGGCATCACCGCGGTGCACGGCGATCAGGTCCGCCATGGCCAGCAGCCGCGGCTCGTGCCCGAGCGGATCCGGTCCGTCGAGGCCGCTGCGCACCTCGGCCAGCGCGTCGTCCCAGCGCCCCTGCAGGAAGCGGATGTGCGCGCGCACCGCGTGCGCGGTCGTCAGGAACACCCCGCCGGTGCGCTGGTTGTGGCGCACCGCGGTCGCGACGGCCTCGTCGGCCTCGTCGAGGCGGTCCAGCTCCATCAGGCAGATGCCCTTCAGCACGTACGGGTCCACCTGCAGGTCCGGGCGGATGCCGTGGCCCAGGTGGGACAGGGCCAGCTCGGTCAGCGCCAGCGACGCGGCCATGTCGTCCTTGGCCAGGCCCACGCCCTTGGCGAGGTAGCCGATGCCGATGCCCTCGGCGTCCCCGGCCGCCTCGCCGTCCGCGACGGCCCGGTCCGCGACCGTCACCGCCTCGTCGAACCGGTCCAGCAGGAACAGGCAGATCGCGGCGATGCCGTGGAACCGCGCGGCCTGCCCGACCGAGGTGTCCGGCGAGTCCACCGCCGGCTCGGTGGCGTCGATCGCCTCCTGCAGCCGTCCCTGGCGGTAGCAGGCCTGGACCAGCAGCCACCGCAGGTCGGGCGCGCAGGCGGCGTCGCCGTCGAAGGACAGCGCGGCGCGGGCGGCCCGTTCGGCCTGCACGGGGTCCCCGTCCCAGAGCAATGCCCGGACCAGGTGCGTACGCAGCGCCGGGCTCGCCTGCGCCGGGTCGGCCGTGGCCCGGCGCAGCAGCCGCACCGCCAGGTCGGGGGCGCGTACGGTCAGCGCGTCGGCGTTCGCGGCCAGCCACTGCCGCCCGTCGGCGTCGAGGTCGCCCCCGGCCAGCAGGTGCGCGGCCACCCGCTCGGGCGCGCCGTCCCGGCCGGTCAGCATCCGCCCAGCGCGCTGGTGCAACGCGGTCCGCACCGCCTGCGGCACGCTGCGGTCGAGCAGCTCGCGGGCCAGGCCCTGGCGGAACCGGAGGCACTGCCCGTCGTCGACGAGCAGGCCGGTGGCCACCGCGTCGGCGATCACCTCGGACACCGACATCAGCGGCCGGTCGAGCACCGCGGACAGCTCGGCGACGTCGACGGTCAGCCCGAGCACCGCGGCGGCCTGCAGGGTCTCCCGGTACTCGCGCGGCATCTGGGCGGCCTGGCCGCGCGCCAGGTCGACCAGCGGCTGCGGCGCCGCGGGCGGGTCGCCGGGACCGGTGAACTCGGCTTCTCCGCCCTCGACCTGGATCGACCCGTCGGCGAGGTACGCCCCCAGCAGGGTCTTGACGTGCATCGGGTTGCCGCCGTACGCCCGCAGCACGCCCCGCAGCCGCGGACCCGGCGGCGCGCCGAGGCGTGCCGTGGCCAGCGCGACGACCGCGGGCTCGGGCAGGGCTTCCAGCCGCAGCTCCAGCGCGCCCTGGGCGAGCAGGCCCCGTTGCAGGCTGTTCAGCGCCTCGCCCTGGGCCAGCGCGCGAGCGGCGACGACGAGCAGCAGCGGCTCCTGCCCGATGTCGCGGGCGAGCCGGTGCAGCAGCACCATGCTGGACGCGTCGGCCCACTGGGCGTCGTCGAGCAGGATCGCGACCGGGCCGCGGCTGAGCCAGCGGTCGGCCAGCGCCAGCAACTCCTCGGTGACCGCGAGCTCGTGGTGCAGGGCGGTGACGCTGCGGGCCAGCGCGTCGCGGCCGCGCAGCAGGTCGATCACCCGGTCGAGGTCGTCGTCGCGGCCCACGTGCGCCCGTGCGACGGCCGACATGGCCGCGAACGGCAGACGCTGCTCGACGTCGGCGGCGGCGCCGTACAGCACCCGCATGCCCAGCGCCGCGCACTGCTCGGCGAGGCGGTCCAGCAGCATGGTCTTGCCCAGGCCGACGGCCCCTTCCAGGACCACCGCGTTGCCGTGCCCGGCGGCAGCCCGCCGCGCGGCGGCGCGCAGCTGCTCGCACTCCGCGGTCCGGTCCACCAGGTCCGGCCGATCGGCCTCCACGTGATCAAGACTAACGGCCCACCCACCGCCCCATCCTCGATCACCTCACCCGCCCAACCCCGTTTTTATCGACGTTGGCCTATCACATCGAAATCCGCCCTCGGATTCGATGAGATAGGCCAACGTCTGCTGAAGTGGGTAACAGGGCCGGGCGGGAGTCAGCGGGCGGCGGTGTCCCCGTGCCGCGCGGTGCCCGCGGCGACCGGCTGGCGGCGGGACCTGGCGGCGGCGAGCTGCACCGGCGCGCCGGGAGCGGCCAGCGCGTCCTGCTGCTGGCGCTCGTACAGGTAGGAGGACATGGCGTAGAAGAAGGTGATGACGCCGAGCATCTCGCACAGCTCCTCGACGGACGCCGCGAGCAGGTACTCCATGTACCCGGTGCCGGGCGCGACGTTGCCGCTGACGTCCCGGCCGACGAACGCTCCGACGACCTCCATGCCGACCGCGCCGAGCACGAACAGCACACCGCCGCCCGCCACCAGCAGGCGGGTGCGCATCGGCAGGTGGAACAGGAACTTCAGGTAGGACACGCAGAAGACCAGCACGAACGGCGCGGCGACCACGATCCACGACAGGTAGGACGCCTTGCCCAGGTTGACCAGGCCCATCTTGCGGCTCATCTCGTGCATCTGCGTGATCTCGTCCATGGACAGGAACGCGAAGACGACCGACAGGATCCGCCAGTGCTTGGCGTACTTCTCGCCCCGTGCGGCGACGTTGTTCGCGATCTCCCACAGCACGTACGCGGCGAGCAGCAGCAGTGCGCCGGAGAACCAGGTCGGGAGGTTCTTCTCCTTGTCCACGTTGAAGAACGTGGTCCACCAGGCGAAGGCGGGGATCACGTTGTGGTGGCCCAGCCCGTGGTAGAGGTAGTTGCCGCCGAGGCTGAGCACGTGCAGGCCGGCGACGAAGCACAGCAGGAAGCGCACGAGCGTGCGGGGAGTCGGCAGGTTGATTCTCATCGCGGGCCCTATTCGACGGTGGACCGCCCGGTGCGGACCGGGAGGCATGGCTGCCGAATATAACGGTCGAAATCGCCCAAACGATTCTTGACTTCGCGAAATTCATGCGGCTGCCCCTCGCATACACGAGGCGCGGCCCGGCTCCTGCCGTGACCGCGCCCCGATGATCCGAACCGGCCCGTCAGGTCAGGCCGTTGCGGCCGATGACCTCGGCGTACCAGTGGGCACTGTCCTTGGGCAGGCGGCGCTGGGTGGCGTAGTCGACGTGCACCAGCCCGAAGCGCTTGCCGTAGCCGTACCCCCACTCGTAGTTGTCCAGCAGCGACCAGGCGAGGTATCCGCGCAGGTCGGCCCCGCCCTCGATGGCCGCGTGCGCCGCCCGCAGGTGCCCGTCGAGGTACGCGATGCGCTCGTCGTCGGCCACCCGGTCGCCCTCCACCACGTCGGTGTAGGCCGCGCCGTTCTCGGTGACCATGAGCGGCACGCCCGGGTAGTCCGCCGCCAGCCGCAGCAGCAGGTCGGACAGGCCGGTCGGGTCCACCGGCCAGTCCATCGCCGTCACCGGCGCGCTCTGGGTCACGAACTCGACGCCCTCGCTGCCGGGGTGCGCCTGCCCGCTGTGCGCGCCGACCTGGGCCCGGACCAGCGCCGGCTGGTAGTAGTTCACGCCCAGCAGGTCGATCGGGGCGGCGATGAGCGACTCGTCACCGGCCTGGATCACCGCTGCCGCACCGAACCGCTCGAACAGCGCGAGCATGTCCTGCGGGTAGCGCCCGCGCAGCGCCGGGTCCAGGAACAGCCGGTTCTGCAGCCCGTCGATGAGCCGGGCCGCCGCCTGGTCGTGCGGGTCGGCGGGGGTGAGCGGCCGGACGTCGGTGAGGTTCAGCGTCAGCGACACCTCCCGCGCCCCGCCCGCCCGCAGCGCCCGCGCCGCGAGGCCGTGCCCGAGCATCAGGTGGTGCACCGCCTCGAACGTGGCCTGCGGATCCTGCCGGCCCGGCGCGTGCACGCCGCTGCCGTAGCCGAGGAACGCCGAGCACCACGGCTCGTTGAGCGTGGTCCAGGTGCGCACCCGGTCGCCGAGCCGCGCGATGGTCGCGGTGGCGAGGTCGGCGAGGTAGTAGGCGGTGTCGCGGTTGGTCCAGCCGCCCCGGTCTTCGAGGACCTGTGGCAGGTCCCAGTGGTAGAGGGTGACCATCGGGTCGATGCCCTTGTCGAGCAGCTCGTCGACGAGCCGGTCGTAGAAGTCCAGGCCGCGCGAGTTGACCGGGCCGGAGCCGTCGGGTTTGATGCGTGGCCAGGCGACCGAGAACCGGTAGGTCCCGAGCCCGAGCCGCTTCATCAGGGCGACGTCGTCCCGGTAGCGGAAGTAGTGCTCGCAGGCGACGTCACCGGAGTGGCCCTCGAACACCTTGCCGGGCGTACGGGCGAAGGTGTCCCAGATGGACGGGGTGCGCCCGTCGTCGGCCGCCGCTCCCTCGATCTGGTACGACGCGGTCGCCGCGCCCCAGCGGAACCCGGCCGGGAAACGCACCGCCGCGGTTCCGGTGAGCTGCTCCTCGGTAGTGGCCAGCGTCATGACTTCACCGCTCCCTGCATGATGCCGCCGATGATGTACTTGCCGAGCAGCGCGAACACGATCACCAGCGGGATCGTGGCGA
>NZ_JBHTAC010000019.1:0-137293 GCF_042663325.1 Catellatospora aurea
TGGGACCGCAGGTTCTGACCGCAGACAGCGATCTTCAACCAGGCGGGCCCGCGCGGGGTGCGGGCGTGCCACAGCGGTCCGTGGGCGAGCCGCGGACCGCTGTGGTGTGGCGTGAGGTCAGTCGCGCTCGGCGAGCGTGATCTCGACGCCGCCGACCAGGTCGGCGCAGACGTTGTAGATGAACGCGCCCAGGGTCATCAGCGCGGTGAAGAGCACCACGTTGATCGCGCCCAGGATGGCCGACGTCCCGATCACCGCGCTGGCGCTGATGCGGAAGTCGCCCGCACTGCCGTTCGAGGCGAACAGGTCGGCCAGGGTCGTGTTCAGCGAGTTGAACACGCCCATCGCGTCCAGCGCCAGGTACAGCACCGAGGTGGCGACCACGATGACGACCAGGAGCACGAAGGACACGGCGAACGAGAACTTCATGACCGACCACGGGTCGATGCGCTTGATGCTCAGCCGGGCCCGGCGCGGGCCGCGCGAGGCGGCCGAGCCGGCACTGGTCCGAGCGGCACGCACGGCCTCGGTGACCCGTACCGCGCCGGCACTGGCGCTGTTGACCACCGAGCGCAGCGTCGAGGAGCCGGCCGCGGCCCGACCGGTGGCCGTCGCCGGCCGGTCGGAGGTCGCGATGGCGCCCGTGGGCTCCGAATCCGGGACGGGCATGCCCGCCGGCCGGGTGAAGGTGCCGGTGGTGGTCGTGGCGGCAGCAGCGGTGCTGCCGGCCGGCTCGTCACCCCCGGTCGCGGACCGGGCCGGGGTCGGCTCGGACTGATCAGCGGGGACTGTCGCGCGGCCTACGGCCGCCCGGCCGGTCGACGAGGCGGCGTCGCCGCCGTCCTTCTCGACCGGACTCGCCGGAGCCCCCGCGGTCTCCGACATCGCCTGTGTCTCCGTCATGCACTAGTCCTGTTCGTCCGGCTCATCGGCATTGCGGGCAATGGCGACGAGGGTTACGCCTTCTGGGAGGTCCATCAGCTTGACACCCATTGTGTTCCGATCGCGCGTCCGCCGCACGGGCTTCACCGGAGTTCGGATAACTCCGCCGTTACTCGTGATAGCGAAGAGCTCGTCTTCCGGGCTGATAACGACCGCACCCACCAGTCCGCCACGGCGTTCGGTGATCTTTGCGGTCAGTACGCCCTTTCCGCCCCGGCCCTGCACCGGGTACTCGTCGATCGGGGTGCGCTTGGCGTAGCCGCCGTTGGTCGCCACGAGGACATCCATACCGTCGCGGACCACCTCCATGGCCAGCAGCTCGTCGCCGTCGCCGAAGCGCATGCCGATGACACCCGACGTGGCGCGGCCCATGGGGCGCAGTGCCTCGTCGGTGGCGTTGAAGCGGATGGCCTGCGCCTGCTTGCTCACCAGCAGCAGGTCGTCCTCCGCGGCGATCAGGGCCGCGCCGACGAGCTCGTCGTCGTCGCGCAGGTTGATCGCGATGATGCCGCCGCTGCGGTTGGAGTCGAACTCCGCCAGCGCGGTCTTCTTCACGAGACCGTTCTTCGTGGCCAGCACCAGGTACGGCGCGACCTCGTAGTTCTGGATCTCGATGACCTGGGCGATCTGCTCGTCGGGCTGGAAGGCGAGCAGGTTGGCCACGTGCTGGCCCTTCGCGATGCGCGAGGCCTCGGGGAACTCGTACGCCTTGGCGCGGTAGACCCGGCCCTTGTTCGTGAAGAACAGGATCCAGTCGTGCGTGGAGCAGACGAAGAAGTGGCTGACGATGTCGTCCTGGCGCAGCGTGGCGCCGGAGACGCCCTTGCCGCCCCGCTTCTGTGAGCGGTACAGGTCAACCTTTGTCCGTTTGGCGTACCCGGTTCGGGTGATGGTCACGACGACGTCCTCGCGCGCGATGAGGTCCTCCATGGAGACCTCGCCGTCGAACGGGATGATCTTCGTGCGCCGGTCGTCGCCCCACTTGGCCACGATCTCGCCGAGCTCGTCGGAGATGATCTTCCGCTGCCGCTCGGGCTTGGCCAGGATGTCCTTGAGGTCGGCGATCTCGATCTCGATCCGGGCCAGCTCGTCGATGATCTTCTGACGCTCCAGCGCGGCCAGCCGGCGCAGCTGCATGTCGAGGATCGCGGTCGCCTGGATCTCGTCGACGTCGAGCAGCGCCATGAGGCCGGTCTTCGACTCCTCCGCGCTCGGCGAGCGGCGGATGAGGGCGATGACCTCGTCCAGCATGTCCAGCGCCTTGACCAGACCGCGCAGGATGTGGGCGCGCTCCTCGGCCTTGCGCAGGCGGAAGGCCGTCCGTCGCTGGATGACCTCCATCTGGTGGCTGACGTAGTACATCAGGAACTGGGCGAGGTTCAGCGTGCGCGGCACGCCGTCGACCAGCGCCAGCATGTTCGCGCCGAACGTCTCCTGCAGCTGGGTGTGCTTGTAGAGGTTGTTCAGCACCACCTTGGCCACGGCGTCGCGCTTGAGCACGAGCACCAGGCGCATGCCGGTCCGGCCGGACGACTCGTCGCGGATGTCCGCGATGCCGCCCAGCTTGCCCTCCTTGACCAGCTCGGCGACGCGCTCGGCGAGGTTGTCCGGGTTGACCTGGTACGGCAGCTCGGTGACGACGAGGCAGGCGCGGCCCTTCTTGTCCTCCTCGACCTCGACCACGGCCCGCATGCGGATCGAGCCGCGACCGGTGCGGTACGCCTCCTCGATCGTGCTGGTGCCGACGATCAGACCGCGGGTCGGGAAGTCCGGGCCCTTCACGATGCCGATGGCGGCCTCGAGCACCTCGGCCTCGGTGGCCTCCGGGTTCGCCAGGCACCACTGGACGGCCTGGCCGATCTCGCGCAGGTTGTGCGGCGGGATCTTGGTGGCCATACCGACGGCGATGCCCTCGGAGCCGTTGACGAGCAGGTTCGGGAACCGGGCCGGCAGGATCGTCGGCTCCTGGTTACGCCCGTCGTAGTTCGGGATGAAGTCGACGGTGTCCTCGTCGATGTCGCGCAGCAGCTCCATCGCGAGCGGGAACAGCCGGCACTCGGTGTACCGCATGGCGGCGGCGGGGTCGTTGCCCGGCGAGCCGAAGTTGCCGTTGCCGTCGATCAGCGGGTAGCGCAGCGACCACGGCTGCGCCATGCGGACCAGCGAGTCATAGATCGCGGTGTCGCCGTGCGGGTGGTAGTTACCCATCACCTCGCCGACGACGCGGGCGCACTTGAAGTAGCCGCGGTCGGGGCGGAAGCCGCCGTCGTACATCGCGTAGAGGATCTTGCGGTGCACCGGCTTGAGGCCGTCGCGCACGTCCGGCAGCGCCCGGCCGACGATGACGCTCATCGCGTAGTCGAGGTACGACCGCTGCATCTCCACCTCGAGCCCGACGGGCTCGATGCGGCCGTGCACGCCGACCTCTTCCGGCCGAGGGTCAGGAGTCTCGCTCACTGTCTAAAACTCTTTTCCTGCGTATGAAGCTGAGGAAGCTGTGGATAACGCTGTGGATCAGGGCCCGACCTGTGGATAAACAGTGTGTCTATCCACAGGTCGGCAGGTTCCTGGCCTTAGATGCCCAAACTCGGACATCCGTCCTGGCTCAGATGTCCAGACTGTGCCTTTCTTCCTCGACTAAATGTCGAGGAAGCGGACATCCTTCGCATTGCGCTGGATGAACGAGCGGCGTGCCTCAACGTCCTCGCCCATCAGCACGCTGAAGAGTTCGTCTGCGGTTGCCGCGTCGTCCAAGGTCACCTGACGCAGTGTCCGGGTACCCGGGTTCATCGTGGTCTCCCACAGCTCCGGGTAGTTCATCTCGCCCAGACCCTTGAACCGCTGGATGTCGTCCGGCTTGGCGTTCGGCTTGGTCTCCTGGCGCAGCCGGATCAGGCCGTCCCGCTCGCGGTCGGAGTACGCGTACTGTGCGTCGTCGCCCTTCTTGTTCCACTTGATCTTGAACAGCGGCGGCGACGCGAGGTACACGTGCCCCAGCTCGACCAGCGGGCGCATGAAGCGGAACAGCAGCGTCAGCAGCAGCGTCTGGATGTGCTGGCCGTCGACGTCCGCGTCGGCCATCAGCACGATCTTGTGGTACCGCAGCTTCTCGATGTCGAACTCGTCGTGGATGCCGGTGCCCAGGGCGGTGATCAGCGCCTGGACCTCGTTGTTGCGCAGCACCTTGTCGATGCGCGCCTTCTCCACGTTCAGGATCTTGCCGCGGATCGGCAGGATGGCCTGCACCCGCGGGTCACGGCCCTGCTTGGCCGAGCCGCCGGCCGAGTCGCCCTCGACGATGAACAGCTCGCACATCTTCGGGTCGGTGGACTGGCAGTCGGCCAGCTTGCCCGGCATCGAGCCGGACTCCAGCAGCGACTTGCGCCGGGCCAGCTTGCGCGCCTGCGCGGCGGCGATGCGGGCACGGGCGGCCTGCGAGGCCTTGGTGATGATGGTCTTGGCCTCTGCCGGGTTGCGCTCCAGCCAGTCGGCCAGCCACTCGTTGCAGACCTTCTGCACGAAGCTCTTGACCTCGGTGTTGCCCAGCTTGGTCTTGGTCTGGCCCTCGAACTGCGGGTTGGCCAGCTTCACCGAGATGATCGCGGCGAGACCCTCGCGGATGTCCTCGCCGGAGAGCTTCTCGTCGCTCTTGAGGATCTTCTTGTCCGCGCCGTACTTGTTGACGATGGTCGTCAGCGCCGCGCGGAAGCCCTCCTCGTGCGTGCCGCCCTCGTGCGTGTTGATCGTGTTCGCAAAGGTGTAGACCGACTCGCCGTACGACTCGTTCCACTGCATCGCGATCTCAAGGGCCATGCCCTCGCCGTCGGCGCCGAACTCCACCACCGACTTGTGGATCGGGCTCTTGGTGTTGTTCAGGTGCCGCACGAAGTCGGCGATGCCGCCCTTGTAGCAGAAGGTGACCTCGCGGATCTCGGCCTCTTCGCCGTCGGTGGCCAGCGCGCGCTCATCGCGCAGCGCGATGGTCAGACCCCGGTTCAGGAACGCCATCTCCTGCACGCGGCGGTAGATGGTCTCGAAGTTGAACTCGACCGTCTCGAAGATGTCCGGGTCCGGGTAGAACGTGACGCTGGTGCCGGTGCGGTTGGTCGCCTCACCCTTCTCCAGCGGCTCGGGCTTGGAGTTGTTGTAGCGCTGCCGCCACACGAAGCCGTCCTTGTGGATCTCCAGGTCGATGCGCGTGGACAGCGCGTTCACCACGGAGATGCCGACGCCGTGCAGACCACCCGAGACGGCGTACGCCTGCCCGTCGAACTTGCCGCCCGCGTGCAGCACGGTCAGCACGACCTCGACGGTCGGGCGCTTCTCCACCGGGTGCATGTCGACCGGGATGCCACGGCCGTTGTCGACGACGCGCACCCCGCCGTCCTTGGTGAGCGTGATGGAGATCGTGTCGCAGAAGCCGGCGAGCGCCTCGTCGACGGCGTTGTCGACCACCTCCCACACGAGGTGGTGCAGGCCCCGCTCACCGGTGGAGCCGATGTACATGCCGGGGCGCTTGCGTACCGCCTCCAGGCCTTCCAGGACCGTGATCGATGACGCGTTGTAGGCCTTGTCGTTCTGCTTCGGCGTTGCCACTCTCAATCCCTCCTCCGCCGCTCGGGGCGACGGGGACGACAACCAGTCCTGTCCCACCGCGTCCGCATACCCAGGCACCGGGGACAGGCTTCGCCAGGCAGGCATACGCGGGACGGGGGGTGACACACGGCGCAACACAGGGCGGACCTGCGGCGTGCGGGACAACCCACCGGTGTCGCGTACACGGTCCACCCAGTGTTCTGCTCTCGGTCTCGATCCTACTGTGTCGCGCTGACATCTGCCGCACGCGGCACCCACAGAACGTCGTTTCGAGGCCCTCACAGCCCCGTAGCCGCCCGAAAGCCTCCGGTCGCAACTCCCCCCACGGACGCGATGCTCCCGAGGGCCGCTGGCGAGCGGGCCCAGAAGCACCGGTTCAGAGGGTCGCGCAATGTCCTCCGTATGCCGTAAGTTGCGCACGGCCTGGAACTCAAGCGCTCGAGAGGCTGACATGGGTCTGGACAACGTCGCGGTGCAGTGGCCGGCCACGGGCCGCTTCTACGACCCGGTGGCGCCCGCGGAATTCGTCGACTTCGCCGAGTTGGCCGAACAGCCGAGCACCGCCGCGCCGACCGCCGCGCTCGCGGGTCACATCGCCCGCACCGGCACGGTCCGCGCCACGGCGTACACCGAGGTCGTCGATCTGCTGCTCGGACTCAAGGGTGTGCTCTACGCCACCGAGGCCGCCGAGGAGGACGAGGACCCGGTCATCGACCCCGACGGCTGCGCCTGGATCGCGGGTGGCCTGGAGAAGTTCGTCGCGGGCCACGCACCGCACGGCGACACCGTCACGTTCGACAGCGTCGCGGCGGTGCTTCGTGCCGCACTGACCGATTCCCGACTCCCCGAGCAGCAGCTGCGCTGGCTGGAAACGCGCCTCGACGCGCTGCGCGAGGAGACCGACGGCGACCCCCAGTGGAGCTTCCCGCTGTCGGAGTTCGGGGTGCTGGCCCAGTTCTACCGCCGCTGCGCCGACCGCGGCTTCGCCGTCTACGCCGAATCCTGACCGTCCGGGCGGGCCTCGTCCCGCCCTGCGGGGTCGAGGTCCGTTTGCCCCGCCCCGCCCTCCGTGGGACCAGGTGCCGGGAGCGCCGAACGGCGGCGCAGCACCCACCAGAGCGCGAGCGCGGCGAGCAGCACCACGGCGCCGCCGCCGAGCAGTGCGGCGACCGGCACGTCGCCCTCCAACTCGACCTCGGGAGCCGCGCCGAGCAGTTGATTGCCGGAGCACAGGCTGGTCTGACCCTCGCGGCTGTACACCAGGTAGCGGTTGCCCTCGACGAAGTCGAAACCGCAGCTCGGCCCTTCGATCGCGGTCTTCACCTCGACGTGGCCCTGCGCGTCGCCTTTACGCACCTGCTCGACGGTGAGCCGGGCGGTCATCAGGTCGCCGGACGACATGCTGAACGCGGGCCGGTCGACGTCGACGACCACCCCGACGAACACCAGGTCGGCCCAGGCCGTGTTCTCCACCGGATCGGGTTCGGCGCAGCTGCACGCGCACGCCGCCCCTGCCGGCCCGACCACCAGCACCGAGGTCAGCACCAGCAGCGCCGCAAGATGTCCCCACAGTCTCCGCATGGCCCTCAGATGCCCCACCCGTCACCGAGGTTCCAAAGATCCATCCCTCCGGCACCACCGAGTCGGCCGGCTCATGATCGCCGTCTGTGGTCAGGATGTGCGGTCCGACCGCACATCCTGACCCGAACCAGCGATCATCGCTCGCCGCGCCCACCGTATGGCGATGTGAAGGTGCCCTTCCTTCGGGCCGGGTCAGCCGTAGGTGTCGCCGGGGCCGGTGCCGCGGACGCGTTTGCGGCCGTGGGACCAGGAGGGGGCGGCGGGGCCGTGGATGTGGAGTTTGGTGACGACGTTGTTGCCCACGGTGCCCGCGATGCGGGTGAGGATGGTGCGGGCGAGCAGGCGGAGCTGGGTCGCCCAGGCGGTGGACTCTGCTTCGACGGTCAGCTCGCCGTTCTCCAGCTTCACGGGGCGGCTGTGGGTGGCGATGTCGGGGCCGACGCACTTCTCCCACTCGCCGAACACGGTCGCCTCGGCCGTCGGGCGCTGCCAGCCGCGCGCCTTCATCAGCCGAGACAGCACGTCACCGAGCTTCGCCGGGTCGCGCGGGTCGGGCCCGGGGCCGGAGTAGCCGCGCGGCCGGTAGCGGGCGGGACTCTCGCCCTTGGCCCGCGCCTCGGCTGCGGCCTGGTGGCGCGCCGCGCGCTTCTTGAGCGCCGCGTCGAGCGCGGCCCGTGCCAGCTCCGGACCGTTCTGCTCTGCGGGGGGTACGGCGTCAGCCACGGCTCACCTCCCCGGGAGTCACGAAGTATCGGGCGCCGCGCAGCGCGGCGGGCACGTCGGCCTCGACCGCGCACGTGATGATCACCTGCGCGGCGTCGCCGATGAGCTGGGCCAGCCGCTCACGGCGTCCGGTGTCCAGCTCGGCGAAGACGTCGTCGAGGATGAGCACGGGTTCGATGCCGTCCGCGCGCAGCAGGCTGTAGCCGGCCAACCGCAGCGCGAGGGCGTACGACCACGATTCGCCGTGGCTGGCGTAGCCCTTGACGGGCAGGTCGCCGAGGCGGAGCACCAGATCGTCGCGGTGCGGCCCGGCCAGCGTGGTGCCCCGGGCGATCTCGTCGGCGCGCACCTCGGCCAGCGCGGCCAGCATCGCCTCGGACGTCGGCTCGGGCACCGAGGCGCGGTACTCCGCGACCGCCTTGCCGACCCCGGCACTGACCTGCTGGTAGGCGTCCTCCAGGTACGGCGCGAGCTGCTCGACCAGGCCGAGGCGGGCCCGCAGCAGCTGCGCCCCGTGCTCGGCGAGGTGGGTGTCCCACACCTCGAGGGTGCTCAGGTCGCCGCCGCGGGCTCCGCCGACCTTGCGGCTCAGGTACGCGGTGCGCAGCAGGGCGTTGCGCTGTTTCAACACCCGGTCGTAGTCGGCCCGCACCCCGGCGAACCGGGGCTGCCGGGCGGTGAGCAGGTCGTCGAGGTAACGCCGCCGCTGGTCGGGCTCACCGCGCACCAGGGCCAGGTCTTCCGGTGCGAACAGCACCAGCCGCAGCGCGCCGAGGATGTCGCGGGGCCGCTTGGCCGGAGACCGGCCGAGCCGGGCGCGGTTGGCCTTGCCCGGCACGATCTCCAGCTCGACCAGCAGCTCGCGGCGCTCGTGCACGATCGCGCAGCGGATCACGCCGCTGCTCGCGCCCACCCGCACCAGCGGGGCGTCGGTGGAGACCCGGTGACTGGCCAGCGTGGCGAGGTAGCCGAGCGCCTCGACCAGGTTGGTCTTGCCCACCCCGTTCGGGCCGATCAGCACGTTCGGCCCCGGCTCGAGGTCGACGCCCACCCGTGGGTACGAGCGGACGTCGACGAGTTCGAGCCTTCTGACGTACAACTCAGCCGGCCTGCTGCACGGCGTGGCCACCGAACTGGTTGCGCAGCGCCGCGATCGCCTTCATCGCCGGGGAGTCGTCCTGGCGGGACTCGAAGCGGGCGAACAGCGACGCGGAGATGACGTGCATGGGCACGGCGAGGCGGATGGCCTCCTCGACGGTCCAGCGGCCCTCGCCGGTGTCGTCGGCGTAGCCCTTCAGCTTCTCCAGGTGCTCGTCGTCGGTGAGCGCGAGATCCATCAGGTCGAGCAGCCAGGAGCGGATGACGGTGCCCTCGCGCCACGACCGGAACACGCCCGGCACGTTGGTGACCAGCTCGGAGGCCTCCAGCAGCTCGAAGCCCTCGGCGTAGGCGTGCATCAGGCCGTACTCGATGCCGTTGTGCACCATCTTGGCGTAGTGGCCGGCGCCGACCGGGCCCGCGTGCACGAAACCGAACTCACCCGCCGGCTTCAGCGCCTCGAAGACCGGCATCATCCGGGCGACGTTCTCGTCGGATCCGCCGACCATCAGGCCGTAGCCGTTTTCCTTGCCCCAGACGCCGCCGGACACGCCGACGTCCATGTAGCCGATGCCCCGCGTGCTCAGCCGCCCGGCCCGCGGGCCGTCCGAGGAGAAGCGCGAGTTCCCGCCGTCGATGATCAGGTCGCCGGGGCTGAGCAGCGGAGCCAGCTCGTCGATGGTGGCCTCGGTGACGCCCGCGGGCACCATCACCCAGACCGCGCGCGGCGCCGCCAGCTTGGCGACGAGGTCGGCCAGGTTCTCGGCGTCGGACAGGGCCGGGTTGCGGTCATATCCGACGACCTCGTGACCCGCCTCGCGCAGGCGGTCACGCATGTTGCCGCCCATCTTGCCGAGTCCGACCAGACCGAGCTGCATGTCTTCCCCCTTGGTGCGTTGGAGCCTGGCCGCTGTGTCAGCGGCCCACCCTGATCGGCATGATCAGGTAGCGGAACCCGGGGATCACCGCACCGTCGGCGTCGGCGGGGGTGATCACCGCGGGCTTGAACGGGTCGTTGAACGAGAACACCGCGGTCGGCGCGCCGAGCGCGCCCAGGCCCTCGATGAGGTACTGCGGGTTGAACGCGATCGTCATCGACTCGCCGGTGAAGGTCGCGTCCATCGCCTCGCTCGCCCGCGCCTCCTCGGTGCCGCCGGCCTCGACCACGAGACCATCCTCGCTGAAGCTCAGGCGCACCGGCGTGGCTTTCTCGGCCACCAGCGAGACGCGCTTCACGACCTCGACCAGCGCCGACACGGTCACCCGGGCCTCGGAGGCGTAGCTGGGCGCAAACAGCGAACGCACCGGCGGGTACGACTGGCCATCGAGCAGGCGGCTGGTGGTCCGGCGCGAGCCGCCGACCTTCGAACCGCCCAGGAAACCGATCATGCCCTCGCCCTTGCCGCCGTCGGCGAGCGCGATGGTGACGTCGCCGCCGGTCGGGCCGAGCGTCTTGGCGGTGTCGGCCAGGGTGCGCGCCGGGACGAGCGCGTTGACGCTGATCTCCGGGTCGTCCGGCGTCCAGGAGATCTCCCGGATGGCGAGCCGGTAGCGGTCGGTGGCGAGCAGCGCCAGGGTGTCCCCGGACAGCTCCAGCCGCACGCCGGTCATCATCGGCAGCGTCTCGTCGCGCCCGGCCGCGATGGCGACCTGGGACACGGCCGAGGCGAACACGGCGGCGTCGACGCGGCCGGCGCTGGCGGGCAGCTCCGGCAGGGTCGGGTAGTCCTCGACCGGCATCGTCGGCAGGGTGAACCGGGCACTGCCGCACACCAGCTCCAGGTGCGCACCGACGGCGGCGATCTCCACCGGCTTGGCCGGCAGCGCCTTGGTGATCTCGGCGAGCAGCCGGCCGGAGACCAGGGTCGCGCCGTCCGCGTCGGCCTGCACCTCCACGTCCACCTGGTTGGAGACCTCGTAGTCGAAGCCGGAGACGTGCAGGCGGCCGTCGGCGACCCGCAGCATCACACCCGCGAGGACCGGCACCGAGGGCCGGCTCGGAAGGCTCTTGGCGGTCCAGGCCACGGCGTCGGCAAGCGCGTCACGCTCTACCCGAAACTTCATCTCAGCCCTCCTGTGGTCACGTCGATGCTGCCAAGCTGACCACTGAAACCTTAGGACCCCCGGGCGATCTCCCCTCGGCGACCCCTGTGGATCGGCGGCGGCCGGGCATCCACAACTTCCCGAACCCCGATGATTTCTTGATTTCTCTCTTAGAGATAACTCCCGTCTTCATCATCGGTGCTGTGGAAACTGTGGATTAACGCCGTAATCCCTGGTCAGCACGCATGCGGGGGTGTGGAGGAGCGGTGGATGGCCGGTGGATAACCGGCCCGGTTCTCCACAGCCGGGGCTTCGTCCACCGGTTGTCCACGGGCGTCCACAGGTTATCCACCGGCAATCCCCAGAGGTTCTCCCCAAACTGTGGACACCGGGCATCCACGCCCTCCACAGCGATATCCACCGATCATGGCTCGCTGTCCACGGATCAAGGGCTCCGTCCACACGGGTGTCC
The DNA here is from genome assembly GCF_042663325.1 of Catellatospora aurea. Classification (NCBI taxonomy): domain Bacteria; kingdom Bacillati; phylum Actinomycetota; class Actinomycetes; order Micromonosporales; family Micromonosporaceae; genus Catellatospora; species Catellatospora aurea. The sequence goes on from NZ_JBHTAC010000019.1 coordinate 11,456, forward strand.
ACACCCTTTCCACAGCAAGATTTTTGGCGGATTCTTCGTCCACATCCGTCCACAGCGGATCCACAGGCAATCCACCGGGTTATCCACGGACTTATCCACGAACGCTGTGGACAACGGGCAACCCTTCGCCGTCGCGGGCGACTTGTAGGGGGCGTACCCGGCTCCGAACACCCTCTACCCCCAAGGCGGATCCCGATGAGTGCATCGCACGCCGACGAGTTCGAGGCGTACGTGCGGGCGCGGACGCCGGCCCTGCTGCGGGCCGCGTACCTGCTGACCGGTGACCAGCATCTGGCGGAGGATCTCGTCAACGACGCGCTGAGCCGTACGCACCAGGTCTGGCACCGGGTCTGGGACGGCAGCCCCGAGGCGTACACCCGGAAGATCATGTACCACCTGCAGATCTCGTGGTGGCGTCGCCGCAGGCGCGCCCCGGAGCGGCTGACCGACCTTCTTCCCGAACCCGGGGTCCACTCCTCCTCCCACGTCGCCGTCGACGAGCAGGCCCGAGCGGTCACCCGGCTCGCGCTGCAGGAGGCGCTCGGTCGACTCGGCGTCCGCCAGCGTGCGGTCCTGGTGCTGCGCTACTTCGAGGACCGGACCGAGGCTGAGGTGGCCGACCTGCTCGGCATCACGGTCGGCACGGTCAAGTCGCAGTCCGCCAAGGCGCTGGCGAGACTCCGCACCGTCGCGCCGCATCTGCTCGACCTCCCCACCAGCGACAGGAAGCTGCGATGAGCGACCTCTTCCGCGCCCAGCTCGCCGAGCTCGCGGCGCAGGCGACTCCGGTCGACCTCTATCCCCGGGTGCTGGCCACCTCGCGCCGACGGGCGCGGCGCAGGGTGGTCGCGTCGGTCGCCACGGTCCTGGCGCTGGCGGGTGGGCTGTTGGCCACAGTGGTGGTCGTGGGCAGGTCCGCCGCGCCGCCGGTGACCACGCCGTCCACCTCACCCGGCCCGGTGACCGCTCGGCCGGCGACCCCGGCCCCGACGGTGACGTCGCCGGGGTCGGGCCTCGCCGCGCCGGATGTGCGCAACGCGTCGTTCGAGGTGCCGGCGGTGGCGCTGTGCCCGGCGGGCCGCCGGACCTTCGTCGACGGCAGGGAACGGGAGGGCCCGTACAACTTTCTGACCGTGGCCGAGCTGTCCCCGCCCGCCCGCGCCGATCTCGACCGGGTGCCCGGAGACGAGCTGCTGGTGCTCGTCAGCTGCCGGATCGAAGGGATCTTCACCCGTAAGCAGGTGCTGGCGCTGACCGTCGCCGACGGCTCGCTCCGCCCGCTCGGGCTCGTGCTCGACGCGAAGGCCTTCGACTTCTTCCCGTGGGTCGACCCGGGACAGGTGTCGGTGCGCGCAGACGTGGTCGTCGTGCGCATCGAGGGGTACGGCAACGACGACGGCGCGGAGCGCATCACCCCGCAGGAGCGGGGGTACGCGTACCGCGACGGCGCCTTCGTCCAGGTGAGCGGTCCGACGGCACGGCCGTCGCCGCTGCCGCGTTAGATCTGCTTGATGCGGTTGGTGAGTTCGGCGATCTGGTTGTAGAGGGATCGCCGCTCCGCCATCTGCTGCCGGATCTTGCGGTCGGCGTGCATGACCGTGGTGTGGTCACGTCCCCCGAACGCCTGTCCGATCCGGGGCAGGGACAGATCGGTCAGCTCACGGCACAGGTACATGGCCACCTGGCGCGCGTTGACCAGCACCCGCGAGCGCGAGTGGCCGCGCAGGTCCTCCAGGCTGACGCCGAAGTACTCCGAGGTCGACAGCATGATCTGGTCGGCGGTGATCTCGGGGGCGGCGTCGTCGGGGATGAAGTCGCGCAGCACCTCCTCCGCGATCGACAGCTTGACCTGCTCGCGGCTCAGGTTCGCGTACGCGGTGACCCGGATCAGCGCGCCCTCGAGCTCGCGGATCGAGTTCGACACCCGCGACGCGATGAACTCCAACACGTCGGCGGGCGCGTGCAGGCGCTCCTGGGCCGCCTTCTTCTGCAGGATCGCGATGCGGGTCTCCAGGTCCGGCGGCTGGATGTCGGCCAGCAGGCCCCACTCGAACCGGGTGCGCAGGCGGTCCTCCAGCGTCGACAGCGCCTTGGGCGAGCGGTCGGAGGTGATGACGATCTGCTTGTTGGCGTTGTGCAGCGTGTTGAAGGTGTGGAAGAACTCCTCCTGGGTCCGGTCGCGCTTCTCCAGGAACTGGATGTCGTCGATCAGGAGGATGTCCACGTCGCGGTAGCGGCGCTGGAACGCGCTGGCCTTGTCGTCGCGGATCGAGTTGATGAAGTCGTTGGTGAACTCCTCGGTCGACACGTACCGGACGCTGCGGGCGTGGCCGAGCTCCTGGGCGTAGTGGCCGATCGCGTGGAGCAGGTGGGTCTTGCCCAGCCCGGAGCCGCCGTAGATGAACAGCGGGTTGTACGCCTTCGCCGGGGACTCGGCGACCGCCACCGACGCGGCGTGCGCGAAGCGGTTGGAGGAGCCGATGACGAACGTCTCGAAGCGGTACTTCGGGTTCAGCTTGTTGCCGCCGGCGTCGCCCGCGGCCGAGCCGGGGGTGGCGCCGGGACGGCGCTCGCGCTCCTCGCGTACCGCCGCGAGGGGGTGCGGCACGGCGCGGCTGTCCACCGGGCCGGTGCCCCGGCCGGGGCCGGAGTCGGACGGGCCGTCGCGGTCGGGCGTGCGCAGCACGGCGGCGCGTACCGGGGCGACCTCGGGGTGCCGCGGGACCGGGACGGCGAACAGCGCGTCCTCGCCGTCGGCGGCCGGCGCCACGATGGAGTGCTCGGGGGGCGGCGGGCTGTAGACGGGTGCGGTGTACGCCACTGGGGCGTACTCGGCGGGTGGGGGCGGCGGCGGGGGCGCGGGCCGGGCCGCGGACTCGTCCGGGGGGCGCACCTTGACCGCGACCTGCACCGGTCGGCCCATGATCCGCGACAGTGTGTCGGTGATGGCGGTGCGCAGCTTCGTCTCGATGATGTCGCGGATGAACGCGTCCGGCACGCTCAGCAGCACGAGGTCGTCGACCACCGCGAGGGCCTGGGTGAGTCGGAGATAAGCGCGGTGCTGCGCCGAGACGATCTCGTCAGCGAGCTCGTCGGTGGCAGCCAGCCACACGGCATTGAGGTCGCTCACCTGTCAGCCTCGTTCATGCGCTCGACCCTTCGATTCCGTGTAGCGGGGCTCGGTCTCGCACCGGGCTGCCCGTCAGCTCCCGCCCGACGGCTCCGATCAATGACGGTGTCATCACGGACCGTGGTTTTCCCCCGGGTTATCCCCCGAATCAACGAGGTTCTCCACAAGTTATCCACAGGCTGTGTGTCGATCGGCATCCGGGGTCCGGCTGGTATGGGTCGCCCTATCCGGCGCACGAGCGCCTGCAACACGGCCCACCGTGCCGAACGAGCCACCTTATTGCCCGGTTTTGCGGTAACTGCCACAATTAACGGCCAGCCCTGTCAGCCAGGCACTCCGGCACGCTAACAGGGTTATCCACAGGCGTCCACCCGTTGTCCACAGCTTCACTCTCGGTGAGTGTTGATAACGACACTGTGGGTTGCGGTGAGGGCGACGCTGTTGACACGGTGAGTGAGCTGCGAAGAGTTCTTGGCGGACATCGACGGCACGTGTACCCTGGAGCGGTTGCTCCATCACCCTCTGCTAGGGTGTCGGTTGCGGCGTCCGCCCTGACTCAGACAAGATCGAGATTCTTCGTCCCGATCCTGCCGTCAACCGGGCGGTGCATCCGCGAAAAGCTAGAACTTCCCCGCTTGACGGCGGGGCGATCCCCAGGAGACCTGACGTGAGCAAGCGCACGTACCAGCCGAACAACCGTCGGCGCGCGAAGACCCACGGCTTCCGGCTGCGTATGCGCACCCGCGCCGGGCGCGCGGTGCTGTCGTCGCGCCGGGGCAAGGGCCGCGCCCGCCTGGCGGTCTGAGACCCCGGACGGGCCTGGCGATGCTGCAGGCTGCGCACAGGTTGAGGCGAAGCGCTGACTTCGCCGCCGCCGTGCGGGCAGGCCGCCGAGCCGGTCGTGGCGCCGTGGTGGTGCACCTGACGGTGCCCGCAGCGGCCATCGAGCATGAAACGGCGTGGCAGGGAGTCGATCCCGGCCACGCCGTTGCCGTGTCCGGGCAGGTCTCACAGGCGGGGTTCGTGGTCTCCAAGGCGGTGGGGAACGCGGTGACCCGCAACACGGTGAAGCGCCGGCTGCGCCATCTGGCGGCAGACCGGCTGGACCGGCTGCCCGCCGGGACCACCGTGGTGGTGCGCGCGCTGCCGCAGGCGGCGTCCGCCTCGTACGAACAACTGGGCCGGGACCTCGACGCCGCGCTCGCCGCGGCGCTCAAGCGCGACCCCGGCCAGGCATCGCGCCGCAGGTCGACCGGGGGTAAGACATGACGCAGCCGTCGCGACCCACGACACTCGCCGGGCGCGTGCTGGCCCTACCCATCATCGCGTACCGTCGTTGGGTGAGTCCGGGCCTGCCAGCCCGTTGCCGGTTCTACCCGTCCTGCAGCGCCTACGCGTTGGAGGCCATCGCGCAGCACGGCGCGCTGCGGGGGTTCTGGCTGACGGTCAAGCGGCTCGGTCGCTGCCATCCCTTTCACCCGGGCGGATATGACCCAGTGCCACCCAACACCCGCCGCAGTACTGATGTGACTGGAGCAACACCCTCATGATGGACTGGATCTACACGATCGTCTCGAAGGTCCTGCTGCTATGGCACAGCCTCTTCGACAAACTCTGGGGCGACGGCACCTGGCTCGCCACCAACTGGGACTGGGTCCTGGCGATCGTGTTCCTGGTGCTCACGGTGCGCGTGTTGCTGTTCCCGCTGTTCATCAAGCAGATCCGGTCGCAGCGGGCCATGCAGACCCTCCAGCCGCAGCTGAAGGCACTGCAGGAGAAGCACAAGGGTGACAAGGAGACGCTCCAGCGCGAGATGATGGAGCTCTACCGGCGGGAGAAGGCCAACCCGCTGATGGGCTGCCTTCCGCTGCTGATCCAGATGCCGATCTTCTTCGGCGTCTTCCACGTGATCAAGCGCCTCGGCACGGGCACCGTCGACGAGACCCTCTACGGCTGGACCGCCGCGCAGTTCCAGAGCGGCATGGCCGCAGACCTGTTCGGCGTGTCCATCGGCGCGACCTTCACCCAGGGCGGCGCGGCCGCCGTGCTCTGCGGCATCCTCGGCGTGGTCATGATCATCACGACCTACATGACCAGCCGCCAGATGATCCTGAAGACCGGCTGGTCCGAGGACCCCACCCAGAAGATGATGCAGAAGCTGATGCTGTACGGCATCCCGGCGACGCTGATCATCTCCGCGGTGGCCTTCCCGCTCGGTCTGATCATCTACTGGACCACGACGAACCTCTTCACGCTCGGCCAGCAGATGTGGGTGCTGAAGAAGTACCCGCCGCCGAAGATGGCCGGTGCCAAGGCGGAGCCGAAGGTCATCGACCCGGAGGTCGCCAAGGCGCTCGCGCCGAAGGTCGGCGCCAAGCCGACCAACACCAAGCGCAAGACGGTGAAGAAGAACGTCGGCTGACCTCAGCCATGATCGCCCTGCGATCGCGGCCTTGCTCTAAGCCGTCCTCCGCCTCGCCGCGGAGGACGCCGGGGGTCGCAGGCGCGGGCGGCGGGCCGGCTGACTGCCACCCCCACAGACCTGCTCGTGATCCCCGCGTCGTGAGGCGCGGGGCCGATCACGGGGTTTTGATCGGACCGAACACCCGGAGAAGAACGTGACCGACCAGACTGAGCTGGACGACGTGGCAGTCGAAGACCTCGCCGAGACCGAGGCGGCAAAGGGCACGGCGGAGGCCGAAGAGACCGAGGAGGGCGCCGACGAGGCCGCCGCTCCCAAGCGCAAGGCCGCCAGCGACGCCGACCTGTTCCGGCAGAGCGAGATCGCGGCGGACTACATCGAGGGCCTGCTGGACATCCTGGACGCCGACGGCGACATCGACGAGCTGGTCTCCGGCGGCCGCCCGGTGGTCGAGGTGGTCGGCAGCCGCCTGCAGTCCCTCGTCGGCCCGCGCGGCGCGACGCTGGAGGCCCTGCAAGAGCTGACCCGACTGGCGATCTTCAAGCAGACCGGCGAGCCGAGCCGCCTGCTGCTGGACGTCGGCGGCTACCGCGACCAGCGCCGCAAGGAGCTGGGCGCGCTGGCCAAGAACGCGGTGGAGAAGGTCAAGCAGCACGGCGAGGCCGTCAAGCTGGAGCCGATGTCCGCCTTCGAGCGCAAGTGCGTGCACGACGTGGTCAACGCCGCGGCGGGGGTGCAGAGCGAGTCCGAGGGCGTCGAGCCCAACCGCCGGATCGTGGTACGTCCGGCGTGAGTTCCGACGACAAGACGGAGCCGGTCATCCCCGACGGGGTGACCGGCTCCGTGCTCTCCCCCGACCTTCGCCCGGCGGCCGAGACGCTGTTCGGCGACCGCCTCGACGTCGCGGCGCGCTACGTCGACCTGCTGGCTACCGACGGGGTGGTGCGCGGTCTGATCGGCCCGCGCGAGGCTCCCCGGCTGTGGGGGCGGCACCTGCTGAACTGCGCCGCCGTGGCCGAGCTGATTTCCCCGTCCGCCACGGTCGTCGACGTGGGCTCCGGAGCGGGTCTGCCCGGTATCGTGCTCGCAGTGGCTAGACCGGATATTTCGGTCATTCTGGTTGAACCACTGGCACGTCGGACCTCCTTCCTGGAGGAGGCGGTGGCGGCTCTCGGCCTGACCGGTCAGGTCACCGTGGTACGCGGCCGCGCGGAGGAGCAGATCGGCCGGCTCAGCGCGGACGTCGTCACCGCTCGCGCGGTGGCGCCGCTGGACCGGTTGGCGGGCTGGTGCCTGCCACTGGCCTCGCTGGGAGGCCGCCTGCTGGCACTCAAGGGGGTGTCGGCCGCCGAGGAGATCGTGGAGCACGGCGACGCCGTCGCCCGCCTCGGCGGTGGCCCGGCCGTGATCCACCAGTGCGGCGTCGGCCTGATCGACCCGCCCACCACCGTGGTGGAGATCGTTCGGGAGCGCGAGGTCGTGCCGAAGACTGCCAAGCCGACCCGGCAGGCAGGGCGCGGAGGACGCCGGCGCTGAGCGATGCGCCCTCCGCTGACGGAAGGGCGCACGACGATGGGTGTCCTGCGAACCGACGGAGCCGGCACGTCCGCTTCGGCCGACCTGCCGCGCCCGCATACCTATGCCGGCGCCTTTCCGGGTGCGGGGGCGGCCATCCGGTCGCCCCTGTCCGGCGCCGTGCTGGCGACCGGTGCGCCACCGGCTCGGCGGGTGATGCGCACGGCCCCCGTCGCGCCCGTGGCCGGCGGCTGGCCGGGCACCTCCCTGGCGCAGCGGCGACTCGGATGTCGCATGTCACTGGTGCCGGGATTCTTGGTGTATGTCCAGCCAGAAGGCGGTCACACGCGTGCCCAACCGGAGGACGGTGGTAGCTTCCGTCGCCCGTCCGCCGTAGGCTGGCCGCGCGTCGATAATGTGGACCCGACTGTCGCGGGTGCGGTCTTTGCACCGCCGGCAGAGACGCCAGCGCGCGCCGGACCGGCCGGCGCAGCCATCCGATCCGATGCGGGCAGGGATGACACGGTGCAGGAATACGGCATGAGCCTCCCCCAGGGCTCTTACGGCGTTGTTTCACGTGAAACATCAACCCCGGCGCAGCGAGGCGCCGCCAACCAGGGCTCCGGTATGAGGCCAACCGTTGCGAACACGTACTCGTCGAGCGCGGCAGGGTCATATCCGGCACCCGGTGGTCCGGCGAGTCCTGACGCGACCGGTTTCCGCGCGACGGCCTCGGTGCCGCCGCCGGGGAGCAGTGTGCCGCCCGCGGAGTTCTCCTCGGCTCCGCACGGTGCCACCGGCTACGTGCCGGTGTCGGCTCCCCCGGCGAACCGGCCGCCGTCGCCCCGCCCTCAACCCAGTTCTACGCATGTCGCGGGTGAGGATCAGAGTGCGACCGCGTACGGTGCTTCTGACGCGAACACGACAGCGTCCGGTAGTTCGGAGGACCCACCGTTGGCCATGGAAGCGATGCGCGCCGTACAGATCCTTAACCCGAGCGGCGAGGTGACCATGCCTCGCCCGACCCGGCAGCGCGTCATGTGCGTCGCCAACCAGAAGGGCGGCGTGGGCAAGACCACCACGACCGTGAACCTTGCGGTGGCCTTGGCCCTGCACGGCAACCGGGTCCTGGTGGTCGACCTCGACCCGCAGGGCAACGCCTCGACCGGACTCAACGTGCCGCACCACGCGGGCGTGCCGGACGTCTACGACTGTCTGATCGACCAGGTGCCGATGGAAGAGGTGGCGCAGGCGGTCGAGGGCATCCCGAACCTCTACTGCGTGCCGGCCACCATCGACCTCGCCGGTGCCGAGATCGAGCTCGTCTCCGTGGTCGCCCGCGAGTCGCGGCTCGGCCGCGCGATCCAGGGCTTCCCGATGGAGTTCGACTACGTCTTCATCGACTGCCCGCCGTCGCTGGGCCTGCTGACGGTCAACGCGCTGTGCGCCGCGCAGGAGGTGCTGATCCCGATCCAGTGCGAGTACTACGCGCTGGAGGGCCTCAACCAGCTGCTGAACAACATCAACCTGGTGAAGGCCCACCTCAACCCGAACCTGGACGTGTCCACCATCCTGCTGACCATGTACGACCGCCGCACCCGCCTCGCGGACGCGGTCGAGCAGGATGTGCGCAACCACTTCGGCGAGAAGGTGCTGACCTCGGTCATCCCCCGCAACGTGCGGGTATCCGAGGCACCGAGCTACGGGCAGTCGGTCATGACTTATGATCCCGGTTCGCGTGGAGCCACCAGCTACTTCGAGGCCGCGCAGGAGATCGCCGAGCGCGGCGCGAAGATCGGAGTTGCGGCATGAGCACGCGGAACAGCACCACTGCGGAAGGCGAGGCAGCGGCATGACCCCGCCCCCCGTACGTAAGGGAGGCCTCGGTCGCGGTCTCGGTGCGCTGATCCCCTCGGCCCCGGTGGCGGCGGAGGCTCCCGTCGCGCCCCCGGTGCCGGCGCAGGCCGCCCCGGTCGAGGCTGTACCGGCCGCTGTGCCGGTCTCCGCTCCCCCGGCCGTCACGGTCGCCGTGGAGGCTCCGCAGGCTGTGGAGATGCCGCCCCCGGCGCAGGTGATGGACCTGGCACCCGTGCCCGGCGCGCGGTTCGCGGAGATCCCGGTCGGCTCGATCGTGCCCAACGCGAAGCAGCCCCGGCAGATCTTCGACGACGAGATGCTCGACGAGCTGAAGATCTCCATTCAGGAGGTCGGCTTCCTGCAGCCGATCGTCGTTCGCGAACTCGGCCAGGACAAGTACGAACTCGTCATGGGCGAGCGGCGCTGGCGTGCCGCACAGGCCGTCGGCAAGGAGATGATCCCGGCGATCGTGCGGGACACCCGCGACGACGCCATGCTGCGCGACGCCCTGCTGGAGAACATCCACCGGGCGCAGTTGAACCCGCTGGAAGAGGCGGCGGCGTACCAGCAGCTGCTGGAGGAGTTCGGCGCCACGCACGACGAGCTGGCCAAGAAGATCGGGCGCAGCCGGCCGCAGATCTCCAACACCATCCGCCTGCTGAACCTGCCCCCGCAGGTGCAGAAGCGGGTGGCCGCCGGAGTGCTGTCCGCGGGCCACGCACGTGCGCTGCTCAGCCTCGACCAGGCCGACGCCCAGGACAAGCTTGCGACGCGTATCGTCGCCGAAGGGCTGTCGGTGCGGGCCACCGAGGAACTGGTGACCCTGGCCAATGCGGAGAGCGACGCCAAGCAGCCAGCCGCCAAGCGGCGCGCCAAGCCGCACGCCCCCGCCCTGGTCGACCTGGCGGACCGGCTGTCGGACCGGTTCGACACCAAGGTGAAGGTGGACATCGGTCGGAGCAAGGGCAAGATCACGATAGAGTTCGCGACGGTCGACGACCTGGAGCGGATCGTCGGGATCATCGGCGTGGAGAACCAGGAATAGACTAGGTTGACGAAGCGGGCCGCCCGACGGGCGGCCCGCTTTCTTTCGCCCTGCCACAGGTTGAAGCGCCGGCTGAGGCTGACCAGGAAGTATCTCGGCTCGACCCGGTGAGGGCCTGGCGCGATTCCTAACCGCCTTCACCCGCCTCCTGCTTCGGACACGGCCCTTCCCTGGCTTTCCGCTCGTGGCGCGCCGGCTGTACCGGCTCCTCGCGCCGTCTGCTCCCGCATCTGGCGCGTCCAGGGTGGCTGGATTTCGTCACCGGGCCTGGTCACGTCCATGCGCAGGGTCTCCTACCGTTGTCAGCCGGTCGAATCTGGGGTGGCTTGGACCCAGCTGGGCGCCGAGCCGCGTTGCCAGGCAGGGTTCAGCCGGGCGGGTCCAGTCATGAGGCCGACCCGGGACTGCATTCGGGCCTGAGCCCCTGTGCGGGTCCAAGGTCACACAGTTCCCAGCGGGGAGCCGGATTCCCGGCGATGCGGTACTGGACAGCGCGACGGCGTGATCGGTGGAGGCACCCATGCCGCGCTCGAACATCTGACCGGGCACCTCAAACGCGGTGGCTCCGCGTCGAACCCAAGGCGGGCCGAGCGGTCAACCCGGCTGGTATGGCCAGGTGCAGCTGTCAGGATCGGTTGGCGTCTGAAGGGAGACGCAGCGGGGTAACTCCATGCTGGCTGAATCCCTCCTCGCGGCAAGCCAACCGACCCGCCTCTGCGGTCGGCACGTGGGGACGAGATCCGCCTTGTCCATAACCGCGTCCTCCATCCGGGTCTGGCCGTTGGGATACGGTGCACCTCGTCCGGGGCAATGGCCGACAGCCGAGGAGAGTCGCGTCGGTTGCGCCTTCGCTGCTGGAGGGATGCCCCGCGAGGTGGGACTGAGCCAAGGCCCGAGTGTGTGGGTTCGTCAGGCGGGAGGCCCTTCCCTGGTTTGCCGAAGCGGACTTGCGAACTCTGCCAGCCGGGCTGGCGGCTGGCAGATGACGACCGGTGCGGCCGGACCGGACCCGATGGCACCTCTGGGTTGACGGTGCGCCGGACTGGTTCCCGACAGAGCTCGCGGACTACGCCTGTTGGACCGCGGTCAGCCGGGCCGGCCGTTCGGGCCTGCAGCGCGATCCTGGGCTCGGGATGGGCCTGCCGGGACTGGTCCTCGGGCCTGTTAATCGGGCCTCTGGATGAGGCTGATGGCGGGGCCGACGGAGAGCCTGGCGGAACCCGATCGACGGCGTTGACGGGATCGGGGCTGTGGGCCGCTGTGCTGCATGGGTCGAGGGACCGACTGGTGGATCACGTCTGCGGTTCGGGTGTGCGACCGTTCGCGGGGCCTGCGAACCGGTCGCACACCGGATCGGTCATCGTCCCATCTGGGGCCAGGGCTCACCGATGGTTACTGCGCGGCGCAGGGTCTGGCGATTCAGTCTCATACGCCAGGGTCTGCTCGGTGCTGTGTCAGGCGGGCGTGCAAGTCGGGGGCTCTGTACCCGAAGGCCGGAGCGTCTGGGGGCCGCTGGACCGGGTGTGGGGCTGAGAACTGAGTGAGTGCGTTTCCTGGCATAGCCGGTGGCGGGAACCGGTCAGTGCGGAACGGGTGGCTTCGGCTCTGGGAGGTTCGGGGTGGTGGCGTTGCGCACGGCAGGCCGGTGTGATGGCACGCGCGGACCGACATCCGGCTCACCGAACCGGCAATCGGCGGCGACCTGATCCGCCGACTCTGCCAGGCGGCATCACGTGGGATGTCATGCTTGCCCCCCGTCTCATGGCTTCGCCTAGAGCAATAGTTGCGGCCGGTGCGTGGCCTAGGCGCGTACCGGTGCCGAGGCCGTGATGTTTCACGTGAAACCAAGAGATCCTCTGTCGCGCAGCGGACGTGGTGTTCGGCTTCACCTCACGTACACCCGGCCGGGCGCGCGGTTGCACCGGCACTCCCCTGCTCGCGCTGCGGCCATCCTGTTGCGTCCGTCCGGCACCGCGTTCGGGGCGGTGGGCAACAGAGTCTTCACCGGTGGTGGAAACGGAGCCCGCGGCCGGGCCGGCACCACCCACCTTGTCGTCAGCCGGCAAGAGCGAGGCGCATCATCGGGACACACCAAGGCTGCCGCAGGTGCGCTCTCCGCAGCTGCAGCGCAGGCTGTCCAGGACAGCGACGACAGCGTTGCCGACTTGACGCGGCCTCGTGCCAGGTCCGGGGCAGGTGGTGAGTCGTGATGTGTGAACCCGTTCTGTGGGGCTTGGTAGGTGCGTGACGGGCAGTCCTGACGAAGCTACGCGTCGGAAGGCCCATGTTGTGGCCGTCGGTCTCGGCGATGCCTGCGATGCGGTTCGTGCCTCGGGCAGCGGCGGTAGCGCCCACAACCGGCATCGGTTCCAGTGGGCGGCCATAAGATGCCGCCCTTCCTTCCTGAACCTGCCCGCGTTGCCCCAGCCGCCATCCGACGGCGGCGCGCCGACCTCCTCGACGCATCCTTGAAAAGTTGTCGGCTGTCGGACCTGTCTCATCAGCCGGCCGACCGCCCGTGCGATGGATCGAGGCCGGCTGGCAGAGCGCCGTTACGTCGGGCTGTCTGTTCCACGTGTCCCTCATACTTCGAAGAGACCTCGGCGAGGCATGTGGTGGTCGAGCGCCTGGCGCAGCTCGGTGATGGTCAGCGAAGTTCGATGCCGGCGGGAGGTCTGCACCGCCGGCACTAGTTCCAGGTGCAGGGGGCGGTGGCCCGGTCCCGGCGCTTCCGGAGGTTGTACTGGTCCTACCCAGCGCTCTGCCGGTCACGCCTTCGGTGCGACACCCTGACCGCCTTCGGGAGCACCCTGCAAACGCACGCACCACCCCTACCGCCCCCAGACCGACAGCAAGGTCGAACGCTTCAACCGCAGCACGCTCGACGACTGGCCCTACGCGCGGCACTACCGCCCAGAGACTGCACGCGGTCAAACATTCGGATGCTGGCTGCACTCCTACAACCACCACCGCGGACACACCGCGCTAGCCGGCCTGCCACCCGCCAGCCGCGTACCCAATTTCAGGGGACAGAACCTCTAGCCGAGGCCCGGTTGTTCTCCGTCTCGGAAGAACGCGGATCGGACGCACCGGCGATCTTCTTGTTTCACGTGAAACCTTGCGATCGCCGCTCAGCACGCGCTGCTGTGGTCGAAGGCATGTCAGCCTGGTACTGAGGCTCCGATCGTGAGGAACGATTCGAGAGGTCCCGCCTTTAGCGTCCGTGCTGGAGCCGCCTGTCGGGAGGGAGACCGGCAATGCACGAGCCGACGGCACCCGGTGCCTCCACGGCTACGTGTCTCGGAGTACCCAGGCTCTCGTCGTACAGCGGTGCATGAGGATCCGCTCGGGTGTTGGGGACGCATGCGCTGGGGCAGTCTTGCCTTGAGCTAGACCCGGCGTTCGTGCCAACTCGCAGTGCCGGTTGGCGTTGCCATTGAGATGCCGGCTGCCACCGCTCCGCTTCCGGCCCGGCGGCCGGCTGAGATGTCACCGGCGCTGGTGGTGCCATGGAGCGGTGGCGAAGGGTGGGTTGCTGTCCAAAGCCAGCCCGCCATGACAGTGGCGGCGGACCTCCCCGCTTGCCGAGGGATCGCGGTCGGCGCGGGCAGGGCTGAGGGAACACGAGATGCTGGAGAGCCAGCGCGTGCCACTGGACGGGCAGTGGCCGAGCGCGTGTGCACCTTGCGGCTGACCGAGGAGTAAACCGTGCCACCCCGTGGGGAAGCAACGGTTGGAAGCCGCCGACGATCGGAAGGTCGGATCGGCCGTAGGAAGTCTGATGCAGCATTCCGTGTGATGGGCGGAGATGCGGTCGCCTAGCCGCGTGCGCGACCGGGCACGGCGGCGGCCAACGGCCTTCACCAACTGGTGGTCCGCACTGACTGGACGGGCTCTGCGGCGCAACCTGCGCCGGTCGCTCGGCGACTTGTGCCCCACCCACCGTCGGGAGTTGCGCTACTCCCCGGGGAGTACGGGCGGCATCGGCTGCCGTGCGGACCTGTGCCGGGAGGCAGTCGATGGCATGGTCATTCACTGTCGGTCGGCTGACGGGTGAGCCTGTCGTAGTGAGATTTGATGCGACGTTCGTCAACGCGGGTGGGGTTGGCGCGCTGAAGCTCCTGCCGATGGCTCTCCCAGTACAGTCGCCGACGATCAGCGGTTGCTTCGACATCAGGGCGCCTCTCAGTCAGGTGCAGTGGACCCTCCCGCAGTTGTAGGCCCGCGTCGCTCCCCTGCCGGCACGGCATCGGCGGTCGGCACCCCGATGCTGCGCGTGGCCGAATGCTGCGCCGCCTAGACCGAAGGGCCTTGCGTAAACGGTCCTGAGACACCTCGCCTGTCGAGCGGTGCACCATCTGGAGGGAGCCCTACTTCGGTCTGCGCACGCCCGATCCAGCCGCGAAGTCCGTCTATCGACCTGCAGGTGGAATCGACATGCTCGGAAAGGCGAGCCGCCGCCGCAGACCGCGTCACAGTCCAGGTGCAGGTTCCCGCAGCGGGACGAGCTGAAACCAAGAGGTACGCCAGCCCGGTTCTTCGCCGTGGGCGGGACTCTTGGCGGCGTCGTGGAGGAAGGTGGCCGTACACTCCCCCGGCTGTGTGTATCCGTGCGATGGGCCTGCGCGTGGAACGCATCCTGAGTGAGTCGGACCGTCGCGTCTGGCATGTGCACGGGATCGCTCTGTGGTCCTGGCGGCTGCCACGCGATGGGTATCCGCGCCATCCGGTGAGTGTTGGCCGGACCTGGTTCTGAGTGGTCGGTACGCGATGGCGTGGACGGGCGCACTGTTTCACGTGAAACACGATGATCGCGTTCACGGCCTCGGCTGGATTTCTGCGGAGATTCGCTCCAGGCTTACCGGTGACGCCGGGCCAACCCGACTCAGTACCGGCAGGCAGCCGGCTCATCGAACCTAGGTTTGCGACGTGCTCTCAGAGGATGGCTGCCTTGGAGGCACATACCGGTTGCGGTCGGGGCTCCAACGCGGAGGGCTGAGGCACATCGCCTCCCGCTTGTTGTGTGCGGTTCTGTGTAGGGCTCGGTACGACAACTGGTGCCGTGTTGGGATAAGTCCACGCGGCACCTGGATGGCGGCTGTTCGGACGTGGGTTGGGTACGCGGACGGTGTCGGCGTGCGCTTGTACCTCTGCCGGCCGTTCGTTGTCATGATTTGAACCGTGCGTCGCACGTTCGCATGGGTGGTTCTGTCTCCGCTTCCAGTTCCGCGACCCGGTCCGCGCCGACACGGCAGGTGCCGACTCACACCGAATCGTCGCTTGGCTGGAGTACGGCGATGTTCGGCATCCAGTGCGGGCAGGGCTGGCTCGCCACAATGTGGCGCACACAGTTGAGGAAGGTGACAAGGGGAAGAAGTATTCGACGAAGCGTTGCGTGTCCACCGCAGGCTGAGCCGCCGGCACGCCGCCCTTGTGTCCGTTGGGCCTGAGGGTCGGCGAGTACGCCTGCGGTCCCTCGGACTTCCAGACGCCCGGCATTGCTTCGAGGCTTCGCCGGCGTCCGCGCGCGGCGAGTTGGCTTAGCTGGCTGATGGCGGCCGGCAGTCAACAACCGCGGCCTGGCAGCCCCCGATTCGGGCGGGAGCGGGTGCGCCTTGTCAACTCGGCAAGGTCGCCGATTCGCTCAACGAGAGGGCGTTCTTCACGCGGGCACAGTGCTTGGTTGGCGCGTAGCCTTCCAGGACTCCGGTGGCGAACGTGGGTTACGGCAGGGCGTTCGCGGTGGTCCGGGCGCACGGCCGCGTTGCCAGACAGGCCAAAGACATCGCCTGTTGATGCACCCGTCGTGAACCGGAGTCGCTGGTTCGGCGGACGGATCCAACAACGTTCGACACTCCAGCCAGCGCACGTTGGACTCGGCGTTCTCAACGCTCTCGTGCATCAGCGGCACAGCAGTCTCGGAGGGCAGGCCTCAGAGGTCTCAGCGGTTACGAGTTGAGACGGCGTCCCCGACTTCCCCTGAGACCTGACACTCTGAGGGTTCAGGTAGACCTTGCGTTCCGGTGGCTCCGTGCGTCTTCTGAGACAGTGAGACCACCGCCGCTCAGCGGACCGATGGATGAGGTCTCACGCCTATCTCCGTCGCGTGGATTCGGACGTTCTTATGGTCGTGGCGGGCCCGGCACCCGTTGCCGAGCTCGGCAGTCTTGACGATCCGGGTTCATTGGTGAACGCGGTGGGCTCAGCCGCAGTGGTGGCCGACGGACCTGTGTGGCCAAGACTGAGCAACCGGGGAAACGAATGCCGGCCGTCTGACGGATGGGTTTTGACCGTGGTGAGGGGGCCGGGTGACGGTGCCGTCGGTGAACCTGCCCAGCGTCTCCGCCGCGGTGGCCGTGGCGCCGCAACCTGTCCACCGGTCCCACCGACCGCGCGGATTCTCCGAGGTCGTTTACGCGTTCACCTCGGCGGCCCAGGGCGGGAGCTAAGCTGGGCCCGGCTCTTGTCGCTGGATCCGGCTGCGGTTCACCTCGGCCGTGAGGCCGCCTGATCCCGGTGCACCGCCCAGAGCCTCGGCGGTTCCGGCCGACCGCGCTGGGTTCGGCCCCGTGTCGGTCCTCGGGACTACCGAGGCGTGGGACAAGAATCCATGGGTGCGGAGTGACGCGTTGTTCAGTCCAGCATGAGGTGCAGAGATGAAGGAACGATCCGGCGGGTTTCCTGCACGCGGTTTCACGTGAAACCACGCTGACGGCAACGGCCGGAAGGATCGCCGCTCGGTGGCGGTAGGGGTCATCGTTGGCCGGCCACAGTGCGGCATTCGGCGACAGGCTGTGGCGGACACGCCTGCGATGGGTGCGATGGTGGTCCGGGGTAGCCATGACTCAGCCACTCCGTCCCGCTGATGCCAGAGGTGATGGAGACCGGCACAGGGTCCCTTGCCGAACCCGCCTGGCGAAGCGCACATCCGGAGCGGGTTGGCGGACCGCCGATGTCAGATCAACTGGTGAGTGCCGAGCACGAGTATGCCGCGATAGCGGCCGATGACGCGGTCAGCCTGCGCGGGGTCTTCATCAGTGCTGGAACTCGATCGCTGCTGCACTGCGCGTTCGAGCCGAGATCAGTTGACAGGTGGTCGTTCACCGAGCCGAGCTGAAGTCATGCACTGCACAAACCGGCAGTGCCTTCACTCCGGCTCGGCAGGCTTTGTCGCGTCACCGCGGCACCGAGCCCCGGCGGCAGGTCCGGCACCCGATCGCGAGTCACACTCCCCCACGGACTCGCGGTGGCGTGGAGGCGACCGCCTGTTGGCCGCTGCCCCAGCACTGGCCGCACACAGACCCTGGGAAGACATGGCGTCATGAAAGCGGGCGGGTTCTCGGTGGAAGTGCCCGCGCCCGGGAATCCGAGTCACTGAGCCCCGCCTAGCCGACGCGGACAGAGCACCTCTGGCAGAGTCATGCCAAGCGACTGAGGCGTCGACCCGTGCCGAGCATCAAAGACCTGTGCTGGCGTCGCCGGGCCGGCCAACGGCTCCGCCGATCCCCCAGACTCCGCTGGGGATCCCGGCACACAGGGTCGGCATTGACGGCGACGGGGCGTCCGGTCGTGGCTCGGTGCTGCCGGACTTCGTCGGGGGCACGACGGCCTGACTCAGACAGTCTGAGTTTGGCCACCGAGCTGGGCCGAGCGAGCCCAGGCCCCACGTGGTCGACAGCGGGCAGAGCCCTCGCCACATCTCGCCCTACGGATCAGCCCCAGGGATCCGAAGCTGTGCCCGATCCGTGCTGGGATGCAGAGGCACTGATGCCGACCACCCGCAACCCGCTGGAGAGTTCGAGCCGCCGTACGCCGGGCCCAGCGACTGATGCCCAGGACGACCTTTCTGAACCTTGAGCACCCGGGATGACTGGTTCGGCACCCCTTCCGGGCGCCTGCCGTTCGGTCTGCCATCGCAGCTCCATCCGGCGGCGCTGGAACACCCAGGGGTCCGCACACACGTCATCGGAGTTATCCACAACCCGCATGCCCAAGGTCAACGATCTCCACCGCCCCGCCGAAGTGCGAGGAAGGTCACGTATCCGCTGTCCACAGCCCCGGACTGTCCTCTTTCCACAGCCGGAGGCCGGTTATCCACAGGCCATGTTTCACGTGAAACCACTGCGGCGGACGGGCCGAATCCTCGTTCTGCCAACGGGATCAGCACGTAAACAGACATGCCGTCGCTCTGTGCACTCATGGCGTAACCGAGGTCACGATGCCACATTCCACAGGGCGGCCCCGACCTATCCACAAAGTTATCCACAGGCACCCTGTGGGCTGTGGTTTCACGTGAAACCGGCGCTCGGGAATCCACAGCCGGGGGGAGACAGGACCGCCTGGCTGGGCTAGATTCTGCAGGTGGCCGATACCCCCATGCCCCTTCCCGGCTTCACTGCGTGGCCCTCGTTTCCGTTCGAGGGCGACTTCAAGATCAAGCATCTTGACCCGCCGGTAGAGACCGAGCCGTCCCGCAAGGGTGAGGACTCGGCTGACTGCACGGCGTGCACCGCACCCGACGACGCGTACATCTGGGTGAACGAGCGCTGGCGCGTACGCACCATGGACCGGCCCACGGGCCTGCCGATGGTGCTGATGCTGGAGCCTCGGTCCCACCTCGATCTGGGCGACCTGCCGAACCTGCTCGCCGCCGAACTCGGTGTCATGACGGTGCGGCTTGAGCGGGCCATCCGTTCACTGGACAAGGTGGCCCGGGTCCACGTCTACCGGTGGGGTGACGGGGCCGCGCACCTCCACGTGTGGTTCATGGCCCGCCCGGTCGGGCAGTTGCAACTGCGCGGCACGTTCCTGCCGCTGTGGGATGACATCCTGCCGCCGATCCCCGAGGACCAGTGGCGGGAGAGTCTGGCCCACGTCGCGGCGTGGCTGGCGGAGTTCGGCGGCACGCCGCTGGCGCAGCCGCCACGCATCGACTGGCAGGCGCCGGCGAAGCTGACCGACTCCTGACGGGCCCGCGTGAGGCAGCCCGCTGGCACGGGTTCCGCGGTTCCGTGCCGATGGACATGGCGCGTCCCGGCCCGTGGCACGAGTGGTGGTCGCACGGACCCGAGCCAGTGATGCCCAGCCGGGCGGCGAGCGGCAGGCGCCGCAAGCCGACGACATAACGCGAAGCGCCCAGGTTCCCGCAGAACCTGGGCGCTTCGCTGTTCAGCCGTGCCGGTCAGCCGGCGGGGCGGGCGGCGGCCTGCATGACCAGGCGGGCGATCACCTCTCCGAGGTCGAGTCCGCCGGCCTGCACCGCCATCGGCAGCAGGGAGGTCTCGGTCATGCCCGGTGAGACGTTGACCTCCAGGACGGTGCACTCCCCCGACGGAGCCACGATCAGGTCGACCCGGGACATGTCACGCAGGCCCAGGGCCTGGTGTGCGGCCAGCGCCGTCTTGACCACCTGCGCGCTCGTGTCCGCCGACAGCCGGGCCGGCGCATGCCAGGTGGTGAGGCCGGCCGTGTATCGGGCCGCGTAGTCGTACACGCCGTTGCTGGGCACGATCTCGACGGGCGGCAGCGCGAACGGCCCCTCGCCGAGGTCGAGGATGGAGACCGCCACGTCCACGCCCTCGACATAACGCTCCACGAGGGCGGTCTGGTCATACGCGAAGCACCCGACCATCGCGGCCGGCAGCGCGGAGGCGTCCCGGACCACCGCGGCGCCCAGCCCGGAGCCGCCCTGGGCGGGTTTGACCATCAGGGGCAGGCCGAGACGGTCCACGATGCGCTCCAGCACGGCGACGGCGCCGAGTTCGGAGAAGCGGTCGTGCGGCAGCGCGACCCATTCCGGGGTGGGGATGCCGTACTCGACGAGGACCGCCTTCGCGGAGGGCTTGTCCCAGGCGAGCCGGGCCGAGCGGGCGTCGGGGCCGACGTAGGGCACGCCGCACAGGTCGAGCACGCCGCGCAGTGAGCCGTCCTCGCCGGTGGAGCCGTGCAGGGCGATGAACACGGCGTCCGGCGGATCGGACCTCAGCGCGGGCAGCAGGGCCACGTCGGCGTCGAGCATGTCCGCCTCGACGCCGACGGCGCGCAGGGCGTCCAGCACCCGGCGGCCCGATCGCAGCGAGACGTCACGCTCGTAGGAAAGGCCGCCCGCCAGCACCAGGCAGCGGAGATCGGCTTGGACGGCAGGTGAAGCGGACGGTGCGGTCACCCTCGAATCATGCCAAGTCGGGACCGGGCGCATGCGCGCCGGGCCGCGGCAGCTCGGTCACCGCGTCCAGCACCCCGGTGTCGCCGAACACGGCCCGCGTGGCCAGCTCCTGCTCGACCACTCCGGCGAGGCGGCGCACACCCTCCCGGATGCGCTCCGGCGGCGGGAACGAGAAGTTCAGCCGCAGGTGCTGCTGCCCGGTGCCGTCGGCGTAGAAGCCGGTGCCGGGCACGTACGCGACGCGCGCGGCGATGGCACGGGGCACCATGGCCTTGGAGTTGAGGCCGGCGGGCAGGGTCGCCCAGACGAACAGGCCGCCTGCCGGGTGGGTCCACGTGGTGCCCTCGGGCATCAGGTCGGACAGCGCGGTCAGCAGCGCGTCGCGGCGCTCGGCGTAGATCTGCTGGTACGTCTTGAGCTGCTGGCGCCACGGCATGGTGGACAGGTACGTGCTCACCACGGACTGGGCGAAGTTGCTCGGGCACAGGATGTTCGCCTCGGTGGCGATCACCAGCTTGTCGCGTACCGCGTGGGGGGCGAGGATCCAGCCCACCCGCAGGCCCGGCGCGAAGGTCTTGGAGAAGGTGCTCAGGTAGAAGACCCCGTCGCGGCGGCGAGCGCGCAGCGGCCGCGGCGCCTCGCCCTCGAAGCCTAGGCGGCCGTACGGGTCGTCCTCGATGACCAGCAGCCCGGCCCGCTCGCAGATGTCGAGCACCTGCTCGCGGCGCTCCTCGGAGAGGGTGACGCCGGCGGGGTTCTGGTAGGTCGGGATCGTGTAGAGGAACTTGACGCGGCGGCCGAGCCGGCGCTGCTCCTCGATCGCGATCTCCAGCGCGGCCGGGATGAGGCCGTCGTGGTCCATCGGCACGTGCACGACCTGGGCCTGCGCCGCCTGGAAGACGCCGAGCGCGCCGACGTAGGTGGGGCCTTCGGCGAGCACGACGTCACCGGGGTCGAGGAACAGCCGGGCGATCAGGTCGAGTGCCTGCTGGCCGCCGATGGTGACGACGACGTCGTCGGGCGACGCGCCGACCGAGGCGTCGATGCCGACGTCGGCCATCAGGGCGCAGATCTGCTCACGCAGCTCAGGCATGCCCTGGCCGAGGCCGTACTGCAGCGCGCTGGCACCCTGCTTGGCGACGAGTTCGCCGATGACCTCGCCGACCGCGTCGAGCGGCAGCGCGGAGATGTAGGGCATACCCCCGGCGAGTGACACCACCTCGGGGCGGTTTGCCACGGCGAAGAGAGCTCGAATCTCCGAGGCGGTCATCCCGATGATGCGCTGCGCGTACCGATCGGTGTAGTCGTCGAGCGTCGTGCCCGTCTCCGCCACGGTCCCTCCCCGGCTGGACAAACAGTTGGTCATCGAATCGTACGCTGGGTCATGTGGGTCTTGAACCGACATTCGGTCGAATCCATCCAACGGGATAGGGTGCAGGAAGGCCGTAATCGGGCGTAAAGTCAATGGGTTGGCTCGGTGGCGGGCCAATTTTCGGCGCACGCGGCTCTGCCGCGGTAAGAGCACGGAGCTGCTCATGTCACGCAGAGTGGTGAATCTGACGCTGGACACCCTGGAGGACCTGCCCAAGGGATGTCGCAACTGCGTGTTCTGGGAGCTTGATCCGGTTTCCGGTGAGCGGGCCTGTGCCAACGGCGACCCGGGCCTGGAGAAGGAGGCCTGGGTCTCGCAGACCCTGCTGGAGTGGGGCTCCTGCGGCAAGATCGCTTACGTCGACGGCATGCCCGCCGCGTTCGTGCTCTACGCGCCCCCGATGTACGTTCCCCGCGGCAACGCCTTCCCCACCTCTCCGGTCTCCCCCGATGCCGTGCAGCTGATGACGGCGCATGTGGTGGCCGCGTTCGCGGGCGGCGGGCTGGGCCGGGTGCTGATCCAGTCGGTGGCCCGCGACCTCACCAAGCGCGGCATCCGCGCCATCGAGGCGTTCGGCGACGCCAAGTTCGGCGAGCACTCCGACGACGAGGACACGCGGCAGTTCAGTTGCCTCGCCCCGGCCGACTTCTTCCTCGCCGTGGGCTTCAAGACGGTGCGCCCACACCCGCGCTTCCCCCGGTTGCGCATGGAGCTGCGGACCGCGCTGTCGTGGAAGTCCGACGTGGAGTACGCGCTGGAGAAGCTGCTGGGCTCGATGAGCCCGGAACTGCTGCGGCCAGGAGTGCGGCCGGCGGTGCGCAGCACCACCAACTGAGCGGCACCACGGACCGGCGCGTCAGCGCAGGCCGGGCTCCGGCAGCCGCGGGCGGACCGCAAGTTCCGCGCGGTCCGCGGCGGCCCGGCCGGAGGCCCAGCCCGCGGCGTTGACCACTCGTGCGGTCCGGCTGACCCGGTGCGGGAACAGCTCTTCGAACGCTGTGTCCACGGCCTCGTTCCGGGCGGCGAGCACGGGCACCAGGTCGGTGCCGCCGGACAGTTCGGCGTCGACCTCCGCGCGGACCTCGGTGAGCCGCTCGCCGATGCGGGCGGCGTACGCGCTGAGGAACGCCTGCCGGAACGAGCGCACGTCGTTGCGGCCGTACCGGTCGGCCCTGGGGTTCGCCGCGGTCATCGCGTGCACGGCCTGCACCAGGAGCGAGGTGTAGAGCAGTTCCACGGCGTCGAGGTCGGGTTCGAAGCCGACGATGGTGCTCAGACCGAGATCCTTGAAGTTCAGCGCGCGGCAGCGGTTGGCGTCGGCGACGACCTGCAGCAACATCGCCTTCGGTCCCTCGTAGGGGTTGGCGATGACGATGCGCCGGTTGGCCGGGCCGTCGCTCGCGCCCGCCGCCGCGTCGACGAGCGCGTGGTCGATGCTGTGCCGGGCCATCAGCTGCTGCGCCTTGGCGGTGAACGCCTCGGCCTCCTCGGGAAAACCGGTCGATTCCGCTTTAGCCAGCAATGCCCGGATTCGATCGAGCATGCGCTGGTCGGCGCTGTTTGTCGACCCGGATGCGTTCCGACGAGGTGGGATGGGCGAACCGGGCGCGTGCCCGGCCGGCTCCAGCGGCGGCAGTTCCTGGTAGAGCCAGCGCATCAGCTCGAAGGCGCCACCGAGCACCTTCAGCCGGTCGAGGCCGTGCCGCTCGCCGAACCGGGCGAGGTGTTCCGTGTCGGCGGTCCACCACACGGTCGCGTCCAGTGCCGCCAGTTCGGCCGCCCAGCGCTCGTCGACCGTGGCCGGGTCGTGGGCCTGCGTCCGGGCGGCGAGCACGTCGGCGAGCAGCCGCGCCATCCAGACCGCAGCGGCCTTTGGGGCTTTGACGCGGGCGGCGAAGCGGCCCAGGGTGTGGTCCAGCTCGATGGGCCGCCAGTTGCGGTCCCAGGCGTGCTGCACCGCTTGTTCGAGTGCGCGGGAAACGGCCGCGTCGACGGCCTGGGAATCGAGGGTGCTGCCGTACACCTGCTCGCAGCCCGCGCGGTAGCGCAGCTGGTCGCGGTACAGCAGAGCGGCGGTGACCTCGGACAGCATCCGGTCGGCGTACCGGAGAGCCTCGGCGGCGGTGGGGGTGGTCGGCATGCTCAGGTGCTCGGCAGGGCCAGGCGCAGCGCGCTCACGTCGATGGTGCCGGTCTTCACGTCGATCTCGACCGGGTAGTACATGCGCTGCACGGCGGCGACGATCGCCTCCACCACGCGCTCGCGGAACATCGGGTCGATCAGTTGCGCGCGGTCCTTCGGGGAGGTCAGGTAACCGACGTCTACGCGTACCGCGGGCATGCGGGTGTAGCGCAGCAGCTCCCAGGTCTTGGCGTGGGTGTGGCAGTTGCGCAGCCCGGTGCGCGCCACGATCTCCCGCTGGACCAGCCCGGCCAGCCGCTCCCCCATGGTCGAGGTGACGCCGTTCGAGGTGCCGTAGTGGTAGGTGGCGACTCCGTCGGCCTGCGGGTTGTGGTGGCCGTCGATGTGCAGCGAGATCAGCAGGTCCGCGGCCAGGTCGTTGGCCAGTTGCGCGCGGTCCAGGTCGCTGGGCGCCTCGATCGGCAGCGGGCCGCGGGTCAGGTGCACCCGCATGCCGGCCGCGGCGAGCCGGCCCTCCAGCCGGGTGGCGAGGTCGTACGCCAGGTCGGACTCGGTCCAGCGCAGGGGGCCGTCCGGCACGACCACGCCCGAGTCGGAGCCGCCGTGCCCCGGGTCGACGATGATCTGCCGCCCGACCAGGCTGGGCCCGGTCTGCCGGAAGGTCACCTCTTCGCGCAGTTTCAGCGGGGAGCCGCCGACCACCTTGCGCCCGAGCCGCCGCAGCATGTGCAGGGTCTGCGGGCCGCAGGTGCCGTCGGGAGCGAGGCCCATCTCGCGCTGGAAGGCCGACAGGCCCCGCGCGGTACGCGGCCCGTAGACGCCGTCGGTGCGCCCGACGTCGTAACCCATCTCCAACAGCCGCTCCTGCAGCTGGCGTACGTCGTCGCCACGCAGGGGGTCGGAGACGCTGAAGTAGAGCGTGCGGGCGCCCAGGGTCCACCGGGCGGCGTCCAGCGCGCGCCACGTCTCCGCGCCCACCTCACCGTCCACCGACAGCCCACGGTCCTGCTGGAACGCGCGGACGGCCCGTTCGGTGGCCGGGTTGAAGTGGTCCGCCTCGGCCAGGTCGGCCGGGGCCTCCAGCAGCCCCAGCGCGACCAGGATCGACCGGATCTCGGTGACGGCCGGGCCGCGCTCACCGCGCTTGATGGCTCGCACAGCGGACCTCCTGGTAAACCTCACAAATGCCACCGGAGCCTATCGCGCCGCGCGGGCCGGTAGGGATCTCGAACCTGTAGTCGTTCCGACGCGCCGTCCGTAGGCGGCCCCGCCGGACCATGACCATGTTCCACGGCCGGCGGCCGGACAAACCCGTGGGGCCCCGAGCCGCAGCTCGAAGCCCCACGGGGTGGCGCGGAGTCAGAGTGCCGTCTGGATGAGCCGGAGGATGTCGCCCTTGGGCTTGGCGCCCGCGACCGACTGCACCGGCCGCCCGCCCTTGAACACGGTCAGCGTCGGCACCGACATGACGCGGTAGGCCCGCGCGGTCTCCGGGTTGGCGTCGATGTCCAGCTTGACGATGGTGACCTGGTCACCCATCTCGCCGGCGATCTCTTCCAGCACGGGTGCCACCTTGCGGCACGGCTGGCACCACTCGGCCCAGAAGTCCACCAGTACCGGCTTGTCGGACTGCAGTACGTCACTGACGAACGTCGCGTCGGTGACCGCCTTCGCGGATCCCATTCGGGTCTCTCCTATCTCAGATCTTTCCGTCTGCTGTCTGGCGGGCCGGCGTGGCGAGATCGTGCGTTCGCTCACCGATGGGCCAAACTGTGCTGCTGTTCTTGGCTCACTAGTGAGCCAAGAAGCGCTCCGCGTCCAGCGCCGCCGTACAGCCGGTGCCGGCCGCGGTGATGGCCTGGCGGTAGGTGTGGTCGACCAGGTCGCCTGCGGCGAAGACACCCGGGAGGTCGGTACGCGTGCTCGGCGCGTCGACCTTCACGTAACCCTCGTCGTCCAGCTCGACCTGGCCGCGGAACAGGTCGCTGCGCGGGTCGTGGCCGATGGCGACGAAGACGCCGGTCGCCGGGATCTCCCGGGACTCCCCGGTGATCACGTTGTGCACGCGGATGCCGGAGACCTTGCCGTCGGTGCCGAGGACCTCGTCGATCACGGTGTTCCACTCGACGGAGATCTTCTCGTTGGCCAGCGCGCGCTCCGCCATGATCTTGCTGGCGCGGAACTCGTCGCGGCGGTGGATGATCGTGACGTGCTCGGCGAAGCGGGTGAGGAAGGTCGCCTCCTCCATCGCCGAGTCGCCGCCGCCGACGACCACGATGCGCTGGCCCTTGAAGAAGAAGCCGTCACAGGTGGCGCAGGAGGACACGCCGTGGCCGAGCAGCTCCTGCTCGCCCGGCACGCCCAGCGGCCGCCAGGCCGAACCGGTGGTGAGGATGACGGCGCGGGCCCGGTACTCCTGGTCGCCGACCCATACGCTCTTGACGTCGCCGGCCAGCTCGACGCGGGTGGCGTTGTCGGTGATGAACTCGGTGCCGAAGCGCTCGGCCTGCTTGCGCATCTGGTCCATCAGCTCCGGACCCATGACCCCGTCCGGGAAGCCGGGGAAGTTCTCCACCTCGGTGGTGGTCATCAGCGCTCCGCCGGACTCGACGCCCTCGATGAGCAGGGGCTTCAAGTTGGCCCGAGCAGCGTAGACGGCGGCGGTGTACCCGGCCGGACCCGAGCCGACAATGATCAGGTTTCGGACGTTCTCCACGAGACGCGCTCCCTTGGGTCGACACGAACTGTTCGCGCCGTACTTGTCGCTGGCTGAAACGCCATCGTACGGAGCGGATGTTCCATTACGGCCCCAGCGGTGGGTCAGCTCACTGTGTCTAGTTGCGGGGCGCGCGGAACAGCTCGTCGGGACCCGTCTGGCCGCACTGCGGACCGGCCACGAACCACCAGTTGCCGGTGGCCGTGTCCACCTTCACGATCAGCGCGGGACGGCCCTCGAAGCGGGCGAAGTCGGCGCCGGTGACCGTGCCGGGCAGCACCGTGCTGATGGCCGCGAAGCAGGTCGCCAGCGCCTCGCCGGAGCCGGCCAGCCGGTCGAGGGCGGTCGCCGCGGCCATCTCGCTGCCGTCGTACGTGCGGGCGGCCTCGGAGCTGGGTGTGGTCTTCTGCGACATCGTCCCGCCGGCCAGCATCTCGCGGCGGTAGTCCGTGCCGCTGGCGGTGGTCGGCACGCCGCCGTCAGGGGCCACGGCGATCGCGGGAGCGTTCTCCGCGGTGAGGCTGCCGGCCGCGTCCTGCTGTGACGTGGCGAGGGGGCCGAGCGGCAGCACGATGCCCGCCAGCGCGAGCACGCTCGCGGCAACCACGACCGGGGTGGCCCAGCGTCGCCGGCCGCGGCGGGCGGCCCGGGAGGCGGGGGCGTCCCGGTTCAGCGCGCGCTCCCCCACCGCGGGGCGCGGCGGGACGAGCCGGGGTGCGGTGAACTCGGGAGACGCCAGCAGGGCGTCGAAACGTGCGGCGATGTCGTCGGGCATCGGCTCCGGGGCCGCCCCGAGGGTCGTCAGGTCCGCGTCGACGAGGGCCAGGGCGGTCGTCAGGTCGGCGGCGGCGGAGCGCCAGTCGGGATCGTCGGCGACGAGCCGTGCGACCCGCTGATGTTCCGGGGTGCCGTCCAGCGCACCGCCGACGTAGTCGGCCAGCAAGTCGAGATCAACTGCGCTCATCAGAGCCCCCCTCCCGGTGTGACGTCCTGTGCTCGTGTCCCTCCGACGTCAGGGGAGTCGCCGAGGTTGCGCAGGTGCCCCAACATCACAGCGAGCCGGGCCCGGCCCCGTGAACAGCGACTTTTGATGGTGCCCTCGGCCACTCCCATCATCTGTGCGACCTCGGCCACCGAGTAGCCCTGCAGGTCCACCAGCACCAGGGCGGCGCGCTGGTCGTACGGCAGCTCGGCCAGCGCGGACCGGACCACCATCGCTGTGTCGTGGTCGGTGCTGGGCGCGGCCGGCTCGTTGCGGGCCGGGGCGTGCCGGTCGTCGTCGTCCGCGCCGGCCTGGCCGGGCAGCGGCACGGTCAGGTGCGCCTGGCGGCGGCGCAGCCGGTCGACGCACGCGTTCACGACGATGCGGTGCAGCCAGGTGGTGACCGCCGCCTCGCCGCGGAAGCGGGCCGCGGCGCGGTGCGCCGACAGCATCGCCTCCTGCAGCGCGTCGGCGGCGTCCTCACGGTCGTTGGTGGTGCGCAGCGCGACCGCCCAGAGCCGGTCGCGGTGACGGCGGAACAGCACCCCGAAGGCGTCGGGCTCGCCGGTGGCATGGGCCGCCAGCAGCTCCTCGTCCGTACGGGGGTCCTGCCCGGTCACTGCACCTCTACCGCTATCTCCTGCACGCCGACACGGTAGGGGTAGTCCGACTCGCCGGGGTCACGCGGCAGATCGGTGATCCAGACCAGCAGGTACTGGTACTGCGTGGAGGCGTCGGTGGAGAACACGATGGTGGTGCCCGAGTCCTTGCCGAAGGCCTGCGAGCCGGCGACCTGCTGGTAGGTGTCGACGATGGTCTTGTCGCCCGCTCTGGAGTCCGGCGCGGCGGCGGAGCCGCCCAGCAGGGTGGCGGATGTGCCGGGGGCGGAGAGCTGGAGCGTGACGCTGGACACCAACTCGGGCTTGTCCAGCATGATCAGGATGCCGATGCCCTTTTTGGTGGTGTTGCCGAAGTTCGACCACTTGTATCCGGTCGTCTGCCACAGCGTCTTCGGGTTGCCGTCGACCATGTTCGGCGCTTGCTTCTCGTTGTCGCGGTCCTTGACCGGGGCGACGATGCGCACCTGGTCGGCGCGCAGCTTGATCGCCTGCGGCTGGGGCGCGGGGGTGGCGCTGGCCTCCGCGGTGACGTTGGGCGTCGGCCGGAGCGTGGACGGCTCGGTCGCGTCGGCGTTGAGCGCCCGCACGGCGAACACCAGGCCGGAGACGACCAGCGCCAGGGCGACGCCGCCGGCGACCATCAGGCGCGGCGTGGCAGCGCGGGGGGCCGGCTCGGGCGCGGCGCTCTCGTCGGCGAACCGCAGGGTGCCGTTGCCGCCGAAGAGCAGCCGCTCGCCGGTGTCCAGGCGGGCCAGCTCGCCGGTGAGCACCTGCGCGGTGGGCAGGGCCAGCTTCGGGTCGAGCAGGTCCATGACGAGGTCGTCGAGGTAGGTCGGGACGCCGGCGCGCACGTTGCGGGGCGCGACCAGGCTGCCGGTGCTGTCGCGGCGGGCGTCGGGCAGCGCGGTCGCGCGGCCCGCCTCGGCGCGCGGCCAGTGGCCGGTGAGCATGAAGTAGGCCAGCGCCCCGAGGCTGCGAACGTCGGCCTCGTTGCTGGTGGTCGAGTCGACCCGGGCGTCGGCCAGCACGACCCGCCCGTCGGCGGCGACCAGGACCGTGCCGGGGTGCACGTTGCCGTGCGCCATTCCGCTGGCGTGCAGAGCGGACACCGCGTCGGCGACCGCGTGCAGCACGGAGGTGGTGCGCTCGGCGTCGAACGGGCCCTCCTCGGCGACCAGGTCGCGCAGCGCGGTGCCGTCGATCCACTCGCGGATGACGTAGGCCCGCTCGCCCTCGTCGATCGCGTCGTAGACGCCGATCAGGTTGCCGTGCACGACCCGGCTGGCGGTGACCGCCGCGGAGAGCATCTCCTCGGCGGCGGCTCCGCCGGGCGTCCGCAGCACCAGTGCGACCGGACGGCGCAGCACGATGTCGACCCCGCGCCAGACCTGGCGGCCCGCGCTGTCGTCGTTGACGTGCTCCTCGAGGCGGTAGCGCTCGGCCAGCACATCGCCGATCGCAAGCCCGCCCAGAGCTCCGGCAGCGGACCCGGCCGCGCGTGCACCCTCGCCGACCTGGGTCACCCCGTCCTCCCTCATCAAGCAGTCGCTCTCTATCAGCCCGGCGTGGCGTCGATCAGCCATTCGGCGCGTGTCGAAGCCGTCGCATTGTTGTCCGCTATCTAGAGAGCCTAGGCGCTCCGCTCGGTTGCCGAGTGCGACCTTACAGCTATCCGACGAATCGGCGCATCGGCAAGGGGCCGGTTCCGGGACTCGAACGTATATCAGTCGGCGGTTCGGATACTCCGTGCGTGGGACCCAAAATAGCTACGCTTCCTCCATATCAGGCAAATTATGGCAAGGGGACGCATCTCATGGTGGACGCGGCGGCGACAAAGGCGGGTTACACCTTCGACGGACCGGCGCTCGACCTGGGCGTGCTCGTCGGCGACGACGGCAAGGCCGACCCGGACTGCCCGATCCGGGTCCCGCTGGCCATGCTCAACCGGCACGGCTTGGTGGCGGGCGCCACCGGCACCGGCAAGACCAAGACCCTCCAGGTGATGGCCGAGCAGCTGTCCGCGGCCGGGGTGCCGGTCTTCCTGGCCGACATCAAGGGCGACGTCAGCGGCATGGCCGCCCCGGCAGCGCCGTCCGAGCGGATCACCGAGCGCATGGCCGAACTCGGCCGGCCCTGGACCCCGACGTCCTACCCCTGCGAGTTCCTCACCCTCGGCGGCAAGGGCGTCGGCGTACCGGTGCGCGCCAGCATCACCGACTTCGGGCCCCTGCTGCTGGCCAAGGTCATGGACCTGACCGAGGTGCAGACATCCTCGCTCAACCTGGTCTTCCACTTCGCCGATGCGAAGGGACTGCCGCTCGTCGACGTGAAGGACCTGCGCGCGGTGATCCAGTACCTGGTCTCCGACGAGGGCGCGGCCGAACTGAAGAGCCTCGGCGGGCTGTCCAAGCAGACCGCCGGG
Source organism: Catellatospora aurea (assembly GCF_042663325.1). Lineage (NCBI taxonomy): Bacteria > Bacillati > Actinomycetota > Actinomycetes > Micromonosporales > Micromonosporaceae > Catellatospora > Catellatospora aurea. Next base: position 41,844 of record NZ_JBHTAC010000019.1, read on the forward strand.
GTGCTGCTGCGGGAGCTGATCGCGTTCACCGACGCCGGGGCCGACGCGTTCTTCGGCGAACCCGAGTTCGCCACCACGGACCTGCTGCGCAACGCCCCCGACGGGCGGGGCATGGTCACCATCCTGGAGCTGCCCGGCGTGGTCGCCCAGCCCGCCCTGTTCTCCTCGTTCCTGATGTGGCTGCTCGCCGACCTCTACCAGGAGCTGCCCGAGGTCGGCGATCCGGACAAACCCAAGCTCGTGTTCTTCTTCGACGAGGCGCACCTGCTGTTCAAGGACGCGTCCAAGGCCTTCCTGGAGTCGATCACCCAGACGGTGCGGCTGATCCGGTCCAAGGGCGTCGGGGTCTTCTTCGTCACCCAGACCCCCAAGGACGTGCACGCCGACGTGCTCGCTCAACTCGGCAGCCGGGTCCAGCACGCGCTGCGGGCGTACACCCCCGACGACGCCAAGGCGCTGAAGGCGACGGTGTCCACCTTCCCGAAGTCGGGTTACGACCTGGAGGAGGTGCTCACCCAGCTCGGCACGGGCGAGGCGATCGTGACCGTGCTGAACGAGAAGGGCTCCCCGACCCCGGTCGCGTGGACCCGGCTGCGGGCGCCCCAGTCGCTGATGGCGGCTGTCGAGCCCGCGGTGATGGCGGCACTGGTCGCCGGGTCGGCGCTGGGTGCGAAGTACAACCAGGCGGTGGACCGCGAGTCGGCGTACGAGATGCTGGCTGCCCGGCTCGCACCGCCGCCTGCCCCGGCCGCGCCCGTGCCGTCGCAGCAGGCGCCCGCTCCCCCGCCCCCGGCGAAGGCGGAGCCGAACCTCGCCGAGCAGATCCTCGGCTCCAAGACCACCAAGCGCCTGCTCACCACGGCCGCCGCGGCGGCCGGCACCGCCATCATCCGCTCCATCTTCGGCACCCGCCGTCGCTGAGGCCGCCCTTCCGCGGACCCGCGGGGCGGGGGTTTCGCTGTTGGGCGGGCCTGTCCATGATCGTTCGAGTTGCCCGGCACCTGTGCGTATCTTGGACGAGCTTTCGCACAGTTGCCCGGCAAGTCGAACGATCATGGTGTGGCACGCGGCCCGCACCACCCGGATCCCGCAGCGCGCGGTGACCCGGCGACGTCGGGTGTACGGGGTCAGCGGCCGATCTTGCGGCGTACCATGCCGACGACGTCCTGGACCTCGCCGACCTTGAGGGCGAGGGCACACGCGCCGTAGACGCCGCAGATCACGATGCCGCCCGCGATCAGCGTCACCCAGCTGGTGAAGGGGCTGACCGTGGACTGGGTGGCGCCCATGAAGAGCAGCTTGACCGTGCCGTAGCCGGCTGCGGCGGCGACCAGCGCGGCCACCACGACCTTGCCGAGCGTCACCATGATCCGGCGCAGGCCGATGAGGCCGATCCGGCGCTTGAGCAGGGTCGCCGAGAGGATCGCCGCGAAGGCGTACGAGGCGGCGTTGCCGATCATCATGCCGACCGCGGCGGTCGACGCGGCGAACAGCGCCCACCAGCCCAGCTGGATGGACAGCCGCATGGTGATCACCGGCAGGTTGAGCAGCGCCGGGGTCTTCGTGTCCTGCAGCGAGTAGTAGCTGAAGTTGAACAGCTGGCTGATCGCGAACGGCAGCAGCGCGAGGCCGGCCATGGCCAGCACCGGGGCGGTCTCGATCGAGTCGGCGCGGTGGAACGCGCCGCGCTCGAACAGCGCGATCGAGATCGGCAGGGCCAGCACCAGGTAGGTGACCGCGATCGGGGCCAGCATCACCACGACCGTGCGGATGCCCCGGCTGAGATCGGCGGCCACGTCGCCGGCCCGGCCCTCGGCCGCAGCCGCGCTCATCCGGGGCAGCAGCGCCGTGATGATCGAGACCGCGACGATGCCGTGCGCCATCATCATCAGCAGGAAGACGTTGTTGTAGATCATCGGACCGGCCGCGTCCTGCTCGCCCGCCTGGTTGAGCAGGTTGGTGAGCACCAGCAGCGCGAGCTGGTTGACGATCACGTAGCAGAACATCCAGCCGCCGACCCGGGCCAGCCGGCGCAGGCCCAGCTCGCGGAAGTCGAAGCGCCAGCGCCAGCGGAAGCCCACCCGGCGCAGCGCGGGCAGCAGGCCGCAGGCCTGGACCACGATGCCGAGCAGCACGCCGCCGCCCAGGACCAGGATGCGGCCCGGGGTCATGTCCTCGGGGTCGATCTGCTTGGCCCCGAACGTCACCAGGTAGAAACCGCCGGTGGCGATGACGATGACGTTGTTGAGGATCGGGGTCCACATGGGGGCGGCGAACTGCCCCCGGGTGTTGAGCACCGCGCTGCACAGGCCGGTCAGGCCGTAGAAGAAGATCGTCGGCAGCATCAGGTACGACAGCGTGGTGATCAGGTGCCGGGTCGCCTCGGAGGAGTCCCGGCTGGCGTACGCGATGGTCAGCAGCGGCGCGCAGATCACCGCCAGCACCGTGGTGATGCCGAGCACGATCACGGTGAGGGTGAGCAGCCGCTGGGTGAAGGCCTGGCCGCGGTCCGCGTCGCCCTTGCGGGCCCGGACCAGCATCGGCACCAGCACGCTGGACAGGATGCCGCCGAGCAGCAGCTCGTAGATCATCCCCGGGAAGATCTGCGCGGTGGTGTACGCGTTGCCGACCATGCCGCCGCCGAGCGCGGCCGCCATCGTCGCGGTACGCAGGAAGCCGGTCCCTCGGCTCACCAGCGACCCGACCGCCATCATGGCCGAGTTGCCAGCCGCCCCCTTGTGCTCGTCCTCGAAGCTGGGCTCGGCCGCGGCCTCGATCTCCTCCGCGGGCAGCGCCGTTCCCACCACGTGCGGGATCACAGTGGTCTGGTCCGCGTCGACCGGGGGGAGACGATCGGGGGCTGTCATGGGATGCACCATACCTGCGAACGGCCATGACCAGCCTCCCCAGTACGCTGGATGATCGATGTCGCCCTCACCTGAACTCACCGCCGTCCAGCGCAACGCCGTCACCGAGCTGTTGCGCGTCTCACCCGTCGCCGACGAACTGGGCCGCCGGTTCGCCAAGGCCGGGTTCGAGCTGCACCTCGTCGGCGGATCCGTCCGCGACGCGCTGCTCGGCCGCCTCGGTGACGACCTCGATTTCTGCACCGACGCCCGCCCCGAGGACACCCTCAAGATCGTCAAGGGCTGGGCCGAGGCGATCTGGGAGACCGGACGCGAGTTCGGCACCATCGGGCTGCAGCGCGGCGGGCTCCGGCTGGAGATCACCACGTACCGGGCCGAGTCCTACGACGGGGTGAGCCGCAACCCGCAGGTGCAGTACGGCGACAACCTGCACGACGACCTGGTCCGCCGCGACTTCACAGTCAACGCGATGGCGGTCAGCCTGCCCGGCCACGAGTTCGCCGACCCGTTCGGCGGCCTGGCCGACCTGGCCGCGCGGGTGATCCGTACCCCCGGCACCCCGGCCCAGTCGTTCGGCGACGACCCGCTGCGCATGCTGCGCGCGGCCCGGTTCGCCGCCCAGCTGCGTTTCACCGTCGACCCGGCCGTGGTCACCGCGATGGAGCACATGGCCACCGACCTGGACCGGATCACCGCCGAGCGCATCCGGGACGAGTTCTCCAAGCTGCTGTGCGGCGCCGATCCGGTGACCGGGCTGCGGCTGCTGGTCGACACCGGCCTGGCCGACCGTTTCCTGCCCGAGTTGGCCGGCCTCAAGCTGGAGATCGACGAGCACGCCCAGCACAAGGACGTGTACGAGCACACCCTCAAGGTGGTCAGCAACGCCGTCGGCTTCGACACCGCCGACGGCGGCCCCGACCTGGTGCTGCGCCTGGCCGCGCTGCTGCACGACATCGGCAAGCCGGCCACCAAGGCGGTCGGCGGCGACGGCGGCGTCAGCTTCCACCACCACGAGATGGTCGGCGCGCGCATGGCCAAGTCGCGGCTGAAGCTGCTCAAGTACCCCAAGGACGTGATCTCGCCGGTGGTCGCGCTGGTCGGGCTGCACCTGCGCTTCTACGGGTACGGCCGCGGCGAGTGGACCGATTCGGCGGTGCGCCGCTACGTCACCGACGCCGGGGACCAGCTCGCCCGCCTGCACAAGCTCACCCGCTCCGACTGCACCACCCGCAACAAGCGCAAGGCCGCCCTGCTCGCCGCGGACTACGACGCGCTGGAAGTGCGCATCGCCCGCATCCAGGAGGAGGAGGACCTGGCCCGGGTCCGCCCGGACCTCGACGGCAACGCGATCATGGAGCTGCTCGGCATCCCGGCCGGACCGATCGTCGGCCGCGCCTGGAAGCACCTCAAGGAACTGCGCCTGGAGCGCGGCCCGCTCGACCGCGACGAGGCCGAAGCCGAACTCCAGCGCTGGGCCCGCACCGAGGGCCTCATCCCCTGACCGGGCGGCCGCCCGCACGCAGTTTCCGGGAAACTGCGGCAAACCCGCTGATGTCAGGCGCGGCTAGGCCTTGTGGACGGCGTCAGGGGCGGTCGGCCGGGCGGTGGCGAACCAGTACCAGGCCGCGAGGAGCACGAACGCGGTCGCGGTGATGATCAGGCCGGGGGTGGACTTGCCGTTCGGGGGCAGGGTCAGCGCGGCGGTGAACAGACCCGTGACGAAGCACAGGTTGAACGCGGTGTCGTTGACGCTGAAGATCCGGCCGCGGTACTCGTCCAGGCACTCGCGCTGGATGGTCGCGTCCACGATGATCTTCATGCTCTGCGAGGCGACGTTCACCAGGAACACCGCGACGAGCAGCAGCGGCGCGACGAAGGGCAGCCCGAAGACCAGCACCACCACGCCGACCGCGGCGACCACCCCGCTGAGCCAGCGCCGGGCGTCCCACCACCGGACCGCCAGTGGCGTGATCACGGCGGCGAGTGCCGCACCGGCCGCGCCGGACAGCACCACCAGCCCCAGCTGCCCCATCGAGGTCGCCGCGCCGGACACCTGCGCGGCCCGGCTGCCGTTCTGCCCGAAGTAGCGGCTGTAGAGGAGCAGCACCGCGAGCGTGAGCACGCCGTACAGGAAACGGTAGGACGACTGCAGGATCATGATGCGCAGTGCCTTGCGCCGCTCCGCCAGATGCCGGGCTCCGTTGATCATGCCGCGGAACACCTGGACCACAGCCTCGCCGATCCGCGTGGTGGCGCGCTCGTGTGCCAGCGGGCCCAGCTCGTCACGGCGGAAGAAGCGCCGGGCGAGCAGGCCGGAGACCAGGTAACCGAGGGCCGCCGTGGCCGCGATGGCGCCGTACCCGTGCCGGTCGGTGCCGACCACCTGCAGCGCGACCACAGACGCCGCAGTGAACAGGCCGATCGAGTAGCAGATCGTGCCGAGCGTGGAAGCCAGGGCGTTCGCCGGGACGAGCTTGCGCTCCTCCACCACGTGCGGCAGCGAGGCCGACAGGCCGGCCAGGAAGAACCGGTTGATCGCGATGACGATGAGCGCGCAGACCGCGAACGCCAGCCCCTGCGCCCCGGACCACAGCAGCGCCGCCGCGGGCAGCACCATCGCGGCGCGGGCCAGGTTGGCGTTCGACAGTGACACCCGGCGGTCCCAGCGGTCCAGCAGCACGCCGACGTACGGGCCGAGCAGTGAGTACGGCAGCAGCAGGATGGCGAAACCGGCCGCGATGGCGACCGGGCTGGACTGCCGGTCGGGGTTGAACAGCAGCGACCCGGCCAGCCCGGCCTGGAACCAGCCGTCGGCGATCTGGCTGGTGAGCCTGACCCCGAGCAGCCGCCGGAACGGGGCCCCGGCCAGGATCGCGCGCGAGGTCGCGGCGACCTTCGGCGTCGGCACGGTGTTCGGCATCACGGGGTGCGGCACGTCACCACCCTACGTGGCGCGGGAGGTCCGTACATGAACGCTGCGGGCGTTCCGGTCATCCACGACCGGAACGCCCGCAGCGGTGTGCGTATCGCGAGCGCGGCGGGCGTCCCGATCACCGGAACGCCCGCCGCGGATGGATCACTCCTTGGTGTTCGCCGCGCCGGTCACCCGGGCCAGCAGCGCCGGCAGGTCGATGCCGGTCAGGTCGTTGCCGAGCTGCAGGCCCTGGGCCACGTTCGTGGCCACGGACTTGGTCAGCGAGCTGGCGCCGTCGGTGGAGATGACGGTCATCTTGTCGATCGCGCCCATCGGCGCGGACGCCGCGGCGACGACCTGCGGCAGCACCTTGACCAGCAGGTCGAGCACGGCGGCCTCGCCGTACTGGGCGAAGGCCTCGGCCTTGAGGCGCATCGCCTCGGCCTCGGACTGGCCCTTGGCCAGGATGGCGGCCGCCTCGGCGGTGCCTTCGCGCTCGACCGCGTCCGCGATGGCGGTACGCCGCCGCTGCTCGGCCTCACCCTCCTTGGCGCCTTCGATCGCGTTCGCCTCGGCCAGCGCGGCGCGGCGGGCGCGCTCGCCCTCACCGGTCAGGCGGGACTGCTCGGCGTTGGCCTGCGCGGCGGCGATGGTCGCCTGGCGGGCCGCGTCGGCGGCGAGCACCCGGGCGTTGCGGTCGGCCTCGGCCTCCTGCTCGACCTTGTATCGGGCCGCGTCGGCGGGCTTGCGCACCTCGGTGTCGAGCTGACGCTGCTTGAGCTCGGCGTTCTGCTCCGCGACCTTGCGCTGCTCGGCGATGATCACCTGCTGGCGCTCGGCCTCGGCCAGCGGGCCGGCCGCGGCGGAGACGGCCTTGGCGGCGTCGATCTCGGCCTGGATGCCGGCCTGCTTGAGGGCCAGGTTGCGCTGTGCCTCGGCGATGGACTCCTCGGACTTGAGCCGGGCCTGCTCGGCCTCCTGGCGGGCGTTGGCCTCGGCGATGGCCGCGTCCTTGAGCACCCGGGCGGCCTCGGGGCGGCCCAGGTCCTGCAGGTAGGAACCCTCGGCGAGGATGTCCTGCAGCTGGAACGTGTCGAGCACCAGACCCTGGTTCGTCATCGAGTGCTCCGCCTCCTCCGCGACGGCGGAGGCGAAGGCGGCCCGGTCCCGGATGATCTCCTCGATCGTCAGCCGGCCCACGATGGAGCGCAGCGCACCGGCCAGCACTTCGCGGGTGAACTCCTCGATCTCGGACTGCTGGTGCAGGAAGCGCTGCGCGGCCGCGCGGATGGCGTCCTCGGTGCCGCCGACCTTCACGATCGCGACGCCCTGCAGGTTGGCGCGGATGCCCTGCTTGCTGACCGCGCCGGTGATCTCGACGTGGATACGGCGGCTCGACAGGTCGAGGACCTGCAGCTTCTGCACGACCGGCAGCACGAACACCGACGCGCCCATGACGACCTTCTGGCCCGACAGGTCGGTGGAGCGTGCGCCGTCGGCGGTCTCGGTGACCCGGCCCTTGCGGCCGGTCACGATGAAGGCCTCGTTCGGGCCGGCCACCTTGATCCGGGACAGCACGAAGAGGATGAGCAGGAGCACGAGCAGCACGCCGCCCGCGATCGCAATGGTGAGGGCTGTCATTGCCTTCCTTCTCTCAAGGAGCTAGTGCTCCGGGACTTCTTGCACGATCACGCTGGTGTCGCTGACGGCGGATGTCACCACGACCTTGGTGCCCAGTGGCACGGGGCGCTCGGCGCGGGCGGACAGCTTGACCGGCTGCCCGCCGATGCGCACGCGGACCTCGCCGAAGCCGCCGGCAGGGATGGGGGTGACCACCACACCCCGGGTGCCGACCAGGTCGGCGCGGGTCGGGGTGGCGTCGGTCCGCATGTTCGACATGCGTTTTACCAGGTAGCTGGCCAGTATGGCCAGGGGTATGGCGGCGACTATCGCGATGAACACCACTGCGGCGATGCCCAGGGCGTCGCCGGTCAGCTCGTTCACGACGGCGGCGCTGAAGCCGAAACCGCCGATCAATGACGCGACGAGTTCCGTGGAGACGAAACCGTCGCCGAGGTCGAGAAGGTCACCACCGAGGACGGCCACCGCCGCGATGACGATGCCGAGTGCCCCGATGATCAAAAAGACCAGTGTCGCCGTACCCACGCCGGGAACCGTAGCGACCTCGGGCAACAACGGGATCGGTCAGTCGGCTACCCAGCTCAGGACTTTGATCGCGCCGATGCCTGCCAGCACCATGGCGACGCCGATCACCAGGAAGGTGAACAGGCACGGCACCACGACGCCGCGCTTCTTGGTGGGGGCTCGGTAGGACCCGGCCCATTGCGTCGGCTTGCCCGACCGTTCCGCCTCGTCGGCCAGCTGCACCAGGCGCTCGGTGGCGGTGGCGGACAGGTGCACGGTGTCACCCGGGAAATGCAGCAGCCGTAGCCGCTGCCACGGATCGGGGTTGGCCTTGGCGAACGCCGTCAGCTCGGCCTCGCGCACCTCATCGGTGAGAAAGCCCCACCGGCCGGCCTCCACCGGATTACCGGTCTGCCGGTAGATGGAGGACAGCAGTGCGCGGATCTCGACGTCGTCGGGAAGGACGGCCAGCAGGGTCCGTAGACGCTGCACAGCCAGATGGGTATGCCCGGCCGCGAGATCGGCGCGCACCCGGGCGAGTACGTCCGCCTTTGCCACGCCCTGATCCTTATGGACCGGTGGCATGTCACGCCAGGGGCAATTATAACGGCCGGGTCACAGATCAATACCGACGCTCGGCGCTAGAAGATCCAGTCCAGCGCGGTCCGGGCACCGATGACCACCAATGTGGACAGTGCCACCAGGGCCGCGACGGCCGCGGCCGTCTGCAGGCGGGAGCCTCGGCGGGGGTTCGGCTTCGGCGCCTGTGCCGAAGCGGCGGCCAGCAGCGGTGCCAGCCTCACGCGGGAGATGTCGGTCGGCGCGGGTGCGCCGGTCGGCCAGCGGAGCGCGTCGAGGCGACGGTGTGCCGGGTAGCGGGCCTCGAAGGCTTCGAGTTCCTCGGGTTCGGCGATGTCGTCCAGGTAGGACCAGCGGCCGGCCTCGACGGCGTTGCCGGTGGCCCGGTAGATCGCGGCGAGCCTGCGCCGCAGATCAAGGTCGGTGGGATGCGCGGCGACCAGGCTGTGCATGCGCTGGATCGCCGGGTAGGTATGGCCACGTGACAGGTCCGTGGTCACCCGATCCATCAGATCTGACTTACCCATGTCCCCACTATGCATATCAGCGGGCCGAGGGTCCATACACCGAGCGTGCCGTAAAGCTGCGCGTCAGGGGCCTATTAGTACAGACGATGGCCTATCTACCGCGTGACGTACGTCAATTTCCGCAGTAGACAGGCCATCGTCAGGTGAATGAGTGTGCCCGCTCACACTTTTCAAGAACGGGCCCGAAATCAACGATTAACAGAGCCCTTGATGAAGTTCTCGACCGACTCGTGGGCGTCGTGGTCGTTGTACTGCACCGGCGGCGACTTCATGAAGTAGCTCGAAGCGGACAGCACCGGGCCACCGATCTTGCGGTCCAGCGCGATCTTCGCGGCCCGCACCGCGTCGATGATGACGCCGGCCGAGTTCGGCGAGTCCCACACCTCGAGCTTGAGCTCGGCGTTGAGCGGGGTGTCACCGAACGAGCGGCCCTCCAGGCGGATGTAGGCCCACTTGCGGTCGTCGAGCCACGGCACGTGGTCCGACGGGCCGATGTGCACATCGCTCTTGGACATCTCGTGCGGGATCTGGGACGTCACCGACTGCGTCTTCGAGATCTTCTTGGAGATCAGGCGGTTGCGCTCCAGCATGTTCATGAAGTCCATGTTGCCGCCGAAGTTGAGCTGGTACGTGCGCAGCAGCTCCACGCCGCGGTCCTCGAACAGCTTCGCCAGGGCGCGGTGCACGATGGTGGCGCCGACCTGGCTCTTGATGTCGTCGCCGACGATCGGCAGGCCCGCGTCCTCGAACTTCTTGGCCCACGCCGGGTCGGAGGCGATGAAGACCGGCAGCGCGTTCACGAAGGCGCAGCCCGCGTCGATCGCCGCCTGGGCGTAGAACTTGGCCGCCTGCTCCGAGCCGACCGGCAGGTAGCAGACCACCACGTCGACCTTGGCGTCCTTGAGGACCTTCACCACGTCGGCCGGGGCGTCGTCGGACTCCTCGACCATCTCGCGGTAGTACACGCCCAGGCCGTCCATGGTCGGGCCGCGGTGCACGGTGATGCCGGTGGGCGCCACGTCGCACAGCTTGATGGTGTTGTTCTCGCTGGCCACGATGGCCTCGGCGAGGTCGCGGCCGACCTTCTTGGCGTCGACGTCGAACGCGGCGACGAACTCGACGTCGCGGACGTGGTAGCCGCCGAAGTCGACGTGCATCAGGCCGGGAACACGTTCGGACGGGTCGGCGTCCCGGTAGTACTCCACGCCCTGGACCAGGGACGAGGCGCAGTTACCGACACCGACGATGGCAACGCGGACGGAGCCCATAGCTCCTGCCTCCTTCTTCTCTTCAGGCGGGCAGCCGGTCGGCCGCGCCGCCCAACTCACTCGGCGGAGTCGTCAGGGCCCGGTCGGGCCGTGAGCGGTCTTGCGGAATCTGTGGTGCGCGGGCTCGGTCGGAGCTCGCCCTCGGCCCCGCGCGGCGGCGGGGTGCGGCCGGAGCGCTCGTTCGCGATGAGCTCCTCCAGCCAGCGGACCTCGCGGTCCGCGGCATCCAGGCCGTGTCGCTGCAGCTCCAGGGTGTACGCGTCGAGCCGTTCCGCGGCTCGGGCGAGCACCTCCCGGAAGCCCTCCCGGCGTTCCTCCACCTTGCGGCGGCGGCCCTCCAGGATGCGCAGGCGGATGTCGACGTCGGTGCGGGAGAAGAAGGCGAAGTGCACGCCGAACGCGGCGTCCTCGTATGCCTCCGGCCCCACCTGCGCCAGCAGGTCCTGGAACCGCTCCTTGCCCTCGGCCGTGATCTTGTAGACCACCCTGCCCCGGCGACTGGTCAGCGGCGGTACGTCGGCGTCGCCGGCGGGGGTCTCCCCGGCCTCGGTGATCCAGCCGGCGGTTTGCAGCCGTCGCAGTGTGGGGTAGAGAGAGCCGTAGCTGATCGCCGCGCGGATCGCGCCCAGCTTGGTGCTGAGTTGCTTGCGCAGCTCATACCCATGCATCGGGGACTCATGCAGCAGGCCGAGGATGGCCAGGTCGAGCATGTCGGCCACCCCCTCTGATCGGTCTCGCGGTCTGGGTCTTGATGCGCGATGTATCGCGCCGATACATCGTTACGTTAGAACGGGGTGACGGGTCGAGGCAATACAACGGTGCTGATGATCACCGGAGCCGATGATCATTGAGCGCTCGGCTTGGTGCTGGTCACGCTGTGTAACGGCGGTCGCGGCAGGCCGGACGAGGGGTTACCCTCCTTTTCATGCGCGCGCAGCAACGGGTCTCTGCGTCGCCTCGTGCCGCCCAGCGGCGAGGCGACGGATTCGTTGACTATTCCCTCCAGCGGCGAGCTCTGCTGCGTGAGGTGTACGCGGGAAGGGTGGGCACGTCAGAGGTGTGCGATGCCTCGCCCTACCTGAAGAGCGCGGCTCGATTCCATGGCGAGGCCACCGAGAACCGGTGCCCCATCTGCCGGCGCGAGTTCGTGATCAACGTGCACTACATCTACGGCGATCAGCTCAAGAACTCCGCGGGTCAGGCGCGCTCACGCGCCGAGCTCGCGGTGCTGGCCGACACGCTGGGTGAGTTTCAGGTCTACGTGGTCGAGGTGTGCCGCGGCTGTGACTGGAACCACCTGGTGGAGCAGTACCTCTTGGGACGCGCACACAGGACAGCCCCCCAGCTGTCAGCGGCTGCCGCCACCGCCCCATCCCCGACCGGAACGGTGTGACAGATGACTTCGTACGGCGACCCTCACGCCGGCAACGGGTATGACGACGAGCAGTATCGTCAGTCATACCCGGCCCCCGTGCAGAATTCGGGCCGCGCCTCGGTGCCATCCGACGACTACGGCTACGACTACTCGTCGAGCGACCAGGCGGACTACGGGCAGTACTCCGCCGGCAGCGGCGGATACGCCCAGGGCGGCGGCTACGGCGGCGCGGACCAGAACGGCTATGGAGACCAGGGCTACGGCCAGGCTCCCGTGAACCCCCCGATCAGCCCGGCGGCCGGACGTGCCAGCGTCGGCGCCTCCGCCGGACGGGCGACCGTCGGCGGCAGCGCCGGTCGGGCCAGCGTCGGCGCTCCCGCGGGCCGCGCCAGCGTGCCCGGTGTCGCGGGACGGGCCAGTGTGCGCCCCGCGGGCCTCGACATGGAGGACGACGCGCAGCCGGCCGGCAAGGGCAAGAACGCCAAAGCCGGTAAAAACGGCAAGTCCGGTAAGAAGAAACGCAACAAGCTCACCATCGCGCTCGCCTCGGTGGCGGTGCTGATCATGCTCGCCGGCGGCGGGATGATCGCCTTCACCTCGTTCCTGAGCGGCGTGCCCGAGCCGGGCGAGTTCAAGACGCAGGAGAACACGCTGATCTTCGCCTCCGACGGCAAGACCCAGGTCGCGCAGCTCGGCACGGAGAACCGCCGCATCGTCGACATGAAGGTGCTCGACAAGAAGGTCAAGGACACCCTGATCGCGGGCGAGGACCAGGAGTTCTACAACCACGACGGCATCGACCTGTGGGGTATCGCGCGTGCCGCGTGGAACAACCTCACCGGCGGAGCGACCCAGGGCGCCTCGACGATCACCCAGCAGTACGCACGTGCCGCAGCGCAGGACCTCGAGGTCAGCTACGCCCGTAAGCTGCGCGAGGCGGTCTGGGCGCGTGAGCTTGAGCAGGAGTACTCGAAGGACGACATCCTCGGCTTCTACGTCAACACCGCCTACTTCGGTCGCGGTGCGACCGGCGTGGGCGCGGCGGCCAAGGCGTACTTCGGTCCTGGCGTCGATGCGGAGAAGTTGACCGTTTCCCAGGCGGCGCTGCTCGGCGCTGTGCTCAAGCAGCCCGAACCGCAGTGCGGTGACGTGGAGCTCAAGGACTGCCAGTACAAGGGCTACGACCCGCAGAACGACGAGGCCGCCGCCAAGGACCGCTGGAACTACGTGCTCAACAGCGTGGTGAAGATGGGCACGCTGACTCAGGCCGAGGTGGACCAGGTCAAGGCCGAGGGCTTCCCGAAGACGGTCGCGTTCACCCCCGGCGGCAAGAACAACGCCACCTGGGGCATCAAGGACTCCAGCACCGGTCCGGTGATCAACTACATCAAGAAGGAGATGGAGACTCCGGAGGTCAAGAAGGCGCTGGAGGCCATCGGCGTCACGGACTGGAAGAACGGTGGTCTCAAGATCACCCTGACCATCGACGCCAAGGCGCAGGCGGATCTCGAGACCCGGCTCCGCCGGGAGTACGTCGTCGTCGAGGTCTGCAAGGACAAGAAGAACAAGGTCGTTCCCTTCACCATCGCCGAAGACGGCAAGACGAGGCTGGGCAAGGACGGCAAGCCGCTGGCGGTGGACCTGAAGACGTCCGACCCGAAGAAGATCACCTGCGGTCCGGTGGTATCCAAGGAGACCACTCCGAAGACCTCGATGCTGTACAAGTACCCCAAGAACGTCACGGCGGCGGCTGTCGCGATCAACCCGCAGACCGGTGCGGTGCTCGCCTACTACGGCGGCATGGACGGCACCACGTACGACAAGGCCGGCAAGAACGGCGAGGGCGGCCCGTTCGTCGGCGGCGGGCACTCCCCCGCATCGTCCTTCAAGATCTACACGCTGGCCGCAGCGGTCCAGGCGGGTATTTCGGTGGAATCGCACTGGGACCCGACCCCGTTCAAGCCGAAGGGCGCGAAGACCGAGATCCGCAACGCGGGCCGGGACGGCGCTGACGCGGGTTGCCACACGAACTGCACCCTCAAGCTGATGGCGCAGAAGTCCTACAACGTGCCGTTCTACAAGGTCACCGAGAAGATCGGCCCGGCCGCGGTGCTGGACATGGCGGCCAAGGCCGGCGTCAGCATGATCTGGGACGACGGCAACAAGGCGTACGACCTCACCAAGAAGAAGGGCAGCGAGATCCCGCTCGGCCCGCACGTCGGCTTCGGCCAGTACCCGATCACCGTGCTGGACCACGCCTCGGGCATCGCGACCTTCGCGGCGAACGGCATCTACAACAAGCCGCACTTCGTTGCCAAGGTCGAGCGCAAGGTGACCGAGGGCGGCAAGAGCGTGTGGAAGCCGGTTCCCGGCACCGGTCCGAAGATCAAGGGTAAGCAGACCATCGACCCGAAGGTCGTCGGCGAGGTCAACGCGGTGCTGGAGAACTACAGCGGCACGAAGCTGAGCAACCGTGACTCGGTCTCCAAGTCGGGCACCTGGCAGGCCGGCAACCAGTGGGCCGGGCAGAACTCCAGCGCCTGGTACGTGGGCTACACACCGCAGATCGCGACCGCGGTCTGGGTCGGCAACTACGTGAACGAGTCCGAGCCGATCAAGGACCCGGGCGGAAACAAGATCGGCAGTGGCGACCTGCCGAAGGACATCTGGAAATCGTTCATGAACAAGGCCAACGAGGTGCTCAAGTTCGGCCCCAAGCCGATCGAACGCGGCTGCGGCGGCTGCATCGGTGACCCGGACGCCGGCGACGGCAAGGAGACCACGCCGACCCCGGACCCGGGTGCCTGCTTCCTCAACCCGAACCAGCCGGGCTGCGAGAACCAGCCGGGCGGCCCGGGCGGCCCGGGTGGTCCGGGCAACAACCCGAACCCCTCGCCGACGCCGTCGGGCACCGGGGGTGGCGGGATCTGCATTCCGAAACCAGGCAAACCCTGTCCGTGACAGATGCGTGAACGAAGAGGGGCCCCCGCGGGGGTCCCTCTTCGTTTCCAGGGGGTACGCGGGGCTTGCTGCACTTCCCAGAATTCTGAGGCAGGATGTCGGGCTATGAGTGATGTTCGTGAGCACGTGGTGTCCCCCGCCAGGGAGGACGGCTTCGTCCGGGGCCTGGCCGAGGCGATCGGCGGACCGCGTGGTGAGCATGCCGTGCCCGAGACGCCGCAGCGCGGCGGGCGGTTCTGGACGGCCGCGCGGATCGTGCTCGCGCTCACCTGCCTGACCCTGGCACTGCACTGGGTCCAGAAATCGCCCTGCCGGGACGGCGCCTGGGCGGACTACAAGCAGTACACCCACTTCTGCTACACCGACGTGCTCGCGCTGTACTACGCCGAGCACCTCAACGAGGGCGCGGTGCCCTACGTCGACTACCCGGTCGAATACCCGGTGCTGACCGGCGCGTTCATGGGCGCGCTGGGCCTGCCGATCCACGCGCTCGGCGAGAAGAACAGCGCGATCCCGCAGGCGACGCTGTTCTACGACACCAACGCGTTCGTGCTCAGCCTGTTCGCCATCGCCACGGTCGCCATGATCCTTTCGCTGCGAAGGCGCAGACCCTGGGACGCGGCACTGTTCGCGCTGTCACCCGTGCTGTTGGTGACCGCGACGGTCAACTGGGACCTGCTGGCCATCGTGCTGGCGGTGGCCGGGATATGGCTGTGGGCGAAGAAGTATCCGGTCGCGGCGGGAGTGATGCTCGGACTGGGCATGGCGGCGAAACTCTGGCCGGCCTTCCTGTTCCTGCCCATCCTGATCGTCGCCGTGCGCTCCCGGCAGTACGCGGCACTGGTCAACTCGATCGCCGCGGGGGTGATCGCCTGGCTGGCGGTGAACGTGCCGGTCATGCTGATCAACTTTGAGAACTGGCGGCGCTTCCTCGACCTCAACTCCGAACGCATCATCGACTGGGGCACCTCCTGGTACGTCGGCCGCCACTTCGACCCGTTCGGGCTGGAGCTGTGGAACAACGTCCCGCTGGTGACGAACCTGTCGCTCGCGCTGTTCGCACTGTGCTGCGTGGGCCTGCTCGTGTTCGGCCTGCGGGTGAAGACGCCGCCGCGGCTGGCGCAACTGGCGTTCGTGGTCGTCGCGGTCTTCCTGATCACGAACAAGGTGTGGTCGCAGCAGTTCACGCTGTGGCTGCTGCCCCTGCTGGTGCTGGCCCGCCCGAAGTGGCCGGCGTTCCTGGCCTGGCAGCTCGCCGAGGTCTGCTACTTCGTCGCCTTCTACGGCGAGCTGATGGGCGCCTCGGGCAAGCAGGTCTTCCCCGAGTGGGTGTTCGTCTTCGCCTCGATGATGCGGCTGTCCACCGTGATCCTGCTGGTGGTGCTCGTGATCCGGGACATGGTCCGCCCGGAGCTCGACGTCGTCCGGCAGGCGTACGCCGACAGCGACACCCCCGACCCGGACGGCGGCCCGGCCAACGAGCCGCTGGAACCCGAACCGGCGACCGGCCGTCCGGTCGCCGCGATCGCCTGACGGCTCGACGAACTTAAGCGAGAGCCCCCGCCACCCGGGATCGTCTCCGGGGTGACGGGGGCTCCGTCGTGTCCGCCGCCTACGACAGCGTGAAGACCACCGCGTCCGGGGCGTCGGTGCGCTGCACGCCGAGCCCGTCGGCGGGCGCGGTCAGGGCCGGCTCGTACGGCGTGCCCTTGGCCTCCTCGCGAAGCACCAGCACGGTCTTCACCCCGAGCTCGCGCAGCCGGTTTACGCTCGCCTGGTCGGGGAACGTCTTGGTCAGCTCCCGGATCTCGTTGAGCGTGGTGGGGGTGAAGCCGCTGTTGCCGTTCACGATCGGATCCAGCCGGTCCGTCGACCAGACCATCACCTTCATGTCCATCAGCGGGTCGCTGGGCAGCACCAGCATCGGGGCCTGCGCGGTCGCCATGGACGGCGGCTGCAGCGGCACCACCGGGTGCTCGGTCACGTTCAGGCCCTCGGCGATCACCAGGAGCAGCGGCAGGAACGTGGCCAGCCGCAGCAGCGGGTGCGGCCGGGCCGGCACCCGGTCCTCCGACACCGTCTTGGCCTGCTCGACGAACGCGGTCACCGCTCCGGCGGCCAGGATCGCCAGCAGCAGCGTCGTCCAGATGACCAGCCGGCCGGGGGTGCGGATGCCGCTCCAGCCCGGGAGGATGTCGTACAGGGTCATGTAGCCGGGACGGCCGCCGAAGAACTTCGTGCCCATCGCCAGGATCACCGACAGCACCACGCCGCTGAACAGCAGCATCCGCTTGCGCAGCGTCCAGGCCGACATGACCAGGCCGGCGAAGGCGAGGCCGTACAGCACGAACCCGGGCAGCAGGCTGGTCTCCCCCGCCGCGCCGCCCAGCACCTCCCGCGCTCCGGAGTGCGCCTCACCCCACGGCATGGACTGGGCGGGGCTGGTGAAGAAGCCCAGGATCGGCGGGGAGTAGAAGTCGACCTCCCAGTCCGAGCGCTCGGCGTACGGGTGCAGCTCCAGGACCTTGAAGTAGGCCAGCGCCATGAGGCCGCCGACCGCGGCGAAGACCAGGCCGCCGACCACATCGGCCGAGAACAGCTTCCAGCCGAACGGCTTCGGCTCGCTCCAGACCCACTTGCTGCGCACGAAGTACGTGATCGCGCTGACCAGCACGATCCCCGCCAGCACGTACGCGAACGGCAGGCCGATGCCGAAGCCGAGGCTGATCTGCCACGCGGCGACCAGCCAGCCCGCCAGTGCCCAGCCGGGCTTGCGCAGCTCCGGCCGGTAGCCGTGGCGCAGCGAGAAGCCGTGGCCACGGGCCAGCATGGCCAGCGCGAGGGCGATGCCGCCGACCGACATCACGTGCATGTGCCCGGCCTGGGCCAGCCGCCACGGCGCGTACGCGAACGCCGCGCCCGCCACGGCGGCCCCGGTCTTGCCCGAGCCGAGCTGCCGGAGCAGCACGTATGCCCCGAAGAAGGCGAGCGCGTGCAGCAGCACGTACATGATGTTGTAGCGGACGAGCGCGGCTTCCAGCCCGGTGCCGAACAGGCCGGCCGGGGCGTAGCCGAGCAGGGTGTCGGAGAAGGCGAAGCTGTACTTCTCCGGGTAGAAGCTGTTCGAGTGCCACAGCTGGGACCAGTCGGTCTTGAGCACGTGCCCGGACCACGCCATCTGCCACGCCTGCAGGGTGGGGTCACCCGTGTCCTGCGGGATCGTGTACGCCGCGTAACGCAGCGTGGGCCACGTCATCGCGACGGCGAGCGCCAGCGACGCGTACGCGGCCAGCGCCCACTCGTGCAGCAGCACGAAGCGGGTGCCCCGCAGCACGCGGCGCAGCCGGGTCGGCGTCTCCTCCGCCGTGTCCGGGCCGAATCGGGCGAAGGCGTCCTCCTCGACCGGCTGCGGATCCGGTGCGGCGTGGCGAGGGGCAACCGGTTCCTTGACGGCGGTCGGCTCCTTGGCGGGCGCGGCGTCGGTCCCGTTCACAGGTTCCCCTCTACTGGTGTGCGCGCAGGTACGCGATGTCGGCGGACTGACCCTCCACCCCACCTGGCGTCTCCACCACGGCAGGCGCACCGGCGGCGCGCACCACGGCGGCCACCAGCTCGGGGTCGATCATCCCGGGTTCGTCGTTCATGACTGTCAGATTGTCGTGCCGATCGCGGCCGGAGTCGAATCCATCTCGCGATCCGTTCGCGTGCACGAGATCGATGCGCCCCGTGATGGCCTTCACCCGGTCCACGATGTCGAGCAGCTTCTCGCCGCCCGCGTGGGCGTGGCAGGTGTCCAGGCAGAAGCCCACGCCGAACTCGCCGACCGCGTCCCACAGCCGGGCCAGCTCGTCGAAGCGCCGCGCGCAGGCGTTGTCGCCGCCGGCGGTGTTCTCGATCAGGACCCGGGTCGGCAGGCCGCCCTTGTCCTGCGCCTGCTGCAGGGCCTTGCGCCAGTTGTCGATGCCGACCGCGACGTCCTCGCCCTTGTTGACGTGGCCGCCGTGCACGATGAGGCCCCTGGCGCCCACCGTGGCCGCCGCGGCGGCGTGCTGGGCGAGCAGTTTGCGGCTGGGGATGCGGATCCGGTTGTTCGTCGATGCGAGATTGAGCACATAAGGGGCGTGCACGAAGATCTCCATCGCACTGGCCCGCAGCGCCTCGGCGTCCGGCCGGGTCTCCGGGGCTTTCCAGCCCTGTGGATCGGCGAGGAAGAACTGCACGACATCGGCGTTGCGCGCGGTCGCCTCGGCTAGTGGATCTTCATAATCGACGTGAGCCCCGATAAGCATTCGACCAGTATTACCGCTCCGCGCGGCGGGCGCTGCGGTCGCATGCGCAACCGGAGCCGGTTTGTTGCGTTGATTTCAATGCCGCACCGTGCTCCCCCAGCCGGGGAACAGCGAGGCGTGCCTCCTCGCCCCCCGCGAGGCGACCGGAATCCGGGGCGCACGCCCCAGGGGGAGATGCGTCATGTCGTACGCCATCCGTCGGCGAGCCGCGGCCTTCGCGGCGGCCGGCCTTCTCGCGGGCCTGCCGCTGCTCGGCGCCAGCCCGGCCGGTGCCGCCGAGCCCGAGGCGGCGCCCGGCGTCAGCTTCAGCGGCGGTGGGCTGGGCCTGCTGCTGTGCGGCTCCAAGCCGGCCACCACGAAGATCACCGTCGCCGCGGAGTCGAAGGTGCGCCTCACCAACGGCCTGGGCCAGGGGGCGACCCTGCAGATCGACGGCAAGGACAGCGCGGACGTCGCCGACGGCGAGACGGTCGAGGTGCAGTTCCACCGCGGCCCGGTCAAGGTCGCCATGGTGCCCGAGTGCCTGCTGAACCTGAACCCGACCTTCGAGCCGCTGACGGTCGAGGTCACCAGCCGCTCTACGTCGACCCCGTCCAGCTCCGGCTCGACCAGCGGGCAGGGCAGCAGCAGCAACAGCGGGTCGACCCCGACCCGCAAGCCGTCCGCGAAGCCCAGCCCGACGAAGGCGGCGAGCCAGCCGAGTTCCAGCCGCTCGACCAGCCGCAACGACACGCCGCCGACCTCGAGTGACGAAGGTCCCGAGGTGGCCGACCCCACGGCGACGCTGTTCCCCATGCCCGGCGACGGCGATGACGACGGCGACGGCGTGGAGCAGTCCCCGGCGACGGTGTCGGTGGTCGGCGGCGACGGGAAGACGCTCGACTCGACGCGGGTGTCCTCCACCTCCCCCGACAAGGGTCCAATCGGACTTCTTGCAATTATCGCGACAGTGTGTGTCGTTGGTGTGTCAGCTGGAGCAATCCGCGCTATTATCGCTCAGCGAGCAACTCGGGCAGAGTTCGCGTAGTATTACAGATACTCCGCGGGGTGTTCTCTCCAACATCGTCGGTGTGGTCGTTCCTCCCCAGGTCCCACCCAGCAGTTCGGAAAGAGCGCCCCGCGGTCCTCCTCACGAGACGCGGTCACCTGGATCAGGTGGCCGCGTCTCGCCGTCTGTCGACATCCCGACGCCGGCCGCGCGCGGGTGGGGCGGCGACCGCGGGCGCAGGCGGGCGACCAGGTAACATGGTCGGGTTCCGTGTGCCGCGGGCAGATCCCGCGGCATTCGCATGGAACGACGCAGACCTCCTGCTACGGACAGTCCGTAGCCGAAGAGGCCGGTCAACGGCCTCGCCAAGCCCATAGGAGGTGAGTACGTCTTGCGTCACTACGAAGTAATGGTGATCCTCGACCCCAGTCTCGAGGAGCGCACTGTTGCCCCGTCCCTGGACACGTACCTCAACGTGATCCGGACCTCGGGTGGTTCGGTCGAGAAGCTCGACGTGTGGGGCCGTCGCCGGCTCTCCTTCGAGATCAACAAGAAGGCCGAGGGCATCTACGCCGTCATCGACCTGCAGGCCACGCCTGCGGCCGTTGCCGAGCTGGACCGCCAGCTGCGACTCAACGAGTCCGTGCTGCGCACCAAGGTCATCCGTCCGGAAGTTCGCTGACCTTCCCGACACCCGCGACGCCCGGACCACTTCACGTGTGCTGTCGCATCCCTGTGGGAACCTTTGCGGCAGAACAAATGTGAACCGAGGAGAAGGTCATGGCTGGAGAAACCACCATCACGGTCATCGGCAATCTTGTCGACGACCCTGAGCTGCGCTTCACCCCGTCGGGTGCGGCTGTGGCGAAGTTCCGTCTCGCTTCGACCCCCCGCACGCTGGACCGCGCGTCCGGCGAGTGGAAGGACGGCGAGCCGCTCTTCCTGTCGTGCAACATGTGGCGGCAGATGGCGGAGAACGTAGCCGAGTCGCTGCAGAAGGGCTCCCGCGTCATCGTCTCCGGACGGCTGCGCCAGCGGTCGTACGAGACGAAGGAAGGCGAGAAGCGCACGGTCTACGAGCTGGAAGTCGACGAGATCGGCCCGTCGCTGCGGTACGCCACGGCGAAGGTGCAGAAGATGTCGCGTTCCGGCGGCGGAGGCGGTGGGGGCTACGGCTCCGGCTCCGGCGGCGGCGGCAACAGCTCCGGCGGCGGAGGCTTCTCCGACGACCCGTGGGCGACGGCTGCTCCCGCAGGCGGTTCGGGTGGCAATTTCGACGACGAGCCACCGTTCTGACAGGTGACCGTGCACGGTCCCCGGTCAGTGGAAACAGACTGAGGTAGAGATCATGGCGAAGGCTGCGGCCCTGCGCAAACCGAAGAAGAAGGTGAACCCGCTCGACAAGGAGGGGATCACCTACATCGACTACAAGGACACCGCGCTGCTGCGCAAGTTCATCTCCGACCGCGGCAAGATCCGCGCTCGGCGGGTGACCGGCGTGACCACGCAGCAGCAGCGGCAGATCGCTCGTGCGGTCAAGAACGCCCGTGAGATGGCGCTCCTGCCGTACACCACCACCGGTCGCTGAGAGGAGGGCACCTGATGAAGATCATTCTGACGCACGAGGTGTCCGGTCTCGGCACTCCCGGCGACATCGTTGAGGTCAAGGACGGCTTCGGCCGCAACTACCTGCTCCCCCAGGGTTTCGCGATCCTGTGGACCAAGGGCGCCGAGAAGCAGGTCGAGTCGATCAAGCGGGCCCGCGGGGCTCGTGAGGTTCGCGACCTGGGCCACGCCAACGAGATCAAGTCGCAGCTCGAGGGCCTGAAGGTCACCCTGTCGGCGCGTGCCGGCCAGGGCGGTCGCCTGTTCGGCTCCGTGACCGCGACCGAGGTCGCCGAGGCGGTCAAGACCGCCGGCGGTCCGGTGCTGGACAAGCGCAAGATCGAGCTGCCGTCGGCGATCAAGTCGACCGGTGGCTACACGGTGCAGATCAAGCTGCACCCGGATGTGACCGCCAAGTTCAACCTGAACGTGGTCGCCGCCAAGTAAGACCCCGCAACAAACAGCAGGCCCCCGGACCACGGTCCGGGGGCCTGCTGCGTCCCACCCCACCGGGCCAGCCCGA
This sequence comes from Catellatospora aurea, assembly GCF_042663325.1. Lineage (NCBI taxonomy): Bacteria > Bacillati > Actinomycetota > Actinomycetes > Micromonosporales > Micromonosporaceae > Catellatospora > Catellatospora aurea. The sequence goes on from NZ_JBHTAC010000019.1 coordinate 63,885, forward strand.
ACCGGGCCGCAACTCTTAAAGAGTTGCGGCCACGAGCCGGGCTGGAGACCGCGACTCTTTAAGAGTTGCGGCGGGGGTGGGTCAGGACAGGCGCTGGGCGGTGTGGATGAGGTCGACGAGGTCGTCGACCGGGCGCTCGTCGAGGCGGCCGGCGGCTTCGTCGGCGATCTTCGCGAGGTCGCCCAGGTTCACGGCGCGGGCACCGTCACCGCCGCGCAGTGCCACAGCGAAGAACGCGGCCGCGTAGCAGACCTTCAGCCGGGAGTCGGCCGAGGCGAACTCCCCGGACAGGTCGCCGGCCGCGATCGACTCATACGTCTCGGAGGGCTGCTTCGTGCTCGGGTCCAGCCATCGCACGCGCACCTCCGCGATCCGGCCCGTCGCGCCCGGCTTGAGCCGCACCAGGTACAGGGCGGTCACCGAGTGGCCAGGGCCGACCTCGCCGCCGTCGACCCGGTCGTTGCGGAAGTCTTCGTCGGCGACCTGCCGGTTCTCGTACCCGACCAGCTCGTACGACGCGACGGTCGCGGCGTCGAACTGGACCTGCGCCTTCGCGTCCAGGGCGCGCAGCGCCAGCGTCGCGGGCAGCCGCCGCACGAAGACGTCCCGGGCCTGGCGGCGCTCGGAGACGTACACCACGAACCCGTCGCCACGGTCGGCCAGCCGCTCCATCAGCTCGTCGCCGTAGTCGCTGCCGACACCGACGCCGAGCAGCGCGATCTGCTTGTCGGCCTCCTCGCGGACCTGGCGCAGCAGCCGGTCCGCGTCGGTGGTGCCGGTGTTGGCCAGACCGTCCGACAGCAGGATGACCCGGTTGCTGGAGCCCGCACGGAAGCCGTCCCGCGCGGTCTCATACCCGGTGACCAGGCCGTCGCCGAGGTTGGTGCTGCCGCCTGCCCGCAGCGAGTCGATGGCGTCGTGCAGCCGCTGCTTCTCGGCGACCCGGGTCATCTCGCGGACCACCTTGGCGCGGTCGTTGAAGGTCACGATCGCCACCGCGTCGCTGGGCCGCAGCTGGTCGACGAGCGTGTGCAGAGCGTCCTGCACCAGGTCGAGACGGTCGGGGTCGGCCATGGAGCCCGACACGTCGATGACGAACGTGAGCGCGGCGTCCTTGCGCTGCTCGCTGTCCTCACCGCGGGTCTGCAGGCCGATGCGCAGCAGCCGGGTGTCACCGGTGGTCTCGTGCGAGGCGGGCAGCCGGGTGCCGTCCACGTGCACGGCGAAGCCGTCGCCCTTCGGCTGCGGGTAGTGCTGGTCGAAGGAGTTCACGAACTCCTCGGGCCGCACGGTGTCCGGGTCGGGCCGCCGGCCGTCGCGCAGGCGGCCGGCGGCGTAGCCGTACGAGGCGGTGTCCACGTCGAGCGCGAAGGTGGACAGGTCGTCGCGCGACGGGCGCTGCGGTCCGGTCTCGTTCTGCGCGCCGTCGCCCCGGCTGGGTGGATGTGGGGAGCTGTTCGGCGCATCGCTACCGCAGCCGGCCAAGGCGAGCAGGGCGCAGACGACTACGGCGGAGCTTCTCAGTCTCATCGGGACCTCCCGTGAAGCCGGTCCGGGCCGGGTGATTCCGGCCGGGTCGGATACCGGACTTCATGGGAAGCGCAGTGATGATCATTTACCGCTTCCGTGGCATACCTGAGATGAAAGCGGAACCGGTCGTGACCAAACCGTGCGCTCGCCGTGATCTGGCGAGAATGCCTCAGATGATGCTGAGCAGGACGGTCGTCGCGCCGCCCGCCACCACGGCGGAGCAGAAGCCGATCGTGGCCGGACGCCAGCTGTCGCTGGCCCAGCGCAGCACCGCCGCCATGGCGAGCGCGCCGAGCAGCGCCAGGCCCCAGCGCGGGGACCCGGCGATGAGGTCGCCGAGCGCGGCCGACCGCTCCGACTCGCAACCGCCGAGCCCGGCGGCCACGCAGGCGGGGTCGGACCGGCCGGAGAGCAGCAGCGCGCGCACGATCAGCACCACCAGCGGCACGGCGTAGAAGCCGGCGGCCCACAGCAGGGCGGTCCAGTAGTCGCGTTCGGTGCGGGACGGCTCGTCGTAGCCGGTGCCGTAGCCCGGACGCGTCTCCGGCGTGTGGACGTTGGCGAGGTTGTCCGGCCAGCGGTCGTCGTAGCCGTCGTAGTTCTCGCCGGTGACGTACGTGTGGAAGCCGGCGTCGGCGGGCTGGCCGTAATCCGCGGCCTGGCCGTAGTCGTCGGCGGTGCCGTACCGGTCGACGGCGTTGCGCTGCCGGGGGATGGTGGGGTCCGACGGCCCCGGCCAGCCGCCCGCCCGCACGTTGGGCGCGGCAGGCGGCTGCGCTCCCCAGCCGTCGTTCTGTGACGACCAATCCGGATATCCCACGGTCGGAGCCTGGCGGAGACCGATATCTCAGGCAATCCCCCGAACCGGCGAGAATAGGCAACTGGCGATCTTATGACCCGCGCCACGCCAGATAAAAAATCTTGAAAAGAATCTTGTTTGCACAGCCTGTGTGAATCGAAATAGCAGGTCAGCGCGTTATCCACAGCCTGTGGGGGAAAGTTGTCCACAGGCTGTGCACAGGGTCCCCCACAGGCTGGGGCGGGTTGTCCACAGGTTGCCCCCAGTCTTGTCCCCGTGGGTGTTTGTGCGGGGTGATTCACGCGCCTAGGGTCAATCGAATCGGGTTGTGAGGGGAGGCGCCGTGACATCGGTCGGGGACGGCGTACGCGGGCAGTTCACCGCGGTCCAGGCAGCCCCGGCGGCCGAACAGGTGCCCTTCGAGAAGACCCCTCCGCAGGACGTCGCCGCGGAGCAGTGCGTGCTCGGCGGCATGATGCTGTCCAAGGACGCCATCGCCGACGTGGTCGAGATCCTGCGGGCGAACGACTTCTACCGCCCCGCCCACTCCACCATCTTCGACGCCGTGCTCGGCCTCTACGGCCGCGGTGAGCCCGCCGACGCGATCACCGTCGCGGCGGTGCTGGAGAGCGCTGGCGACCTGGCCCGCATCGGCGGCGCGCCGTATTTGCACACGCTCATCTCGACGGTGCCCACCGCCGCCAACGCGTCCTACTACGCCCGCATCGTCAGCGAGCGCGCGGTGCTGCGCCGGCTGGTCGAGGCCGGCACGAAGATCGTGCAACTGGGCTACGGCTCCGCGGCCGGCTCCGGCCGTGACGTCGACGACGTCGTGGACCTCGCCCAGCAGGCGATCTACGACGTGACCGAGCGCCGGGTCAGCGAGGACTTCGCGATCCTGGCCGACATGATCCAGCCGACGCTGGACGAGATCGAGGCGGTGGGCGCGGCCGACGGCAGCATGCGCGGCGTGCCGACCGGCTTCAGCGACCTGGACCGGCTGCTGAGCGGCCTCCAGCCCGGCCAGCTCATCATCGTTGCCGGGCGGCCCGGTCTGGGCAAGTCAACTGCGTCAATGGATTTTGCCCGTCACGCTGCGGTTCGTGCCGACATGGCCAGTGCCATCTTCTCGCTGGAAATGTCGAAGACCGAGATCGTGATGCGTCTGCTGTCGGCGGAGGCGCGGGTGCCGCTGCACGTGCTGCGCTCCGGGCAGCTGTCCGACGACGACTGGACCAAGCTCGCCCGCTGCATGGGCGAGATCTCCGAGGCGCCGATCTTCGTCGACGACACGCCCAACATGAACCTCATGGAGATCCGGGCCAAGGCGCGCCGCCTCAAGCAGCGGCACAACCTGAAGCTGATCGTCGTCGACTACCTCCAGCTGATGAGCTCGCCGAAGAAGACCGAGAGCCGCCAGCAGGAGGTCTCCGAGCTGTCGCGTGGCCTGAAGCTGCTGGCCAAGGAGGTCGAGTGCCCGGTGATCGCGGTAAGCCAGCTGAACCGTGGCCCCGAGCAGCGCACCGACAAGCGGCCGCAGCTGTCCGACCTGCGTGAGTCCGGCTCCATCGAGCAGGACGCCGACGTCGTGATCCTGTTGCACCGCGACGACTACTACGACAAGGAGTCGCCGCGCGCGGGCGAGGCCGACTTCATCGTGGCCAAGCACCGTAACGGCCCCACCGACACCATCACCGTCGCCGCGCAGCTGCACTTCTCGCGCTTCGTGGACATGGCGATCTGACCGCAGGCCAGGCGGCATGCGCAGGCAGTGGGACGTGCTCGCGGTCATCTCCGCGGGTGGTGTGCTCGGCGCGCTGGCCCGCTACGCGGTGAGCCAGGTCCTGCCGCCCTCCCCCACCGGGTTCCCGTGGGGGATCTTCGGAGTCAACGTCACCGGCTGCCTGCTCATCGGGGTGCTCATGGCACTGGTCACGGACGTCTGGCCGGGGCGCCGGCTGTTGCGACCGTTCCTCGGCACCGGCGTGCTGGGCGGGTACACCACCTTTTCCACCTATACCGTCGACATCGTGCGGTTGGCGGACGCCGGAGCGGTCGCGGTCGCGGCGGTGTATCTGGTGAGCACGCTGCTGGTCGCGTTGCCGGCGGTGTACGGCGGGATGGTGGTGACCCGATGGCTGGTACGACGGTGAACGGTCTGCGCCTGACGATCCTGGTCGGCGAGGGCGACCGGTGGCGGCACCGCCCGATGTACACCGAGATCGTGCACCGAGCGCACGCGGCCGGGCTGGCGGGCGCGTCGGTGCTGCGGGGTGTCGAGGGCTTCGGCACGCACTCGCGTATCCACACCGACCGGTTGCTGTCGCTGGCCGAGGAACTGCCCATGATGGTCGTCATCGTCGACGCGGAGGAGCGCATCCGCGGCTTCCTGCCGCAGCTGGCCGAACTGAGCCTCGAAGGTCTGGTCATGCTGGACCCGGTCGAGGTGGTGCGGTGAACGAGTCTTGCGAGTGAACCAGGTGGGGTCTGCTGCGCCGGGACGACGAGCGGAGCGAGGAGAAACGGTGAGCGAGTCTCGCGAGCGAACCGGGTGGGTTCTGGTGCGCCGGGACGAGAAGCGGAGCGAGGGTAGACGGTGACCGTGCTGCTGGTGGCGCTCGGGGCGGCCGTGGGGGCGCCGTTGCGCTACCTGGTGGACCGGGCGGTGCAGGCGCGCCACGACGCGGTCTTTCCGTGGGGCACGCTGACCGTGAACGTGGTGGGTTCGCTGATTCTCGGCCTGCTGACCGGTGCGGCGCTGGCCGGGGCCGTGCCGGGCAGCGTGACGGCGCTGCTGGGCACGGGGCTGTGCGGCGCGCTGACGACCTATTCCACGTTCGGGTACGAGACGGTCAAGCTCGTCGAGACGGGCAGCTTCGGCCAGGCCTTCGCCAACGTCGCCGTCAGCGTGGCGGCCGGTCTCGCCGCCGCCACCGCCGGCTATGCCCTGACCGCCTGACGCCGCCCGGCGGGGTCAACCCGCATCTGGGTGATCATGAGGTTGTGCCCGTGACGCGCCGGCGAACCGTGCCATAAGTTCATGATCAACAGGGCGGAGGGGGAGGGACCAGAGGGCGAGGGCGGCGGGGTAGAGGAGGTAGCCGAAGCGGGTGGCGGGCATCAGGACGATGGCCGCGAGCAGGCCGGTGGCGGTGATGAGGGCCGCCGCGCCGGCGTCGCGGGGCGGGCGGCGCAGCAGCCACACGCCGGCGGCCAGGCCGGCGAGCGCGAGCAGGGCCAGCGCGACGAGCCGTCCACCGGGGACGTGCTGGGCGATCAGGTAGCCGAGCAGCGGTGATGCGGCAGGGCTGGTGACCAGGCCGTGGCCGGTCGGGAAGCGGATCACGTTCTCCACGAAGGCGGCCGGATCCACCAGCAGCGCCGGGGCCAGCGTGAGCAGGGGCAGGCCGGCCGCGCCCAGGGCGTAGCGGCCGCCCGATCCGCGGACGAGGGCGTACGCGCCGAGCACCAGCGCGACGGGCCAGGCGAGCAGTTTCATGGCCGCCGCCGCGCCGATCGCGACGCCCGCCCAGCCGAACCGGTCCCGGGCGGCGAGCGCGAACGCCAGCAGGCACAGCGCGAGCACCGGCAGGTCGTCGCCGCCGGTGGCCAGGGTCAGCGCGCACAGCGGCAGCACGGTCGCGGCCTGTACGGCGCGCACGAGCAGCGCGTCGCGGGTGGTGCTGCCGTCGCGCAGCAGCCGTGCCGCCAGTGCCACGACGAGCGCGGTGACCAGCGCGAACCAGATCCGCGCGTCGGTCCACCAGCTGTCGCCGAAGACCGCGCGGGGCAACCCGAACACAGCCATGCCCGGCTGGTAGGGCGTGTATCCGAGCAGCGGTTCGGGCAGCACGGCGATGCCGTCGCGGCCGAGGTAGGGCGTACCGGTGTCGAGCAGGCGCCGCGCCGACTCCTCGACGACAAGCACCTCCTCCTGCGCCCGCCCGCTCATCCCGCCCGCCCGCGCCACGGCCTGCGCGACGAGCGGCACCAGCGTCACCGCCACCCACGCCCCGACCGTCACCCAAGCCCGCGCGACCTCCCCGCTCCCCCACGCGGTCCCACCCCGGCCCGCGCCGGTCAAGATCGCCGGAGTTGCCTGGCACTCGTGCGTATCTTGGGCGCGCTTTGCCCCACCTGCCTGGCGAGTCGAGTGAACACGAGCGCGGCGGCGCAGGAGGAGCTGGACTAGGACGGCGAGGGTCGCGGCGGCGTAGCCCCAGCCGGCGACCGCGCCCCAGGCGCGGTGCGAGGTGAGCGTGGACCCGGCCGCGGTGGACCAGGCGAACAGTGCGGACAGGGCATACAGGCCCAGGTCGGCGGCGAGCCCACCAGCGGCGAGGTCGACCGATCGCCAGATCCGGCCCGGCGCGCTGCGGACACCGCGGTCCCCGGCCTCGCTGCTCACGCCGGGATCCCGGGATACGCGGCTCGGACAGGGGGCACCGGGCCGGTCATCCGCTCGTTCATGCGGAGGAGTCTGACACCTGTCAGCCGCCGTTGCTGCCGGTGGTGCCCGAAGCGCGGGGGGCGCGGCCTGGGCTGCGCTTGGCGGGCATGCGCACCACGGCGGCCGGGTCGTGCAGCGGCGGGGCCAGCCGGACGGGGCCGTCGTCCGCGGTGATCAGCGCGAGGACCTCTTCGATCGGCATCGGCTTGGCGAACAGGTGACCCTGGCCGGCGGTGCAGCCCAGGTCCCAGAGCATGTGCCGCTGGCTGTCGCGCTCCACGCCCTCGGCGACCACCAGCAGGTCGAGGTGGCGGCCCAGTTCCAGGTGGGAGCGGACCACGGCCGCGGCGCTGGGGGTGTTCTCCATCTGCGTCACGAACGAGCGGTCGATCTTCAGTTCCTTCGCGGGCACCCGGGACAGCACCGACAGCGAGGAGTATCCGGTGCCGAAGTCGTCCAGCGCGATCATGCAACCCAGCTCGGCCAGCTCGGCGAGCACCTTGTCCACGATGTCCAGCTGGCTGACGGTGTGCGACTCGGTCAGCTCCAGCACCAGCGCGTCGCCGGGCAGGCCGTGGTCGTCCAGCCGGCGGGTCACCAGCGCGGGCAGCCGGCGGTCGAGCAGGCTGCGCGGGGAGATGTTCACCGCGACCGGCCACCGGCAGCCCAGCTCGCGCCAGCGTGCCGCCCCGGCCAGCGCCTGGTCGAGCACGGCGTCGGTGAACGCGGTGAGCAGGCCGGACCGCTCGATGGAGCCGAGGAAGCTGCGCGGGTCGACCATGCCCTTGTCCGGGTGCTGCCAGCGGGCCAGCGCCTCGGCGCTGATCGGCTCGCCGCTGGCCAGGTCGACGATGGGCTGGAACTGGAGGATGAACTCCTTCTCGGCCACCGCCCGCGGCAGCATGCCGCCGACGACGAGCCGGGCCCGGTCGGCGGTGTCGTTGTCGGGGGCGTACGCGGCCACCGAGCGTCCGGTGCGCTTGGCCTGGTACATCGCGATGTCGGCCCGGCGCAGCAGCTCCACGAAGCCGCCCTCGCACGGCCCGGTGGCCACCCCGGCGCTGGCCGACACGACCAGCGGCATGCCGTCGACGTCGACCGGCTCATGCAGCGTGGAGAGCAGATGCTCGGCCTGGTAGAGGGCGAGTGCGGGGGCGGGCAGGTTGCGCAGCAGCACCGCGAACTCGTCCCCGCCGAGCCGGGTCACCAGCGCCTCGTCGCCCGCGGCCGCCGACAGCCGCTGCGCGACCGCGATCAGCACCTGGTCGCCCGCGCCGTGGCCGAGGGCGTCGTTGACGTCCTTGAAGTGGTTGAGGTCGAGCACCAGCAGCGCGGTGACACCGCGCCCGCCGCGCTTGCGGTCGAGGGCGTCCTCGGTGTCCAGCTGCAGCCGCCGCCGGTTGGCCAGGCCGGTGAGCAGGTCGTGGGTGGCCTCGTGCTGGTGCCGTCCGGCCAGGTCCTCCAGCTGGGCGTACGAGGTGGCGTTGCGGATCGCGGTGCACAGCGCGCCCGCGAACGCCCGCAACGTGAACTGCTCGCGTTCGGACAGCGCGACCGGCGACCGGAAGCAGAGCCGCAGTTCGCCGACCCGCTCGCCGTCGTTGTCCCCGACCAGCGGAACGATCGCGGTGGTCTGCGGATTCACGGCGGCCTGGTCAGGCGCGTCGTGGAACGTTATCTGGCTGTGCGTGCCCCGGACCAGCTGCTGCGCGCCTTCGAGGGACACCTCGACCTCGACCCGGTCGGCGGAGAACAGCCGGGCCCCGTTGTGGACCGCGGTGTGCAGCACGGTCTCCATCTGCACCACGTTCATGGCGTCGGTGGCCTCGGCGAGCTGCTGCCAGGCCAGGCGCTCGGCGCGGGCACGCAACTTGCCGCGGTAGGTCAGGTGCAGGCTCAGCACGATCGCCGGGATGGCGATCAGCAACTCCGCCTCCTCGGCCAGCACCGCCAAGGCCAGGACGGCGACCGCGAAACGCACGACCGCGGCGACGACTCGCAGGTCGAAGTGGGCGAGGAACCGGTCCCGGGCGCTGGTCTGGGTGGCCAGCGCGATCACGGGGGTGACCAGGAGCTCGTCAGCGAGGAAGGCCGTGCCGAAGGCGACGGCCAGCAGGCCGAGATCGGCCAGCGGATCGGTGCCGGACCCGTCGCCGAGTCCGAGGATCAGCACGGCGAGACCGCAGGTGATGGTCTGCTTGGCCACGGCGAACACGAACTTCATCGGTGCCATGCGGTTGACGGCCTTGGCGGCGACGGTGCCGGCCGCGGCGCACAGCACGGCCCAGGGTGCGGGCAACAGCACCGCCGCCACCAGCACGGCGGCGTCGGCCCAGTGCACGGCCTGATGGGTGGACCGGATGCGGATGAACACCTGGGTCAGCGAGGCGATGGCGACCAGGACCGTCAGCGCGAGAGTCCGCAGGATCAGATCGACGGTGACGGGGGCGAGGGCTGCGGCGACGACGGTGGACGCGAGCACGAGCCCGGCGGTAGACGCAACTAGACCGACGAGCAGTCGAAGCTGCCGGTCGGTCTGCTGCGGGGTCGTGCTCTGGTCGGTCACATCGGACCTCTTCCGTCTGGAGACAGATGGTCGTGAGTGCCGACAGCCTAAGCGATTTTCAGGACCAGTCGGTCGTGCGCATGTGTGCCTCCTTCAGAAACTGCCCCGCGCTTGCCAAGTTCTGATGCAGAGCGTAGTTTCTGCACGGCCTATTTCTGGCAGTGCATTCACATTTCAAATATCTATGGCGATTTATCACGATTTGTGGTGAGTCGCCTACGCATGGTGTTCGCTTCCAGTGTTCGCTCAGGAAGCAACTAGGCTCATGTCGTGACAGAAGGAACAGCTCCCTCCTCACCTCAGCTGACTCATGTGGACTCCCGCGGGGAGGCCCGGATGGTCGACGTCGCGGGCAAAGAGATCACGCTGCGTGTCGCCGTCGCGGCGGGTCGCGTCGTCACCACGCGTGACGTGCTCGATCTGCTGCGCGGGCGGGGCGTGCCGAAGGGCGACGCGCTCGGCGTGGCCCGGCTCGCCGGCATCATGGCCGCCAAGCGCACCCCTGATCTCATTCCGCTGTGCCATCCCATTGCCATCCACGGCGTCACCGTGGACCTCACCGTCACTGACGACGGTGTGGACATCCAGGCGACCGTCCGCACCGCTGACCGTACCGGTGTCGAGATGGAGGCTCTGACCAGCGTCGCGGCGGCCGGTCTCGCGCTCATCGACATGATCAAGGCGGTCGATCCCGCGGCGGCGATCGACGGCGTGCGGGTGCTGCGCAAGGAGGGCGGCAAGACCGGCCTCTGGGAGCGCGGAGCCATGCCGGCGGTTTCCCGGCCGGACCCCGGGCCAAACCTCGGTGCGCCGAAGGTACGGGTCATCGTCGCCTCGACCAGGGCGGCGACCGGGGTGTACGAGGACCGGGGCGGCCCGCTGCTCGCGGACGGCCTGCGCGCGTTCGGCTGCGAGGTGGCCGACGTGGTGGTCGTGCCCGACGGCGAGCCGGTGCGCCAGGCGCTGCGGGCGGCCCTGGCGCAGCGCCCCGACGCGATCGTGACCACGGGCGGCACCGGCATCAGCCCGACGGACCGCACCCCCGACATCACCCGTGAACTCGTCGACTACGAGGTCCCCGGCATCGCCGACGCGGTACGTGGCGGCGGAGCGACCCCGCTCGCGGCGCTCTCCCGCGGCGTCGCCGGGGTGTCCGGCCGGACCCTGGTGGTCAACCTGCCCGGCTCCACCGGCGGGGTCCGCGACGGGCTCGCCGTGCTGGCGCAGGTGCTCCCGCACGCTGTGGAACAGCTCCGCGGCGCGGACCATCCGGCCTCAACCGGCACCGGTACCCAGGTCTAGGGTCGAACCATGAGCGAGCGCGGTGGAGCGAATCGTGTGCTTCCGGTCGTGCTGACGACGCGCGGAGCGAGGAGGAAGCATGACCGCGCCTGAGGACTGGGTCTCGGCCCGCCGCGGTGTGCACGCCGCAGGCTGGCGGGCGCAGCTCGCCCCGGTCACCGTGCCCCTGGCCGAGGCCGACGGGCTGACCCTGGCCACCGCCCTGGCGCCACGCAGCGACCTGCCGGCGTTCCCCACGTCGAGCGTCGACGGCTGGGCGCTGCGCGGGCGGGGCCCGTGGCGGGTCACCGGCCGGGTGCTGGCGGGCAACGTGCCGGCGCCGCTGTCCGGTGACGGGGTCGCGGTCGAGATCGCCACCGGGGCCATGGTGCCGGAGGGGACCGAGGCCATCCTGCGGGTCGAGCACTCGACGCGCAGCGGCGACCTGGTCGACGGCACCCCGAAGGCCGAGCGGGAATGGCGGATGCCGGGCGAGGAGGCCCGCGCCGGCGAGCCGCTGCTGCCTGCGGGCACGCCGGTCACCCCGGCGGTGATCGGTCTGGCCGCCTCCTGCGGGCACGACACGCTGCCGGTGCGTCCCGCCCCGCGGGCCGCCATGCTGGTCTTCGGCGACGAGCTGCTCACCTCGGGACCGCCGGCCGACGGGCGCATCCGCGACGCGCTGGGCCCGGCCGTGCCGGCCTATCTGCGCCGGCTGGGCGTGGCCTGCGAGCCGCCGCCCGCACCGATCAAGGACACCCTCGACGCGCACGTCAACGCGCTGCGGGCGGCCCTGGAGAGCGGCGTCGACCTGGTCTGCACCACCGGCGGCACCATGCACGGCCCAGTCGACCACCTGCATCCGGCGCTGGCCGAGCTGGGCGCGTCGTACGTGGTGAACACGGTGGCGGTGCGCCCCGGCTTCCCGATGCTGATCGCCGCGGTGCCGCACGGCGGGCGCACCCGTTTCGTCGCCGGGCTGCCCGGCAACCCGCAGTCGGCCGTGGTGGCGCTGGTGTCCCTGGTGGTCCCGCTGCTGGCCGGGCTGGCCGGTCGGCCCGAGCCGGCGTTGCCGCAGGTCACCCTCGGCGAGCCGGTGCCGGGCCGCGGTGACTACACCCATCTGGCGCTGGTACGGATCGACCCGGTCGACGGCCTCGCCCGGCCGGTGTCCCACGTGGGCTCGGCGATGCTGCGGGGCCTGGCCGGCGCGCAGGGGTTCGCCGTGATCCCGCCCGGCGCCACCGGCCGCGCCGGCGACACCGTCGAACTGGTGGAGGTCCCGTGAACCGGGTCGTGCTGGCCGAGCTGACCACCGAGCCGCTGGACGTGGCGGCGCACGAGGCGGCCGTGGCCGACCCCCGGGCGGGGGCGGTGGTCAGCTTCGCGGGTGTGGTCCGCGACCACGACCACGGCCGGTCCGTGGCGACGCTGACCTACGAGTCGCACCCGAGCGCCGCCGACGTGCTCCGCGAGGTGGCCCAGGAGCTCGCCGACGACCCCGACGTCTACGCCGTGGCGGTGTCCCACCGGTACGGCCCGCTGAAGATCGGTGACGTCGCCCTCGCCTGCGCGGTCTCCACGGCGCACCGCGCGGCGGCCTTCACCGCCTGCGCCCGCCTGGTGGACCTGGTCAAGCAACGCCTGCCCATCTGGAAGCACCAGACCTTCACCGACGGCACCGACGAGTGGGTCAACTGCCCCTGACGCCGGGGTCTGCAAAAACAGGGAAACTGCTGCTTCCGTGAAGCTGGAAGCAGCAGTTTCCCTGAAACTGCGTCAGCGCTCGGCCGGCGCGCCCGCGGTGGCGGGCTCCTTGCGGGTCGGGACGACGGTGGCGGGGCGGGTGGCGGGCAGGCGCGGGCCGGTGGTGCCGCCGAACGCCGGTTCGGCGCCGGGGCGGGACGGCAGTGCCGCGACCAGTGCGATCAGCGCGATGGCGAGCGAGTTCTCGGCGAGCATGCCGAACAGGCCGTCGGCGTAGTGCGACACCGCTGGGAGCTGGTGCTCGTACGGCCAGATCGGCGAGATCAGGAACAGCAGGTAGAGCGCGATCGCCGCGCCCGCGTGCCGTGCGCCGACCAGCGCCGGGAACCAGATCGGCTCGCGCAGCCCCGGCGTGGACCGTCCCCGGGCCGCCAGCCCGCGGCTGGCCGCTCGGCGGCGCAGCGCCTGGTCGGCGAGTGCGACGACGGCCGGCACGACCCAGACCAGGTGGTGCGTCCAGGAGATCGGGCTGACCACGTTCGCGGTCAGGCCGACCAGGGTGAACGCGATCAGCTCGTCGCCCTCGGCGTGCGCCGCGGCGGCGCGGGTCAGCCCCACGGCGAGCAGCACCAGCGCGAACGCGATCCAGAGCACGCTGGGCGCGGTCGCGGTGTCGTACAGCCGCGACAGCAGGCCGGCCAGCGACTGGTTGGGGGTCATGTCGGCGACGCCGACCCGCTCCGTCTGGAAGATCACGTGTCCCCAGTACAGGGCGGACTCGTGCGGGACGATCACCCATGCGGCGGCGGTGGCGGCCAGGCCCGACAGCGTCGCCGTCAGCGCGGCCCGCCACTGCTTGCTGACGAGGAAGTACACGATGAACAGCGCGGGCGTCAGCTTGATCGCCATGGCGATGCCGATGCCGACGCCGGCCCAGCGCCAGCCCTTGCGCAGCGCCACCAGGTCCGCCATGATCACCGCGAACAGCAGCAGGTTCACCTGGCCGAAGCCGAGCGTCTCCCGCACCGGCTCGATCGCGGCGAACAGCGGCAGCGCGACGGCGACGGTCAGCCAGCGCGGCCAGCCGCACCGGTCGGCGACGGGGACCAGGAGCGCGGCGAGCACGACACCCAGCGCGACCAGGCCGAAGAACAGGTTGAACAGTCCCGCGGCGGCAGGTGTCAGCGCCGCCATGGGCAGCATCAGCAGTGCCGCGAACGGCGGGTAGGTGAACCCGAGCGTCGTGTCAGGTGCGATGAACTCGTACAGCTCTCCGCCGCCGCTCCACCACACCACCGCGCCGTGATAGATCTTCATGTCGAAGAAGTCGTACCACCGTCCGAAGTTCTGCTCCGTCACCCAGGCGGCGTAGCAGATGGCGGCGACGATGCCGACCCGGACGAGCGTGCGACGATCCCACTGGGGGGATCTCCAGTCACGGATGATTCGGGGGGTCCTGGTGAGGCGGGGCAGACTGCGCACGCCGCGTGCCGGCATGGCGTCGCCACCTCCTTTTAGGGGTCGGGTCTCGGTAGCCCGTTCGTGTCTGCTGAGCAGCCTAGAACGGCGCACCACTCCAGTACCTCCCGTGTTACCCGACCGTGTCCGATCCCACACGACTTTGCGACATTTCTAGCTGGTTAACGCAGCCTGCGAAGTTAAGGTGATTGGCGTCACACTGGTACCTCTGGCTGCGAAAACGCACGCTCTGTATGTCGCAACGGCACGGACCGGGGCGAAGAAACGCCGATGTCTGGCGGGCTCACCCTGCCCCTACCCGGGATCAGCCGAGATGTAACTGTGTCGACGCCTTCTCCTGTGCCTTGCGCAGCGACTTCTTCGCCGACTTCTGGGCGTCGTGCACGGCTTTCCGGCCTCGCCAGCCCAGGCTGGGCGAGCCGGCGGTGTCCACGGCGGCCAGTAGCAGCCCCGCCAGCAGTCCGAGATTCTTGGCGAAATGCACCATCTCGTTGTTGCGCTGCTCAGGGTTCTCGATGCGCCAGAACGGATGGCCGACCACCGTGGCGGGGATGAGGGTGCCCGCGAGCAGGGCCGCGGCGGGCCGGGGCGCGGTGCCGGTGGCCAGCATCGCACCGGCGACCACCTGGACGCCGGCGTTCATCCGGACCAGCGTCTTGGTCTCCGTGGGCAGCCGCGGGTCGACGGCTTCCAGCAGCGGCACGACCTGCTCCGCGAGGGGTTCCGCCTTGACGGCGTACCGGCCGGGTTTCAGCAGCGCCTGCGCGCCGGCCGCGATGAACAGCCCGCCGAGCAGGGCCCGAGCGACCCCTCGTACTGGTCTCATACCGCCATTATCAAGGACGTTCGCCCATGCACAGGACGAAATCCAAACCCTCCAGTTCGCTGTCGAAAAAGTAGTGGTAGCGGTAGTCCTTCACGCCGGCGCACTCGCCGGTGTCGCTGGTCGCGTCGAATCGCGCCAGCACCTCCAGCGCGCCCGGCGCGCATTCGGTCAGCACGAGTTCAGGTTCCTTCTCGGTGCCCTGGTTGGCCACGCAGTCACCCGGCTGGGCGAACCGCGCGGTGCGCGGTGGGCCGGAGGGGGTCGGGGTGGCGACGGGGATCGGCGGGGCGTCGGAGCCGAACGGGTTCGGCACGATTTTGAGGGCGACGAGCACGCCTACGAAGATCACCAGGGACGCTGCCAGCAGCGCGATGCCGATGACGGCGGGGCCCCGGCCGCCCATGCGTGGCCGGGGTGGGGCCTGCACGATCGGCAGCAGCTCGGTCGGCTGCGCCAAAGGCTCGGGCGGGAATCGGTCAGGGGTGTGCAAAGCATGGCTCCGCTGGGACGAGATCGGGGTCGTGCCAAGGTACCGTGCGCGACATGCCCCTCGATTCCTCCGTCACGATGTTGTCATTGGCCGCGGGTGCATTCTTCGGCGCGGTGACGCCACGGGTGGCCTACCGGTTGTCGGTGTCCTGGGGCGAACCCGCGCTGCCCGGCTGCGCGGGATGCGGGCAGGCGTTCGCCACCGGGCCGGCCGGGTGGTGGCGGTTCGCGGCGCGCTGCGCCTCCTGCGGGGTACGGCAGGGGCCGAGTCCCTGGTGGACCGTGCCGGTGGGGGCGCTGGCCGCCGGGGCGACCGGGGCGAGCCTCGCGGGCCACGGCTGGGCGCTGGCCGCCGGGCTGCTGCTGAGCGTCGCGGGGGTGCTGCTGGCGGCGATCGACCTGGCGGTGCAGCGGCTGCCCGATCCCATCGTGTGGCGGCTGGCGGTGGCCGTCGCGGTGCTGCTGGCGTTGGCGGCCGCGACCGGCGGCGGCTGGTCGGCGTACGGCCGTGCGCTGGCCGGTGGTGCGGCGCTGCTGGGCGCGTTCGGACTGCTGGCGCTGCTCACCGGCGGCCAGATCGGACTCGGCGACGCGAAGGTCGCGGGGGTGTCGGGACTGCTGCTCGGCTGGCTCGGCTGGGGCGCGGTGCTGTTCGGCGGCCTGCTGGCTCTGCTGCTGAACGGGGCCGTCGCCGTCGTGCTGCTGGCTCTGCGGCGGGTGACCTGGCGCGGTTCGCTGCCCATGGGCCCCGCGCTGCTGGGTGGCGTCCTGCTGGCCCTGGTCGCGGCCGGCGAACTGGCACAGGTGTCCTGAGCAGGACGAAGTCTCACCCGAACGGGCGATCCGGCCGACGATTGTCGGCAAGCCGACTGTGCCCGCCGGGCACGGGCGCATGCGGCCGGCGTCCCGGCCCGACGGTGCTGCAGCCCGTCCGTTTAGCGACTTTTAGAAGACCTATGACATAGGCCGATCATGCGACGTCTGTCGTGCGGGGGTTGTCGCTGTCCGGCGGATGCCGATTTCACGATCACGTTGGGTGTTCGACTGATCGCCATCGGGGGGCACCTCGATCGCGACGTGACGCTGACATGACATAGGAGTGACGGGCTGTAGCTCACTGGGCAGGCTCCCAGGAGTCGGCCGCTCGGTCGGCAGTTGTCGTGGACCGGCCGCCTGGCGCGGATCGGCCGTTGCTGGGGGTGCACTCGCACATGCTCAAGCTCATCACCAAGACCCAGGCCGCCTGGGCGAACCGTGACCGTGGCGCCACCGCCGTCGAGTACGGACTGATCGTGGCCCTGATCGCGGCCATCATCGTCGGCATCGTCACGACTCTCGGCACCGACATCCGGGCCGCCTTCACGACCGTCGTCAACGCCATCTAGGTCCGCGCAGTGGCAGGGCCGGCGCGACGCGGGCCCTGCCCCCACGTTCCGTGAAGAGGTGCGAGGCAGCCATGACAAGGCGCGACCGGGGCGCGGCGGCGGTGGAGATGGCTCTCATGCTGCCCCTCCTGCTGCTGCTCGTGTTCGGCATCATCGACTTCGGGCGGATGCTGAACACCCAGATCAGGGTGACCGAGGCGGCCAGGGAAGGCGCACGGGCGGTCACCATCACGAACGCCAACTCCGCCGCGGCCCCCCGGGTCAGCGCGGTGCTCGGGTCCACCCCGGTCGCGGTGACCGTCACGAACCCGTGCGGCAGCGCCGGCTCCACCGCCGACGCCCGCGTCCGGGTGGAGCACACGTTCACCTTCGTCACCCCGATCTCGGGCCTGGCCGCGCTCTTCGGCGGTTCCGGCTACGGAACGGTGCGGCTGGACGCGACGGGAGTCATGCCATGTCGCTCCTGAGCCGGCGCGACCGGGGCGCGGCCACCACCATCGTCACCATCCTGCTGGCCGGCGGCGTGCTGCTCGGCATGACCGCGCTGGTCGTGGACGTCGGACGCCTCTATGTCGAGCGCGAGGACCTGCAGTCCGGCGCGGACGCCGGGGCCATGGCGGTCGCCCTCGACTGCGCCCGCCGCAACGACCCGGCCCGTGACGCCGAATGCCGGGCCGCGGCCGGCACCACGTCGACGTACACGAACAGCAACGCCGCCGACGGGGTGAGCGGCTACCGCTATGTCTGCGGCTCGGACCCCCGCCTGCCCACCTGCACCGGCGCCGGGCAGGGCAACCTCACCGACTGCCTCGGCCAGCGCCCGACGGACGTCTCCTGGGTGGAGGTGCGCACCCGCACCGAGGTGCCGGGCGGCAGCCTCATCCTGCCGCCGGTGTTCGCCCAGTCGCTGGCCGGCGGATACAACGGCACCACCGTCGAGGCGTGCGCCCGGGTGGGCTGGGGCCCGCCCGCGGGCGGTTTCGCGCTGACCTTCTCGCTGTGCGAGTACCAGGACGCGGTCGGCGCGGGCGACTTCGTCACCGGGGTGCCCACGGCCGGCGACGAGCGGGTGCTGCACGTGCACGGACATCCGGACGCCAACCCGTGCAACTCAGGCCCGTCCGGATCCAACCTGCCCGGCGGGTTCGGCTGGACGGACCACAACTCGTCCTGCCTGACCACGATCACCGGCGGCACGTACGGGTCGGACCCGGGCAACGGCACGCCCAACGACTGCAAGGACGACCTCACCGCGCTGATCGACGAGCGCCGCCCGGTCGGCATCCCGATCTTCGAGTACGTCACGAACAACGGCAACAACGGCGTCTACACCCTTCGCGGGTTCGCCGCCTTCGTGGTCACCGGCTACCGGCTGTCCGGCATGAGCCCACGCGACCGCGAGTCCTGGCTCAGCGGCGGCAGCCCGTGCCGCGGCAACGACGACTGCGTCTACGGCTACTTCACGAACGCGGTCGTCGAGTGGACCGGCTCGTTCGGCACCTCCTCCAGTCTCGGCGCGACGGTCGTCAAGACCATCGGCTGACCCCGTACCCCTAAGGAAGTTTCATGACCCGGCGCATTCTCGGCGTGGTGCTCGCGATCGTCCTGGCGGTGCTCGGCACCGCGGCGGTGCTCCTCTACGTCAGCAAGGCCCGCGACTCGGTGGCCGCGGGGCAGAAGGCGGTGACCGTCGTCGTGGCGGCGCAGCGCATCCCGGCCGGCACCAGCGGCGCCTCGGTGAAGGCGCGCGGGCTGACCGAGGAGGTCGTGATGCCCGCCGGCGCGCTGCCGCCGGACGCGCTCACCGCGCTGCCCGGCGAGCTGGACGAGCTGGTGCTGACGCATGACGTGCAGCCGCGCCAGTTGCTGCTCAGGGGCATGTTCGGGGCTGCGACGAAGCTGTCGGGCGGCGTCGCGGTGCCCGAGAAGATGATGGCGGTCAGCCTCAAGATGGCGGTCGAGGAGGAGGTCGGCGGGTTCGTCCGGCCGGGCTCGCAGATCGCGGTGTTCGCCACGTACACGCTGGTCGACGAGGCGTACAAGAAGATCACCGGGGAGAACAACAAGGGCACCAAGCTGCTGCTGCCCCGGGTCGAGGTGCTGGCCGTCGGCGCGTACGGCGAGGACGGGGTGACCTCTGCCCAGCGTGAAGAGGTCGCGGTGACCGAGGACGGCAAGGTGACCCTGCTGGTCACGGTCGCGGTCACCCAGGAGCAGGCGGAGCAGCTGGTGCACTCGGTGCGTATCGCCCAGATCTACCTCGCGCTGCTGACCGACACCTCGGAGACCCGCGTCAAGCCCGGCGTCGCGGTCGACAACCGCACCGTGGGCCGCTGAGGACGATCCGATGACGATCATCTACGAGTTCGATGCGCGCTTCGCCCATCACCTGGCCACGCTGCTGGGCGACGCCGTGGTGGTGGATTCGGCGCCGGCGCTGGTGGAGCAGGTGAACACCGACCGGGACGAGCACCTGGTGCTGTTCGGGCCGAGCGTGCCGCTGGCCGACGCGGTGGCGTTCGCCGGGCAGTGCCGGCTGCGCCGCCCGGAACTCGGGGTGGTTCTGCTCCGCCCGGAACTCGGGGTCGACGTGCTGGCCGACGCTCTGAAAGCGGGGATTCGCGAAGTGGTAGATCCGGCGAATCACGCGGCCGTGCTGGCCGCGAGCGCCCGCTCCCGCGACCTGTCGCGGCAGCTCGCCGGGGCCGGCCGGGCCAGCGGGCGGGCCGCGGTGCCCGGTCCGCCCGCCCGGCCGCAGCCGGGTGTCCCGGACGAGCCGGCCGACGGCCAGGTGATCACGGTGTTCGCGGCCAAGGGCGGGTGCGGCAAGAGCACGATCGCCACCAACCTGGCCGTCACGCTGGCCCAGGGCACGAAGGCGACGGGCCATCGCCGGGTCTGCCTGCTCGACCTTGACCTGGCCTTCGGCGACGTGGCCATCATGATGCAGCTGTCGCCGCAGCGGACCATCGCCGACGCCATCCCGGTCGCGGACCGGATCGACGAGACGGGGCTGCGCACGATGCTGACCCGGTACGAGTCCGGCGGCGCGGCGGTGGACGTGCTGCTGGCCCCGGTCCAGCCGGCCATCGCCGAGGAGATCACCCGCGACCTCGTCACCGAAGTGGTGCACCTGGCCCGGTCCATGTACGACTTCGTGGTCATCGACACCGCGAGCGCCTTCACCGAGCAGATGCTGGCGGCGCTGGACGCCACCCACCACTACGTGCTGGTCGGCACGCCGGAGCTGCCGTCGCTGAAGAACCTGCGGGTCACCCTCGACATGTTCGACCTGCTCGACTACCGGCGCGAGGCCCGGATCGTGGTGCTGAACCGGGCCGACTCCAAGGTCGGCATCACGATGACCGAGGTCGAGAAGGTGATCCGGGTGCCCATCAGCGGGTTCATCCCGAGCAGCCGGGACGTGCCGGTGTCGGCCAACCGCGGCGTGCCCCTGGCCGCCGGCCAGCCGCAGCACCCGGTCAGCAGCGCCATCCGGGAATTGGCGGTCAAACGGTTCCTCGGCGCGCCCGCACCCGCCAAGCGCGGCATGTTCACCCGGAAGAAGGGCTGATCCCGATGTCCCTGCAGGACCGACTCGGCGTGCGCAGCGCCCCCGCCCCTGCCGCACCCGGCGTGCTCAGCGAACGCATCAGCAGCGTCAACGAGGCCTCCGGCGCGGTCGGCGGCCACGCCGTGCCCGTGTCGTCGGTGCCGGTCAGCGCGGTGCAGTTCGGCCGGCGCAACACCAGGCGGGCGTACGACCCGCTGGCGGCCGTGCGCAAGCGCGCCCACCAGGCACTGCTGGACCTGCTCGGGCCCCAGCTCTACGACACCGTCGCCGACGACGCCGAGCTGGAGCGCCGGGTGCGCGACGCGCTGCCCGAGGTGCTGGCCCGCGAGGAGGCCAACCTCACCGCGGGCGACCGCGCCACGGCGTACCGGCAGATCCTCGACGAGATCCTGGGCCACGGCCCGATCGAGCCGCTGCTGCGCGACCCGGAGATCACCGAGATCATGGTGAACGCCTGGGACCGCATCTTCGTCGAGCGCTTCGGGCACATCCACGCGGTCGACGCCGCGTTCATGGACGAGACCCACCTGCGCCGGGTGATCGACAAGATCGTGTCGCGGATCGGCCGCCGCGTCGACGAGTCCTCGCCGATGGTCGACGCCCGGCTGCCCGACGGCAGCCGGGTCAACGCGGTCGTGCCGCCGATCGCGCTGGACGGGGCCGCGCTCACGGTGCGCAAGTTCGCCGCGGACCCGTTCACCGTCGAGGACCTGGTCCGCTTCGGCACCATGCCGGAGCGGGTCGCCGAGCTGCTGCGCGCCTGCGTGCAGGGCCGGCTCGACATCCTGATCTCGGGCGGCACCGGCACCGGCAAGACGACGCTGCTCAACGTGGTGTCGTCGTTCCTGCCGCCCGACGAGCGCATCATCACCATCGAGGACTCCGCCGAGCTGCGCTTGCTCCAGGACCACGTGCTGCGGTTGGAGTACCGCCCGCCGAACGTCGAGGGCCGCGGCGAGGTGACCATCCGCGACCTCGTCCGCAACGCGCTGCGTATGCGCCCGGACCGCATCGTCGTCGGTGAGGTCCGCGACGGCGCGGCGCTGGACATGCTCCAGGCGATGAACACCGGCCACGACGGTTCGCTGACCACGGTGCACGCCAACACCCCGCGCGACTCGCTGGCCCGCCTGGAGACGATGGTGCTGATGGCGGGCATGGACCTGCCGGTGCGCGCGATCCGGGAGCAGGTCGCCAGCGCCGTGGACGTGGTGGTGCAGCTCGCCCGCCTTCGGGACGGCACCCGCCGGATCACCCACATCACCGAGGTCACCGGCATGGAGGGCGACGTCATCACGCTGCAGGATCTGTTCGTCTTCGACCACCGCGCCGGGCAGGACCAGTACGGCCGCCACCAGGGCGCGCTGGTCAGCACCGGGCTGCGGCCGCGCTTCGTCGACCACCTTGCCGACCACGGGATCATCGTCGGGCCCGAGCTGTTCGGCAGGGGCCAGTGAAGCGCCCGGCGGGAGCCGCCGCGCGCCTCGGCGCGATTCTGCTCGTGGCCGCCGCGGCACCGATCGTCGCCGCCGCTCCGGCTCACGCTGCCGCGCCGGCCTTCGCGGGGGTGCCGACCCGCACCGCCGGCGTGCCGCGGGCAGTTGTGGCCGAGCCGGGGATCAGCGTCTCCGGCCTGCGGCAGGAGGCCGGGCTGGTCGAGTTCTACCTCTCCGCGACCGACCTGCCCGCAGGCGCGGCGCTGGACCAGGTGGCCGTCGCCGTCGGCGATCGGGCGCTGCCGGTGAGCAGTGCGCAGATCAGCGCCGCGCAGGGCGAGACGACCGCGCCGCGCCGAGCGGTCGTGCTGGTGCTCGACACCTCCGGGTCGATGGTCGGCGCGCCGATCGACGCCGCCCGGGAAGCGGCTCGCGGCTACGTGCGGGCGCTGCCCTCGGACGTCGAGATAGGCCTGGTCACCGCCGGTGCGCCGGCGGCTGTGGTGCTCGCCCCCACCCGAGACCGCGCCGTTGCCGAGAAGGCCGTCGACAAGCTCGCCGCCAAGGGCGAGACAGCGCTGTACGACGGGGTGCGCGCCGCCGCGGGACTGGTCGGCAAGGGTGTGTGGGGCCAGCGCCGGATCATCGCGCTGTCCGACGGTGCGGACACGGCGTCGACGGCCACGCTGGCCGTGGCCCGGAAGGCGACCGCCGCGATCCCGGTCGACACGATCGCCTTCAAGACGCCCGCCGCCACGGCGGGCATCCTGGCCGGCCTGTCCAGGGACACCGGTGGCGTCGCCTTCACGGTGGCCGACCCGGCGGCGCTGGGCGACGCGTTCGCCGAAGCGTCCGGCTCCTTCGCCGTGCAGCTGCTGGTTCGGGTCACCGTGCCGGCGGACCTGGCCGGGCAGGAAGTCCGGCTCGTGGTGAGCGCGGCCGGGGCGCGCACGGAGGTGCCGGTCTCGCTGGCCGTGGACACCGGGGCGACGGTCCCGCTGGTCGGCGTGGAGTCGCCCGGCCCGGGGCCGACCTGGCTGCTCGTGCTCGGCGGGCTGGTCTTCGCCGCGTTGCTCGGCGCGTTCCTGCTGGTGGTCTCCCCGATGCTGGCCGCGGCCGAGCGGCGCCGCCGCCTCACCCAGGTGGACCAGTTCGTCGCCGCGCCCCGCAGGGTCGTCGCGCAGGGTGAGTCCGGCCAGGTCGCCGCAGCTGCGCTCGCGCTGTCGGAGCAGGTGGTGAAGTCTGCCAACGCCGAGGGCCGCCTGGCGACGCAGCTCGACCGGGCCGGCATGCGGTTGCGCCCGCACGAGTGGCTGCTGCTGCGGGCCCTGGTGTGCCTGATCACCGGCCTGCTGCTGGCCATGTCGGTCGGCCTGGGCGCCGGGGTGGTGCTCGGTCCGCCGGTGGGCTGGGTGCTCACCTCGCTCTACCACCGCAACCGCGCGGCCAAGCGGGTCACCGCCTTCCGTGAGCTGCTGCCGGACGCGCTCCAGCTGATCGTCGGCTCGCTGCGCTCCGGGTTCTCGCTCGCGCAGGCCGTGGACGCGATGGCTCGGGAGCTGCCCGATCCGATCGCGGCCGAGTTCGGCCGCGCGCTGGGCGAGACCCGGCTGGGCGTCGACATCGAGGACGCGCTGGACCGGGTCGCCACCCGGATGCGCAGCAAGGACCTGGCCTGGGCGGTCGTCGCGATCCGGGTGCAGCGCGACGTCGGCGGCAACCTGGCCGAGGTGCTGACCACCACGATCGAGACCATGCGCGAGCGCGAGACGCTGCACCGCGAGGTCAGCTCGCTGTCGGCGGAGGGCCGGATCAGCGCCTGGATCCTGCTGGCGCTGCCGATCTGCATCGGCGGCTTCATGTTCCTCACCCGCGCCGAGTACATCCGCCCGCTCTACACCCACCCGGTGGGCATCGTGATGAGCGTGCTCGGTGTGCTGCTGGTGATCGGCGGCGCGGCCTGGCTGTTCAAGATGATCAAGATCGAGGTGTGACCGTGTCCGGACAGCTCATCCTCATCATCGGGGCGGGCGCGGTCTTCGCCGCGATCGCGCTCGCCGTGCTCACCGTGGCGTCGGCCAGCGTCAGCCGGTCCGGGGTGGCCAGGGCGCTGGAGACGATCGACACCGTGTACGCCCCCGGCAGCGCGTCGGCCGCCGAGGAGCGACTCGGCGACCGGCTGCGCCCGGCGGTGGCCCAGGTCTCCGCGCTCGGCCGGCTGCTCACTCCCAAGGGAGCCGCGGCACGCCTGCAGCGCCGGCTCGACCACGCGGGCAACCCGGTGGCCTGGCCACCGGAGCGGGTCGTCGAGATGCAGGGCCTCGGCCTGGTGGTCGTCGCCTTCCTCGGCGGCGTGTTCGGGTTCGCGTTCGGCTTCGGACCCGGCGGACTGATCCTGTCGGTGCTCGCCGGTGGCGCGCTGGGTTTCTGGGCACCGTTCCTGGTGGTCTACGACCTGGGCGTACGCCGCCAGCAGCAGATCCGCCGCCAGCTGCCCGACGCGCTGGACCTGCTGACCCTCTCGGTGGAGGCGGGGCTCGGCTTCGACGCGGCCCTCGCGCAGGTCGCGGCGGCGATGCCCGGTGCGCTGGCCCGGGAGTTCGCCCGCATGCTGCACGAGATGCAGATGGGCCAGCGGCGGGTGGAGGCCCTGCGCGCGCTGGCCGCTCGCACCACGGTGCCCGAGCTGAAGACCATCACCATGGCCCTGGTGCAGGCCGGTGAGCTGGGCATCCCGATCGCCGGAGTGCTGCGCGAGCAGGCCCGGCAGATGCGGGTCAAGCGCCGCCAGCGCGCCGAGGAGGCAGCCCGCAAGCTGCCCGTGAAGGTGATCTTCCCGCTGGTGCTGTGCCTGTTCCCAGCGCTGTTCATCGTCGTCATCGGCCCCGGCATCATCAACGTCATGGAAGCCTTCGGCGGCCGCTGACGCGCCGGCCGCGTAAGCCGCCGCGGCGCGCGGCGCACCCCATGATCGTCGGACTTGCCGGGCACCTGTGCGTATCTTGAACCCGCATATGCCCACCTGCCTGGCAAGTCTGACGATCTTGACTACGCGGCGGGCGGGCGCACTTGAACCCGCTTACGCCCACCTGCCTGGCAAGTCTGACGATCTCGACTACGCGGCGGGCGGGCGAATTCGTCAGATGAGGTACAGGCGGGCCGCGGCTTGGAGGGCCTGGGTGCGGTTGTGCACGCCCAGCTTGTCGTAGAGGCGGGCCACGTAGGTGCGCACCGTCGACTCGGTCAGCCGCATGCGCACCGCGATCGCGGCCAGGCTGCCGCCCGTGTTCAGTTGCTGCAGGATCTGCTCCTCGCGCGGGCTCAACGCGGTGGACCGGGTCCGGCGGCGGGCCATCGCCTCGGCGAGGTTCGGCGCGGTGAACGAGGCCGGGGCCACCGCCGCATGCCGCACCGCCGACATCAGCAGCTCCACCGGCGCGGAGCGCGGCAGGTACGCCGACAGCCCGGCCTGCAGCGCCTGCAGCAGCAGCCCGTCCTCGGCCGGGCCGGTGAGCACCAGCCCGAGCGTCGGCCGTGCGGCGCGCAGCTCGGCGGCCAGCTGCAGCCCGCCCTGGCCGGGGATGGCCGCGTCGATGGTGACGACGTGCGGGTCGAGGTCGCCGATCAGCTCGCGGGTCTCCTCGCCCGTGGCGGCCTGGCCGACCAGGTCGATGTCGGGATGGGTCGAACAGGCGAAGCTGTACCCCAGCCGCACGAGCGTGACGGGGTCA
The DNA here is from genome assembly GCF_042663325.1 of Catellatospora aurea. NCBI lineage: Bacteria > Bacillati > Actinomycetota > Actinomycetes > Micromonosporales > Micromonosporaceae > Catellatospora > Catellatospora aurea. Next base: position 89,138 of record NZ_JBHTAC010000019.1, read on the forward strand.
ACCGTGATCAGCTTCACTGACAAGGGGGGCTCCTCGTGACGCTGCGGACACTTCCGTCCTACTGAGCGCCGTCGGGCCCGCCGGTGTCACTGTCACGTCACCGGAGTCATTCGTTCGGGTGTCACGGTTCGTCAGATAAGGCGAAGCTGCTGGTCACGAGGCCGCCGCGGAGTGAGGTCGCCGAGCTGCTCCAGCAGGCCCGCGTCGACCGCCTGCAGGAACGGCGTCGGCCGGCAGTCCCGCTCGCTGCCGTAGCGGACCCGCCGCGCGGCGTGGCTCAGGTAGAGCCGCCGCTGCGCGCGGGTCAGCCCCACGAAGAACAGGCGGCGCTCCTCGGCGACCTCCGCCTCGGTCGGCGCGGAGCCGGGGAAGCGCAGCGGCAGCAGCCCGTCCTCGCAGCCGGCCAGGAACACGACCGGGAACTCCAGGCCCTTGGCCGCGTGCAGGGTGAGCAGGGTGACCGCCTCGGCGCGCGGGTCCAGGGCGTCGACCTCGGCGCCGGTGGCCACCTCGCCCAGGAAACGCTGCAGATCCTGACCGCAGCGCAGGGCCAGCGGGGTGAGCAGGTCCACGGCCGCCCACACCTCGTCCGGCTCGGGCGAGCCGCCGCCCAGCGCGGGCCGCTCGATGAGCACCTTCGCGGTCAGCTTCAGGCGCGCGGCGACCGAGCCGGTCAGGCCGGTGGCCAGGCGCAGCTCGGCCAGCAGGGTGGTCACCCCGGCCCGGCTGCGCAGCCGGTCGTGCGAGCGCTTCTGCACCGGCACGCCCGCCCGGGACAGCGCGTCCACGATCACGGCGGCCTGCGCGTCGGTGCGGTACAGCACCGCGATGTCGTTGAACGACACCGTCGTGCCGGTCACCCCGCGTACGTCGGCCTTCGTCCGGTGGGACACGCCACCGACCAGCTCGTCGACCTTGCGGGCGATGAAGGCGGCCTCGTCGGCGGGGCTGCTCGCGGCGTACTGCCCGATCAGGGCCGCCTCCGGGTCGACCTTCGCCGGGTCCAGGCGGCGGCCCGGCACCAGCGAGCTCGGCGCGATCGCCTGCACCGCGGCGGCGAGGATCGGCGCCGACGAACGGTAGTTGCGGGTCAGCCGCACCACCCGGGCGTCCACGAAGTCGCGCGAGAACTGCAGGAAGAACGATACGTCCGCCCCGCGGAACGAGTAGATCGCCTGGTCGGGGTCGCCGATCGCGCACAGGTTGCCGTCGCTGGGCACCAGCAGGCGCAGCAGCGCGTACTGATCCGGGTCGACGTCCTGGTACTCGTCGACGAACACCCACGGCCAGCGCGAACGCAGCTTGTCCTGCACCGACGGCTGCGCCTTGAGCAGCGTCACCAGGCGCGGGATCAGCTCGTCGAGGGTGACGCCCTCACCGTCCGGCTCGTCCACGACGACCAGGTCGGGCTCGTGCTCGCGCAGCACCGACAGGGCCAGCGAGTGGAACGTCGACACGGTCACGTCCTCGGCGACCGGGCCGAGCAGCCCGCCCAGCCGGTGCCGCAGCTCCTCGGCGGCCCGCCGGGTGAACGTGATGGCCAGGCAGTCCTCGGGGTAGACGTTCATCTCCGCGCACAGGTACGCCAGCCGGTGGGTCAGCGTGCGGGTCTTGCCCGTGCCCGGACCGGCGACGATCAGCAGCGGCCCGCCCGGGGCGGACGCGGCGACGCGCTGCATCGCGTCGAGGCGGTCCAGCAGCCCGGTGCCGACCTCCTCCATCCCGGCCAGCATCGGCTCGAACGGCTCGTGCGGCGACGGCTCCGGCGGCAGCGGCGGCGCGGAGACGGGCTTGCTGCGGCGTACCGCCGGCTTGCTCGCGGCCTGCTTCGGCGCACGGGCCTTGCGCGGCGCGGGCGCGATCGGGGCGACCGGCAGGTCGAACAGGGTGTCGGCGGTGTCCTGCGGGCGCAGCTCACCGGGCTCGAAGAGCCGGATCACGCCGTACTCCCCGTCGTAGCCGGGCACCCGGTGCACCTGACCGGCGCGCAGCCGCCGCAGCGCCTCGCCGAGCAGCTCGCCACCGGCCGCGGTGACCTCGTCCAGCGGGGCCTCCATCAGGATGGACAGCTCCGAGCCCAGCGCCGCGACCAGCGCGTTGACCCGGCCCTCGACGGTGCGGGTCTTCGGGCCGACGCCCTCCAGCTCGCCGACGATCTCCGGGAGCTGCACCAGGTGGGTGACCGGGCGCGCGTTCGGCGCGGGCGTGCCCTCCGGCCGGTCGGCCAGCGCCTCGACCCGGGCCAGCACACCGATGGTCAGCGGCCGCTCGCACACCGGGCAGATGCCGTTCGTCGCCCGGGACTCTGCCGGCGTCCAGTTGATGCCGCAGTCGCGGTGCCCGTCCCCGTGATACTTGCCCTCCTCCGGGAAGAACTCGATCGTCCCGGCCATACCGGGCGCACCGGCCAGCGCGGCCTTCAGCGCGTAGTAGTCCAGCGCGCAGGCGAACCGGGTCGCCTCCCGGGCCAGCGCCTGCGGCGAGTGGGCGTCGGAGTTCGAGACCAGGGTGTACCGGTCCAGGCTGGACACCCGGTGGTTCATCGCCGGGTCACTGGACAGGCCGGTCTCCACCGCGGTGATGTGCTCGGCGAGGTCGGCGTAGCAGTCGGCGATCGCGTCGAAGCCCGACTTGCTGCCCAGCGCGGAGAACCACGGCGTCCAGATGTGCGCGGGCACCAGGTAGGCGTCCGGGCTCGCCTCCAGGGTGATCTCCAGCAGGTCGCGGGAGTCCAGGCCCAGGATCGGGCGGCCGTCGCTGGCCAGGTTGCCGACCCGGCCGAGCCGGTCGCGGAAGCGCTGCGCGGATTCGAGGTCGGGCAGGTAGATGAGGTGGTGCACCTTGCGGGTGCGGTCGCCCCGCTTGTAGATCGTGGAGATCTCGGAGCTGAGCATGAACCGGGCGGGCTCTCCCGCGGCCAGCCGGGCGGGCAGCCGCTGCGACACGTCGCGCTCGGCCTCGGGCGAGAGCCGGAACAGGCCGGGCTCCGCCTCGCGCAGCGAGTCGCGCAGGTGCTCGTACCAGGCGGGGTGGGTGACGTCGCCGGTGCCCAGCAGGGCCACGCCCTTGCGCCGTGCCCACCAGGCCAGCGTGGGCAGGTCGAGGTCCTTGCTGCACGCACGCGAGTACCGCGAGTGGATATGCAGATCAGCAGTCCAGACGGGGGGCACGCAGCATCCTGACATGCCCGGCCCGTCCGGTGGCACCCGCCACGCGCGTCAGTGAGAGTTGTTACCTACATCGCGCGCAGTTCTACCAATGTGATATCCGGGGGTGCGCCGACCCGCACCGGCGGGCCCCAGAACCCGGCGCCGTTGGTCACGTACACCTGGGTGCCGTCGACCTCGCCAAGTCCGGAGATGACCGGCTGCTGCAGGGCCGCGATCAGGTTGAACGGCACCATCTGGCCGCCGTGGGTGTGCCCGGACAGTTGCAGGTCCACGCCGTGCTTCGCGGCCTCGAAGGCCTGGATCGGCTGGTGGGCGAGCAGCACCACGGGCTTGCTCGGGTCCCGGTCGCCCAGCGCCTTGCCGAAGTCCGGCCCGCCCTCGCCGAGGTCGCCGCCGCTGACGTCGTTCACGCCGGCCAGGGTCAGCCCGCGGATCTCCAGACGTTCGTTCTGCAGCGGCCGTATGCCCAGGCGCTCGACCTCGACCAGCCACTCCTCGGCGCCGGAGAAGTACTCGTGGTTGCCGGTGACGAAGTAGGCCCCGTCCCGGGAGCGCAGCTCGGCCAGCGGCGCGGCCTCCTCGCCCAGCTCGGCGACGGTGCCGTCGACCATGTCACCGGCGACGGCGATCAGGTCGGCGTTCATGCCGTTGATCGAGCGCACGATGCGCCGGCTGTGCTCGACGCCGGTCAGCGGGCCGAGATGGATGTCACTGACCAGGGCGATCTTGTAACCGTCCATGCTGCGGGGGAGCTTCGCCAGGGGGATCTGCACCCGCTTGAGCACGGGGTCGCCGAGCGCGGTCTTCACGCCGTACGCGGTGATGCCGGTGGCGGTCAGCCCCGCGAAGATCGCGGCACTCCGTGCGATCAGCAGCCGCCGACTCGGATCGGCCGGCCCGTCTGGTGCGGGCGCGGACGGCAGGCCGGGCTCGGCGGGCGCGGTCTCCGCCGGCATGGGCTCCGCACCCGCGGTCACGCCGACGGCAACGGGTGCGGTGGCCGGGTCGGCGACCGGCGCGGTGGCGCGGCGGGCCCAGGTGCGGTTGGCGATCACGCGGGGGATCTCCAGCACCAGCAGCGTGACCAGCAGGTAGAACAGGACGGCGAGCCACATGTAGCCGACCATGGGGATGACCCAGGACGCCTTCGCGCCGATCACCCGCGGCACGATGAACGCCGCGAGCAGCGCCACCGCCAACGCGATGATCGCGACAGCGCCGATCCGGCGGCCGCGCCTGGTCGTGGTGGTGTCCTTGACCAGGCGCTTGTACAGGTACCAGTGGATCGGGCCGACCACGACCAGCACCATGCTGAAGAACATCAGCGCTTGCAGCACCACGGGGGTTTTCCTCTCACCCGCCGGCGAAGGGCGGGAGCACGTCCACGGTCGCGCCGGACGGCAGGGGCGCGCGGCGGTCGTGCCACGCTAGCCCGTCAACCAGAAAGCTGGCTGAAAGCAGCACCCGGCTCAGGGCGTCCCCGTGGGCCGCGCCCAGCTCCTTGATCAGCTGGGTCAGGTCCTGCCCGGCGGGTAGTTGCTCCTCGGTGACCCCGGCGGCGGCGCGGGCTCCGGCGAAGTAGCGGATCGTCAGCACTCGTCATCCTCCGATGGCGGACATGGGGCGCACGGGCTGGAGGAACGACGGGTCGTCGATGCCGTGGCCGGGCAGTTTGCCCCACATGGCCGTACGCCAGCGCGCAGCGATCTCCTCATCATCCGCCCCGCCGCGCAGCAGCCCGCGCAGATCGGTCTCCCCGGTCGCGAACAGGCAGTTGCGCACCTGGCCGTCGGCGGTGAGGCGGGTCCGGTCGCAGTCGCCGCAGAAGGGCCGGGTCACCGAGCCGATCACGCCGACCTTCGCCGGGCCGCCGTCGACCAGCCAGGTTTCGGCCGGGGCCCCGGCCCGCTCGGCCGGGTCGGGGCTGAGCTCGAACTCGGCCTCCAGCGCCGCCAGGATCTCCGCCGCGGTGATCATCTGTTCGCGGCTCCAGCCGTGCTGGGCGTCGAGCGGCATCTGCTCGATGAAACGCAGCTCGTACCCGTGCGCGAGGGCGAAGCGCAGCAGCGCCGGGGCCTCGTCGTCGTTGATGCCGCGCAGCAGCACCGCGTTGAGTTTGACCGGGGTCAGCCCGGCGGCGGCGGCGGCCGACAGCCCGTCGATCACGTCGTCGAAGCGGCGGCGCAGCGCGATCGCGGCGAAGCGCTCGGGGTCGATGGTGTCCAGGGAGACGTTGACCCGGTCCAGCCCGGCGTCACGCAGCGGCACGGCCAGCCGGGCCAGCCCGATGCCGTTCGTGGTGACCGACAGCTTCGGGCGCGGGGTGAGCGCGGCGCTGCCCGCCACGATGCCGACGATGCCGGGCCGCAGCAGCGGCTCGCCGCCGGTGAAGCGCACCTCCTCGACGCCGAGCCGGGTCACCGCGACGGTGATCAGCCGCAGCACCTCGTCATCGGTGAGGATCTCCTGCTTGGGCAGCCAGGGCAGCCCTTCCGGGGGCATACAGTACGAACAGCGCAGATTGCAGCGATCCGTCAGTGAGACCCGCAGATCCACGGCACGTCGTCCGTACCGGTCGATCAAGCCTGTGCTGGCAGAGGTCACCTGACGAACCTATCGCGTCACAATCGGAATGCGCGTCCCCCTGGTCACCTGGCAGGATCGCCGCCGTGTTGCTGACCCTCTCGACGACCCACACACCCGCCACCGACCTCGGCTTCCTCCTCGTCAAGCACCCCGACCGCGTGCACAGCTTCGAGCTGAGCCACGGCACGGCCACCGTGCTCTACCCGGAGGCGAGCGAGCAGCGGTGCACCGCCGCGCTGCTGCTGGAGATCGACCCGCAGCGGCTCGCCGACACCCGCGCCGACGGGCAGCAACTCAACCAGTACGTCAACGACCGCCCGTACGCCGCATCGAGCCTGCTGGCCGCCGCGCTGAACCGGGTCTTCCGGACCGCCGCGCGCGGCATGTCCAAGGACCGGCCCGAGCTCGCCGCGACCGCGATCCCGCTGTCGATCCGGGTGCCGTCGCTGCGCGCCAAGGGCGGCCTGAAGCTGGCCGAGCGCCTGTTCGCCCCGCTGGGCTGGACCGTGTGCGGCGAGGTGCTGCCACTGGACCCGGCGTTCCCCGAATGGGGCGACAGCCGGTACGTCGACCTGACCCTCGACGGCGAGCTGCGCCTGGCCGACGCGCTCAACCACCTCTACGTGCTGCTGCCCGTGCTCGACGACGCCAAGCACTACTGGGTCGCGCCCGACGAGATCGAGAAGCTGCTGCGGGCCGGGGAGGGCTGGCTCGCCGGGCACCCTGAGCGCGCGCTGATCATCCGGCGCTACCTGGCGCACAGCCGGGCGCTGGCGGCCAAGGCCGACGCGGCGCTCGCGCCGCTGGAGGAAGCCCCCGCCGACGACTCCGTCGCCGAAGGACCGGTGGTCGAGAAGACCAAGCCCTTGAACGTACGGCGGCGCGCCGCGGTGCTCGCCGCGCTGGCCGAGACCGGGGCGACCCGAGTGCTCGACCTGGGCTGCGGCGGTGGCGCCCTGCTGGGCGACCTGATCCGGGAGAAGCGCTACACCGAGATCGTCGGCGCGGACGTGTCGCCGAAGGTGCTGGAGATCGCCGAGCGGCGGCTGCGCCTCAAGCGGCTGCCCGACCGGCAGCGCGCCCGGATCAAGCTGGTCCAGTCCGCGCTGACCTACGTCGACGAACGGCTGCGCGGGTACGACGCCGCCGTGCTGATGGAGGTCATCGAGCACCTCGACCTGCCCCGGCTGCCCGCGCTGTGTGCCGCCGTGTTCGGCGACGCCAAGCCCGGCGCGGTCGTGGTGACCACGCCGAACGTCGAGTACAACGTGCGCTACGAGACCCTGCCCTCCGGCGGCCACCGGCACGACGACCACCGCTTCGAGTGGACCCGGGCCGAGTTCGCGGCCTGGTGCGACCAGGTCGCCGCCGACTACGGCTACACGTACACGCTCCGGCCCGTCGGCGACGAGGACCCGGAGGTCGGCGCCCCGACCCAGCTCGCCCTGTTCACCAAGACGACCGCCGCCACCGAGGAGGTGCCCGCATGAGTGAGCGAAGCGAGCGAATCATGGGATTTGGTCCTGCGGGTGACGAGCGAAGCGAGGAGACGGCATGACCGCGCACGACGAGAGCACCACGCCGGAACGCCGCGGCACCGTGGTCGCGCTGCCCGAGCTGTCCCTGGTCGTGCTCGTCGGGATCTCCGGTTCCGGCAAGTCGACCTTCGCCCGGGAGCACTTCCTGCCGACCCAGGTGCTGTCCAGCGACGCGTTCCGGGGCCTGCTGGCCGACGACGAGAACGACCAGGCCGCCACGAAGGACGCCTTCGAGGTGCTGCACCTGGTCGCGGGCAAGCGCCTGCGGGCGGGCCGGCTCACCGTCGTCGACGCGACCAACGTGCAGTCGCATGCCCGCGCTGCCCTGGTCGAGGTGGCCAAGGCGCACGACGTGCTGCCCGTCGCCGTGGTCATCGACACTCCCGAGGCGGTCTGCTGGGAGCGCACGCAGGCCCGGCCGGACCGCACGTTCGGGCGGGAGGTGCTGCGCCGCCAGCACCGCGACCTGCGGCACTCGCTGAACAAGCTGGCCCGCGAGGGCTTCCGCAAGGTGTACGTCGTCAGCGACCCGGCCGCCGTCGAGCTGCGCTACGAGAAGCTGTTCAACGACCGCACCGAGCTGACCGGGCCCTTCGACCTGGTCGGCGACGTGCACGGCTGCCGGGCCGAGCTGGAGCAGTTGCTCACGGCGCTCGGCTGGGAGCTGACCCGCGACGATTCCGGCCGGGCCGTGGACGCGAGCCACCCTGCGGGGCGAACCGCGGTGTTCGTCGGCGACCTGGTGGACCGCGGCCCGGACTCCCCCGGCGTGCTGCGCCTGGTCATGAACATGATCGCTGGCGGCCGGGCGCTGTGCGTGTCCGGCAACCACGAGAACAAGCTGCTGCGCCACCTGCGCGGGCGCAAGGTGCAGCTCACCCACGGCCTCGCCGAGACCGTCGCGCAGCTGGAGACCGACCCGGTCGACGGACTGCCCGGTTTCCTGGACGGCCTGATCAGCCACTACGTGCTCGACGGCGGGCGGCTCGTGGTCGCGCACGCGGGCCTCAAGGAGGCCTACCACGGTCGCGCCTCCGGCCGGGTGCGCTCCTTCGCCATGTACGGCGACACCACCGGTGAGACCGACGAGTTCGGCCTGCCCGTGCGATACCCGTGGGCGCAGGAGTACCGCGGCCGCGCCATGGTCGTCTACGGGCACACGCCCACCGTCGTGCCCGAGTGGGTCAACAACACCATCTGCCTGGACACCGGCTGCGTGTTCGGCGGCAAGCTCACCGCGCTGCGCTACCCCGAGCGGGAGCTGGTCGAGGTCGACGCGGCACAGGAGTACTACGCGCCCGCCCGGCCGCTGCACCCCGCCGCGCCGCCCGACCGGGCCGCGGGCGCGCTGCGGCTGTCCGAGGTCACCGGCCGCCGCCACGTGCAGACCCTGCACGGCACCGTCACCGTGCCCGCCGAGCACAGCGCGGCGGCGCTCGAGGTGATGAGCCGGTTCGCGGTCGACCCGCGCTGGCTGCTGTGGCTGCCGCCGACCATGGCCCCGTCGTCGACGTCGGCCGTGGACGGTTATCTGGAGCACCCCGCCGAGGCGCTGGCCGACCTGCGGAACGCGGGCGTGCACCGGGTGATCTGCGAGGAGAAGCACATGGGCTCCCGCGCGGTCGTGCTCGTCTGCAAGGACGCGTCGGTCGCGGCCAAGCGTTTCGTCGACGACGGCAGCACCGGCGTGATCTACACGCGTACCGGGCGGCCGTTCTTCGACCCGGAGCGCACTGAGCAGCTGCTCGCCAAGGTGCGCGACGCGGCGACCACGGCGGGGCTGTGGGCCGAGCTGGACACCGACTGGCTGCTGCTCGACTGCGAGCTGCTGCCCTGGTCCGCCAAGGCGCAGACCCTGATTCACCAGTACGCCGCCGTCGGCGCCGCCGGTCGCGCGGCGTTGCCCGCGGCGCTGGACGTGCTGTCCGCCGCCGCGGCCCGTGGCCTCGACACGGGCGCGCAGCGGGAGCGGCTCGCCGGATCGCTGCGCGACGTGAACGCCTTCACCGACGCCTACCGCCGGTACGTCGCGCCGACGGACGGGATCACCGGCATCACGCTGGCCCCGTTTGCGATGCTGGCGGCCGAGGGCAAGGCATACCTCGACGCCGACCACGGCTGGCACCTGTCCGTCGCGGACCGGCTGGTCGAAGCCGACCCGGCGACGTTCACCCCGACCCGCCGCCTGGTCCTCGACCTGCCGGCCCGGCCGGCGCGGACCGACCGGGCAGCCGCCGCCGACTCGACGGAGGCCACCGACCCGACCGGCGCGTCGGCCGACGCTGAGGCGGCCTTCGCGGACGCCGTGGCACGGGCAACCGACTGGTGGCTGGAGCTGACCGGCTCCGGCGGCGAGGGCATGGTGGTCAAGCCGTACGCGGGCCTGTCCGTGCGCGGAGCCAAGGGCCTCGTCCAGCCCGGCGTGAAGTGCCGGGGCCGGGAGTACCTGCGCATCATCTACGGACCGTCGTACACCGAGCCCGCGCAGCTGGCCAGGCTCCGCGAGCGCAAGCTCGGCCGCAAGCGCGCGCTCGCCCTGCGTGAGCACGGCCTCGGCCTGGCCGCCCTGGACACGGTCGGCCGCGACGGCCCGCTCTGGCGCGTCCACGAACTCGTCTTCGCCATCCTCGCCAGCGAATCCGAACCCACCGACCCCCGCCTGTAACCCCCCCGTCAGCCCGAAGGAAGGGCACCTTCCCATCGCCATACGTAGAGGAAGGTGCCCTTCTTAACGCCCTTGGCCGGCTGGCCAGGGCGGGGCGGGGGTGCGGGTGAGGCGGAGGGGGAGGGAACGGCGGCTGAGGCGCAGTTTCGGGGAAAGCGCGCTTTCGGGCTTCGAGATAAGCGCAGTTTCCTGGAAAGTGCGGCCGGACTGGTGCGCGCCGTCTGCCGCCCGCTGGTGGCGGTGGCGCGTGGTCAGGCGGTCAGGGGGAGGCAGGCTGCTGTGGTTTCCCGGACGCCGGGGGCGAAGGCCGCGCCGAACAGGGCGGTGTGCAGCAGGTACATCGAGAGCTGGTGCAGCGGGACGCGCTCGGTCCAGCCGTCGGCGGGCGGCCACGCTTCGGTGTATGCGGCGAGGATCCGGTCCAGGAACGATGCGCCGCCCCACAGCCGCAGGTAGGCCAGATCGGTCTCGCGGTGGCCGCCGTGCGCCGCCGGGTCGACCACTCGGCATCGGCCGTCAGCGGCCCAGAGCAGGTTGCCGGTCCACAGGTCGCCGTGGATCCGGGCCGGCGGTTCGTCACCGCCGACCCGGTCCAGACCGGCCAGCACCCGTTCGACCCGGGCCGTGTCGGCGGGCTCCAGCGCCCCCCGGTCCACCGACAACCGCAGGTACGCGCCCAGCCGGCGCTCGCCGTACCACTCGTGCCACGGGCCGGGATGCGCCGTGTTGTCCATCGGCGCGGAGCCGTGGAACCCCGGCCATGGCGCGCCGAACGCGGCCGCCCCGGACCGGTGCAGCCCGGCCAGCGCCCGGCCGAACTCCTCGGCGGCCGCGGCAGACGGCTGCCCGTGCTCGATCCACGCCATGCCGAGCAGGTCGGGGGTGTCGACCAGCACCTCGGGCACCGCGACCGTGCCGGTCTCGGCCAGCCAGCGCAGGCCGTTCGCCTCGGCGGCGAAGAAGCCCTCCGGCGCCCGTCCGGCCGCCTCGGGCCACGACTTGGTGAAGATGGACTCGCCGTCGTCGAAGGTCAGCCTGCTGGTGTGGCAGATCGAGCCGCCGTCGACGGGCGTCTCCCGGATCCGCTGGTGGTGCAGGAACGTCGGCAGCAGGTGCGGATGCGCGCGCAGGTAGGCCAGGTCCACGGTCCCATTCTGAGCCGTCGCCCGGCCGGGGCCTCCCGGGCGTGCCCAGGCGTGTCCCGATCGCCGGAACAAGCGCGATTTCCCGGATTCCGCGCCTACGCGGGGTCGGCGCTACAGCTCTGGCGTCCGGACAAGGGTCTACGGCACGGGCCAGGGGCCGATGCTGCCGGGTGGCACCGCCTGGTCGAGCGCCTCGCTGAGCAGGTGCGCCAGGGTGTACGCCGGGTCGGCCAGCAGAGCCCGCCGCACCGCGGCACCGGCCAGCACGCCGTTGCCGGACCGCCAGGCGCACCAGGCGAGCAGGCTGGCGACCGGGGCCAGCAGCTCGGGCTCGCCGCGCCGGGTCAGGTCCAGCCACAGGTCCAGCTGCCAGGGCTCGGCGTCGGTCCGCTGCCAGGCGTGGTCGCGGCAGCGCAGGTCCAGCAGGAGCACCGTGAGCCAGGCGGCCTCGTCGTCGTCGAGCCTGCCTCCGGCCTCGGCGGTGCGCAGGGCCTCGTCGACCGCGAACACCCCGGCCCGCACCAGCCGTCCATCGGCTTCGCCCTCGCCCGCTCCGCCGCTCCCGGATTCGCTGTCGCTCGCGCTCGGCCGCCGAGCTGCTGATCGAGCATCGTCGCCGCCGTGGCCGCCACTCCCGGGACCGGTTCCGGCCTCGTCGTCGCCGAGCAGGGCGGCGAGTCGCTGCTCGGCGCGGTCGACGGCCTGCGCCATGGCGATCGCGGCCAGTCCACCGATGGGCCGGACCAGCCGTTCCACCGCGGCCCGGTCGGGCTGGGCGACCAGACCCTCGTACGTCGCGATCGCCGCGGCGGCGGTCGTGCTCGGGTCGAACGGCGCGCCCCCGGGCGGGGTGCACTCGTCGCACTGCAGGCAGTGGTAGCGCTCGCCGGCGTGTAACAGCACCTCGCGCACGTGGTAGCCCCGGGCGTCGAGGGCGTTCGCGACGCTGCGGGTCACGTCCGCGGCCGTCGGATCGGGGCCGTAGCCGACGAGCACCACCGACGTGATCGCCGCGCTCCCCCGGCCCGCGGCGGTCAGCAGCCGGCTGAGCCGCCGCACCGTCTCCGGGCGGGGCCGCCCGAGGTCGGCGCGAGCGGCGACGCCGATGCGCCGGTCCGCCAGTCCCAGCACGACGACACTGTCGGCCGGATGGAAGCCGAGCAGGTAGGGCACGTACCCGAGCAGGTCCGCACGCTCGGTGAAGGTGTACGTCGGGGTGTCGGTCGTCATGTGCGGGAGCCTTCCCGCGGCGGCGCGACGGAGACAGCGATGATCGCTAGCCTGTGGATGACACGCCGGTTCGTCCACAGGGCGGGGGAGAGCGCGGATGATCTCGTACGCGGCGCTGGTGCTGGCCGGGGGTGCTGCCCGGCGGATGGGCGGTGTCGCGAAACCGCTGCTGCCCGTCGGCGGGGTGCCCATGCTGCGACGGGTCCTCGGGGCGCTGGCCGGGGCGCGGGCGCTGGTCGTCGTCGGGCCACCCGAACTGGCCGCCGAGCTGCCCTCCGGAGCCGTGCTGACCCGCGAGGACCCGCCCGGCGGCGGCCCGGTCGCGGCCATCGCGGCCGGTGCCGCGGTGCTGCCCGCGGACGTCGACCGGGTGCTCGTAGCCGCCGCCGACCTGCCCTTCCTGACCCGGGACGCGGTGTCGGCGCTGCTCGCCGTGGACGCCGATGTGGTGATGTTCACCGACGAGGACGGCCGACGGCAGCACCTGTGTGCCGCGTGGCGGCTCGGCGCGCTGCGCGCCGAACTGCCCGCGAACCCGCACGGAGCTCCGATGCGCGCCCTGCTCGCCGACGTTGACGTGGTCGAGCTGCCGTGGACGGGGGAAGGGCTTCCGCCGTGGTATGACTGCGACACCCCCGACGAACTGCGGGCCGCGAACGACAGGCGGACGCCCCGCCACGTGCATACCGAGGAGGCGCTGTGAGCGAGCGGCCGAAGGGCGTCGACCTGCATGACTTCACCGAGGCGGCCTGTGCCGAGCTGGGCCTGCCCCGTGCGGACGTGGACGTGACGATGGTGCTGGACCTGGCCCGGGAGGTGGCGCACCACGCGGTGCGGCCGGGCGCGCCGGTCAGCGCGTACCTGCTGGGGCTGGCGGTCGGTCGCGGCGGCGACCCGCGGGAGCTGGCAGCCCGCCTGACCGGCCTGGCCCACCGCCTCGGCGCACCCGACCAGGACTGAGCGGCCTGCCGCAGCAGGGCGCGGTGCGTCGCAAGGCCGACTACGCGAATCTCCCTCCGGTCGGTAGTGTCTCGGTGACAGAGAACCCAGGTTTGTCCGCCGGCGTGCCGGGACAATCCAGGTTCGACGAGGAGGCGCACCGATGTCGGAACTGTCGATCACCGGCCTGGCGGAGGCCGGGCTGCTCGACGAACCCACCACCGCGGACTTGCATGCGAAGGTCGCCGAGGCGTGGCGGGAGTTCGCCCGCGCCCTGGCCGGAGCACTGCCGACGCTGCCGGTCGGCAGCGAGCTGGAGCTCGCACTGGACCCGACCGCGTCCGGCACCGGTTCCGCCGTGTACGGCGTGAACGTGGCCTGCCTGGAGGGCGGCTCCCTGCAGGCGCGTGCGGTCAGCAACGCGAACCTGCCCGAGGGCTTCCGGCTGGAGCGGCCCGCGATCGCGGCGATGGTCGCGCTGGGCTGGTCGCCGCCCGGGGTGCTGGCCGGTTCGGGGGACAACTTCGGGATGGCCGGCGCGGCCGATGGGCTGGCCAACGTCATCACCCGCACGCTGCGCGACGTGTACGGCGCACCGCACCCCGCGTTCCTGGTGTACGAGGCGCACGACGGCGAGGAGGAGCCGGTCTCCATCGAGCCGCTGGGCACCGCGCGGCACGAGTCGACGGTGGACGCCTTCCTGCCCTCGATCGACTCGCTCGACGCCAGCGGGCTGGACCTGGCCGACCGGGTGCGCATCGTGGTCTCCGCGATGCTCAAGTCCGACCCGGACGAGCTGCAGGTGGACGGCGACGGTGACATCGGCATCCGGGCCGGTTCGGCCATGGTGTTCGTGCGCGTCCGGGAGAACCCGCCGCTGATCGACGTGTTCTCGCCGGTGCTGACCGACATCGAGCCGAGCGAGAAGCTGTTCGTGAAGCTGTCCGACCTGACCAACCGCATGCCGATCGGCCGCCTCTACTGCACCGCCGGCACGGTCTGGGCCTCGATCCCGGTGTTCGGCCGCGACTTCCAGGCCAGCCATCTGGCCCTGGCGATCCAGGTGATGACCGGGCTCGCCGACGAGCTGGACGACCGCCTGCACGGCGAGTTCGGCGGCAAGCGCTTCTTCGGCGAGGGCGACAAGCCCGCGGGCAACGTGCCCGAGGCCCGCATCGGCCAGTACCTCTGACGGACCCGCACCTCTGACGGACCTGGCGGTCCGACGCGAACCCCGCTCGCACCGGACCGCCAGGAGTATCCGGGGCCCAGGTCAGAGGCCGATCCGGCTGAGCTGAGGGCCACCGGTCAGTGAGGTCGCGACGGCCACGGTGTCGGTGACCGTCCACAGCGTGTCGCCGACGACCAGGCTGCGCCGCGGGTAGCCGCCCGGGTTCACCTCGCCGATCTTCTGCAGCGCGCCCGCGTCGACCCGGAACAGCAGTGCCCCGGCCTGCTGCCCCCGGTCGTACGCGGTGTACGGGATCACCAGCAGGCCGGTCGCCGGCCAGTACAGGAACGCGTGCGGGTCGTGCTCGGCCTCGCTCCAGCCGCTCGGGATCTTCTCCTGGTCGAGCCGCTTCGGATCGGTGCCGCCGACGTCGAACAGCGACACCTGAAGCCCGCTCACCCGGCCCTGGTCGGAGGCGTCCTGACCCACGCCGACCAGCCGCCCGTCCGCGACCGGGTGCAGATAGCTGCTGTACCCGGGGATCTTCAGCTCGCCGGTGAGCACCGGCCGGGCGGGGTCGCGCAGGTCGATGGCGTAGAGCGGGTCGGTCTGCCGGAAGGTGACCACGTAAGCGGTCGGGCCGAGGAAGCGCACCGCGTAGATCCGCTCCCCCTTGCCCAGCCCGCCCAGCTTGCCGAGCGACCGCAGCTGCCCGCCGTCGCGGCGCAGCGTGTACACCGTGGACTCGCTGCGCTGCTCGCGGTTCCACGGCTGGCCGGTGGTGGTGGCCACCCGCAGCACGCCGTCGTGCTCGCTGAGTGAGTACTGGTTGAGCAGCCAGCCGGGCACGCTGCCGGAGGCGGCGAAGGACGGGCGCGGCCCCGAGACGTCGAACAGGTACAGCTCCGTACGGTTCTTCGCCTTCTCGCCCCGCCATCCGTCGTCGTGGGCGAGGTACAGGTGGGGGCCGGTGCCGTACACCGTGCGGGCGTCGGCGAGCACCGCGGCCGGCAGGCCGTCGCCCAGCGTGGCCCGGTTCAGGTCGAAGCTGAGCACCGTCACCAGCGAGGTCCCGCTGAACTCGGCGGGTGTGCTGACCTGGCCGCAGTCGATCCGCCCGCCGGCGCCGTCGGCGGTGTACGCGGGCAGCCACCGGTCCAGCGGCGCGGCGTCGATGACCTTCCGGTTCGCGGCGATGCGGTCCGCGTCGGTGCCCTTCTCCAGCCAGGTGAAGTCGATCATCGGGGAGGAGGTGACCACGACACGGGCGGTGCCGTCGGCCAGCCGGGCGTCGGTCAGCTCGGCGCCGATCTCGTACTGGCCGGTCACCCGGGGTTCGCCGGACAGGTCGACCAGCCG
The DNA here is from genome assembly GCF_042663325.1 of Catellatospora aurea. NCBI lineage: Bacteria > Bacillati > Actinomycetota > Actinomycetes > Micromonosporales > Micromonosporaceae > Catellatospora > Catellatospora aurea. The sequence goes on from NZ_JBHTAC010000019.1 coordinate 104,941, forward strand.
GAGCCGGGTCGAGGACGGTCCGCCGTACCCGCGCAGGTTGCTGTCGGCGATGCCGCCGAACATGGTCATCCCGTACTGGCCGGTGAGCACCAGCGCCCGGTCGCCCTGCAGGAAGAGCTGGTGCATGCCGCTGCCGAGGTGCAGTGATCCGGCCGGCCGCCGGGTCGCCGCGTCGATGACCCGCAGGGTCTCGCCTAGCACGGTGACGATGCGCCGCCCGTCGGTCTTGACGATGTCCGGCTCGTCGACGCCCGCCTCGTGGGTGTTGGTGCCGGAGTAGGACTTGGCCGTGTCGGCCGCGCCCCCGGTCGCCCGCGCGCCCTCGGCCGCCGAGGCGAGCGGCACTCCTCCCCACCGGCTGCCGGGCAGGCCCCAGGGCGTCACGGCGCGTTTGGCCGCTTCGCGCACCGACGTCAGCAGCGCTTCGCAGGAGTCGTACGACACCAGGCGGAACTCCGGCGCCGGCCCCGGCGCGGGCGGCGGGTCCGCGGTCACGCCACCGCCCGCCGTGCACCCGGCCAGGGACAACGCGGTGAGCAGGCAGAGCACGCTTCGTCTCATGCCCGTCTTCGACGCGCGGACGGCGCTCCCGGCTCCCTCCGGCGTCGAAGCCGTCGTCAGTCGACCAGGCGGGACAGCACGATCATGCTCCGGGTGCTGGTGATGAAGGGCTCCGCGCGCAGCCGCTCCAGCGCCTGCTCCAGGTGGGCGATGTCGGCCGCGCGCAGGTGCACCAGCGCGTCGGCCTCACCGGAGACGGTGTACGCCCCGACCACCTCGGGGTGGCGGCGGGTGGCCTGCGTGATCTGCGCGGGCGTGGTGCGCCCGGTGCAGAACAGTTCGACGAAGGCCTCCGTGCCGCCACCCACCGCCGCGGGATCCACCACGGCGGTGAAACCCTTGATCACCCCACCGGAGCGCAGCCGGTCCACCCGTCGCTTGACGGCCGGCGCTGACAGCGACACCACCATGCCGATCTCGGCGTACGTGGTGCGCGCGTCGCTCAGGAGCGCGGCGATGATTCGCTGGTCAACGTTGTCCAACTGCACTACCCGAGGGTAGCGAGGTCGCTGATCAGCACGTTCGACAGGATGGGGCCGTCCTTCTCGACCTTGCGCAGGTACCACTTCTGCTGCGGCGAACGCTGCTGGTTGAACTGCCAGTTGCCGCGCGGGCTGATCACCTGGCCGACGTTCGACAGCAGCGTGTTGACCTTCTGCGCGCTGGGCGTGGCGTCACCGCCCAGCGTCAGCGCCTGGTCGAGCACCGCGGCGGCGTCGTACGCGGCGACCGCGAACGCCGTTGGGGAGCGCTGGAACTTGGACTGGAACAACGACGAGAACGTGTGGTTGGCCAGGTTGTTGAGGTCGGCCGAGTAGTGCATCGCGGTGAACAGCCCGCGCGCGCCGTCACCGAGGTCGTCGAGCGCGCTGCCCTCGGCGACCGCGCCCGGGGCGTAGATCTCGACGTCGCGGCCCGGCTTGAGCCCCGCGTCCGACAGCGCCGCCATGAACTTGACGATGTGCGCGCTCGGCAGATTGCAGAAGATCGCCCGCGGGCTCTTGGTGGCGATCTGGCCGGCGTACGACGCGTACTCCGCGGTGGTCGGCTTGATGCCGGACTTCACGACGATGGGTTCCTGCGCACCGCCGCCGTAGACGCCGGTGAAGCCGAGCATCAGCTCGGTGCCCGCCGTGCCGGGGGTGGTGATGAGGCTGACCTTGCCGCTGCCGTTGCCGTAACGCCGGCGCAGGTAGTGCGCGATGGCGAGGGCCGGCTCGTCGGACAGGAACGAGGTGCGCCAGATGTACGGCGCGCTGGGCATCTCGGCCGGGGAGGCGTGCGCGGCCAGCAGCGGCACCTTCGCCTCCTCGACCCGGTCGCGCACGAACGGCAGCAGATCGGGGTTGGCCACGCCGACGACGGCCAGCACCTGGGCCTTGTAGAGGTTCTCCAGAGCGGCGGCGCCGGACTTGGTGGTCTCGCCCTCGTCCTCCACCTCGATGCGCACCGGGCGGCCGCCGAGCTTGCCGTCGTGCAGGTCGACGTAGAGCTTGAAGCCCAGTTCGAGGTCGGCGCCGACCTCTTTGTTCGCTCCGGTGGCGGGGACGAGCAGACCGATGCTGACACCGCTGCGCTCGCTGGGCGTGCCGGCGGTCGAGCAGCCCGCGAGGCCGCCGGTCATGCCCGCAACGCCGACGCCGGTCAGCAGTCCGAGCAGCCTGCGACGGTCAAGGCCGTCCAATGTGTCCTCCAGAGTGACTTCGGCCGGACGCGCGTACCGAAGGGCACGGCCGTGGGGGTGTCGCCAAACCTGTGGGCGCGCGGTCTTATGACCCACTGTGGCGTTCTACCGTGTCCTGGCATTCCCGTCAATGATCAACATCGGCCTGCGTCTCGGGATCTAGGATGGGTGGGTTCGACGCTGAGGAGGTCGTGGTGAGCCAGCAGCATCCCGAAGAGAAGAGTGTCGTTGTCGTCGGTCCGGACGGCCGGCCCATCGGCACGGTCGAGGTCAACCCTGACGGCGCCACCGGGCGGGAGGAGGACCCGAGCCACCTCATCGAGCAACCGGCCAAGGTCATGCGCATCGGCAGCATGATCAAACAGCTGCTGGAGGAGGTGCGGGCGGCGCCCCTCGACGAGGCCGGCCGCCAGCGCCTGGTGGAGATCCACCGCCGCTCGATAGTCGAGCTGGAAGACGGGCTCTCCCCCGAGCTGCGCGACGAGCTGGAGCGGATCTCCGTCGACTTCACCGAGGGCGCCACCCCGTCGGAGTCCGAGCTGCGCATCGCTCAGGCGCAGCTGGTCGGCTGGCTGGAGGGCCTGTTCCACGGCATCCAGGCGGCGCTGGTCGCCCAGCAGATGGCCGCCCGCATGCAGCTGGAGCAGATGCGCAACGTGCCCGCCCTGCCCCCCGGCACCCACATCGAACCCGGCAAGTCCACCTCACCTGGCCAGTACCTCTGACCGCACCGCCCTCCCCGCCCTCCCCCGCCCCACCCGTGCCGCAACTCTTGAAGACTTGCGCCGTCGAGGACGTGCGATAGGCGCGACTCTTTAAGAGTTGCGCCGGGGGTGGGGCGGGGGTGGGTCAGGGTTCGCGTTTGAGGAGTTCGTCGAGGTAGACGGCTACGCCGTCGCGGTCGTTGGAGAGGGTGACCTCGTCGGCCAGGGCGAGGATCTCGGGGTGCGCGTTGGCCACGGCCACCCGGTGCCCGGCCCACTCGAACATCGGGATGTCGTTGGGCATGTCCCCGAAGACCAGCACGTCGGCCGGGTCGATGCCCAGCTCCGCGGCGACCACCGCCAGCCCGGTCGCCTTGTCGACGCCGGGCGGGGTGACCTCCACCCAGCCCAGCCCGGAGTGCGTGAACGCGGCCACCTCGGGCGCGACCAGCCCTCGTGCCGTACGCAGCAGCGTGTCGGAGTCCGTGTCGTCGGTCTTCACGAACGCCTTGATCACGTCGTAGCAGAGCGATTCCTCGCGCGGCCGGAACTTCAGGTCATCCGGATACGGCCAGTCGTCGACGTCGTCGCCCCACAGCGGGGCCCGCTGCGAGTCCAGGACCTCGACCAGCAGCTTCACCCGTCCGAGGCGGTTCTCCAGGGCCTCGACCAGGCCGGCCACGACCGGGCCGGGCAGCCGCGCGTCGCGCAGCACCCGCGGCGCGGACGGGTCGCGCAGATCCAGCACCCGCCCGCCGCCGCCCAGCACCAGCAGGTCGGCGTGCGGCAGGTCGATCCGGCTCAGCTCCTCCAGCCGGGGGCCGCGGCCGGTGGCGCCCACGATGGGCACCCCGGCCGCGCGCACCCGGTCGAAGACCGCGTGGGTGAAGCCGCTGACGGTCTCGTCCGACCGGACGACGGTGCCGTCCAGGTCGGTGGCGACGAGCTTGGGCAGCCCGCGCGGACGCAGCTCGTAGCTGCGCAGCTCGGACCGGCCGACCGCGTCACGTTCCGGCACCTCGACGTGCCCCGTCCCCCCGTGGTCGGGCACGCCGCTCAGGACCCTGCCTTGGCGGGCTCCAGCACGTCACGGCCGCCCACGAACGGCTGCAGCGCCTTGGGCACCCGCACCGAGCCGTCCGGCTGCTGGTGCTGCTCCAGGAGCGCCACGAGCATGCGCGTGGTGGCCAGGGTGCCGTTGAGCGTCGCCGCGGTCTGGGTCTTGCCGTCGGCGTCGCGGAAACGGGTGTTGAGCCGCCGGGCCTGGAACGTGGTGCAGTTCGAGGTCGAGGTGACCTCCATGTACCGGTTCTGGGTGGGCAGCCACGCCTCGCAGTCGAACTTGCGCGCCGCCGACGAGCCGAGGTCGCCCGCGGCCACGTCGATCACCCGGTAGGCCAGCTCCAGCTTGCCGAGCATCTCCTCCTCCCACGCCAGCAGGCGCAGGTGCTCCTCGGCCGCGTCGGCCGGGTCGCAGTACGAGAACATCTCGACCTTGTCGAACTGGTGCACCCGGATGATGCCGCGGGTGTCCTTGCCGTACGAGCCGGCCTCCCGGCGGAAGCAGCTCGACCAGCCGGCGTAGCGCAGCGGCCCGTCGCCCAGGCTCAGGATCTCGTCCTTGTGGTACGCCGCCAGCGGCACCTCGCTCGTGCCGACCAGGTAAAGGTCGTCGGCGGGCAGGTGGTAGACCTCTGCGGCGTGCGAGCCGAGGAAGCCGGTGCCCTCCATCGACTCCGGCTTGACCAGCACCGGCGGGATCATCGGGGTGAACCCGGCCTCCACCGACTGCCACAGGCCCATCTGCAGCAGCCCGAGCTGCAGCAGCGCGCCCACGCCGGTCATGTAGTAGAAGCGGGCGCCCGACACCTTCGCACCACGCTCGGTGTCGATCGCGCCGAGCAGCTCACCGATGGCGAGGTGGTCGCGCGGGTTGTCGAACACCGGACGCTCGCCGACCTGGCGCAGCACGACGTAGTCGTCCTCGCCGCCGCCGGGCGCGCCGTCCTGCACCACGTTCGCGATCGCGAACTGGGCGGCCCGCAGCGCCTGCTCGGCCTCGTTGACTGCGGCCTCGGCCGCCTTCACCTCGGCGGCGAGGTCCTTGGTCCGGGCCAGCAGCGCGGTCTTCTCGTCGCCGGTCGCCTTCGGCATCAGCTTGCCGAGCTGCTTCTGCTCACCGCGCAGCGCCTCGAAGGACGCCACCGCGGACCGCCGCGACTCGTCGGCGCGCAGCAGGTCGTCGACGGCGTCGACGGAGTCGCCGCGCAGGCGCTGGCTGGCTCGTACGGCTTCGGGGTCCTCGCGGAGCAGACGCAGATCAATCACGTCGAAAAGCGTACCGGCAGCCGCGCGGAGCTTCGCGTCAGTATTGCCGTATGAACGGCGCGGCGGTGGTGACCGTCAAATCGATGTCGCCCGACTCGTAGTCGTCGGCCTCGTCGCCGTCGTCGGCGGCCGCGTGCCGGCCGCGGAACGGCTCGGGCTCGCGCCGGTGCGCCGACAGCATGGCCAGCCCCAGCAGGGCCACCGCCGCGAGCGCCGCCCACATGCCGCGGCCGGGGCTGGAACTGAAGCGGGACAGCAGTTCGGTGTTCATGAACCCGCCGAACACGCGGGGCAGCTCGCTGGTCGTGCTGAGCACGCTCGCCGCTGCCGCCAGCACCACGATCAGTGCCGCCGAGGTGCCGAGCGCGGCCAGTCGCGCCGTCGCGCGCGCCGCGACCGGCCCGAACAGCGCCACCGCGGTCGCCGCCGCCAGCAGCATCAGCCCGGACAGGTACGGCGTGCCGCCGGTCGTCGACCAGACCGAGCTGGTCACCTGCGGGATGCTGGCGAAGTACTCGTCGCCGGAGCGGGTGGTGTCGATGATCTGCCACTCCGCGATCAGCGACGCGATCGCCGCGGCGCCGCCCAGCACGACGAGCCCCGTCGTCGGCCGGGAGTCCGTCGTGATCGCACGCCAGCCGGGGTGGCGGCGCTCCGGGGCGGCCGACTCCGGGCCGAACTCCACCACATCGAGGTCTTCGGACATGGGCGCATCATCCCATGCACGGCTGAAAAAACAGGCCCCTCCACAGGGGAGGGGCCTGCCGTCACCGGACCTGCGCCGGGGTCACTGACCGAGCAGTCCGCCCAGCAGTCCGCCCTGCTGCTGCTGGCCGCCGCCGCTGCCACCGGCGATGCCCGCCGGGGGCTCCTCGGACGGCTGCACCACGACGAAGCCCTGGCCCTGGAAGCTCATGGTGAAGGCCTCACCGGTGCTGCGGCCCAGCAGCGTGCCGATGCCCAGCTGCTCGGCGCGGTGGTAGCCGGTCTGCAGGTTGGCCGACCAGCAGATCGCCGCCTGGGGGTCGGCGTAGGTGGGCGCGTCCACGGTCAGCACGACCGGGGTGCCCTTGGTGGTGATCGCGATCCGGCCCTGGCCCGTGAACACGCAGTTGAACAGGCCTGCCGCGGAGAACATGCCCATGCCCTGGACCATCTTGATGTCGTAGTTCAGCGTCGACTCGAAGGCCAGCACGTTGGTGCCGTTGACGCTGAGGGCGTCACCGGGACCGAGGTCGATCAGGTGCACGTCGGCGGCCCGGTCGGCCAGGAACACGTCACCGCGGCCGGTCAGCTTCATCAGCGGCACGCCCTCACCGGTGATCTTGCTCTTGAGCCACTTGGCCGCGCCACCGGAGCCGAGCGCCTGGAACTGCACCTGGCCCTGGTAGGCAACCATCGCGCCGGTGCGCGCCATGACCTCGCCGTTGAGCTCGATCTTCAGCATCTTCGAGTTCTGCAGCGTCAGACCGGGAGTCGTGGACTCCTTCTCCAGGTTCTCGGCAGCGAAGAGTGCGCTCTGCATGTCGTCATCCTCCATACAAACGGGGGCGGAGAAACGCACCGAGCGTAGTTGACCTGCACAAGTATGAAAGTCGTGTTGGTGACTCAGTGGCGAAGGTCAGGGTGAAGATCGGGGAAACCCGCGGGGGTTTCTCAACCCCAGCCCAGTTCGTGCAGGCGGTCGTCGTCGATGCCGAAGTGGTGGGCGATCTCGTGCACCACGGTGACCGCGACCTCCTCGACGACGTCGTCGTCGGTGTCGCAGATGCGCAGGATCGGGTGCCGGTAGATGGTGATCCGGTCGGGCAGCACCCCGGCGTAGTCCCAGCCGCGGGCGGTGAGCGCGTGGCCCTCGTACAGGCCGAGCAACTCCGGCCCGCCCGGCGGCGATTCGTCCTCCACCAGGATGACGACGTTGCGCATCAGGTTGAGCAGCTCCTGCGGGACCTCGTCGAGGGCGTCGGCGACCAGCTCCTCGAAGCGTTCCCGGCTCATCTCGACAGGCATGGCTCAGGCCAGCTCGCCCCGGCGCAGCCGGCCCAGCCAGGCGGCGGCGTCGGTGTAGTCCGGGTCGGACAGGCCCGGCGGCGGCGGCACCGGCCGCTCCGGCGCCGCGCCGGGCAGGCCCGCCCGGGGGTACGAGCCGAGGAAACGCACCCCGGCGCAGATGCGGCGCAGTCCCTGCAGCGCCTCGCCCACCCGCGCCTCGGCCACATGGCCGGTGCAGTCGAGGAAGAAGACGTACCGGCCGAGGCGCTCGCCGGTGGGGCGGGACTCGATCCGGGTCAGGTTCACGCCGCGTACGGCCAGCTCGGTCAGCACGGCGAGCAGTGCTCCGACCCGGTCGTGGGAGATCCAGACGGCCAGGGAGGTGAGGTCGTTGCCGGTCGGCTCCGGCGGCGTGCCGGGCCGCGACAGCAGGACGAACCGGGTCGCGGCGTCCGGGTGATCGGCGATCTTGTCAGCGAGCTGGTGCAGGCCGAAGCGCTGGATGGCGATCGGGGCGCAGATCGCGGCGTCGAAGTCGCCCGCGGCGACCCCGGCCGCGGCGGCCCCGTTGGACAGCACGTCGATCACGGTCGCGTCCGGCGCGTACGCCCGCAGCCAGCCGCGGCACTGCGTGGACGCCTGCGGGTGCGCCGCGATCGACCGCACTGCGTCCAGCGTGGTGCCGGAGCGGACGGCCAGCACGAACTGCACCGGGATGACCACCTCACGGGTGATCACCAGCGGGTCGCCGTCGACCAGCTCGTCCAGGGTCACGCCGACGGCGCCGCCGATGGAGTTCTCCCACGGGACCAGCGCCGCGTCGGCGTCGCCGGCCCGCACGGCCTCCAGCGCCTCGGGCACGCTCCGGGCGGGCGTCCGGATGCCTCTGCCGGCAGCCGGAATGGTGAGCAGCGCCTGCTCGGTGAAGGTGCTCTCCGGACCGAGATAGACGAAACGAGTCGGCGGCACTCCAGGCATGAGATCAGCTTACTTTCAGCGGTCAGGGCTTTTCAGCAGCCGGCGGTGATGCGGATGCCGGGTGGGGCGAAGTTGCGCACCTCGACGGTGCAGATGTCGGTGCCCGCGGTGACCAGGTCGAGCGAGGTGGGCGCGCCCTTCGTGACGACCTGCAGGGGTTCGCGGCCGGCCACGGTGAGCACGGTGTACTGCCAGGTTCCGGCGCAGACCGGGGGCCTGGTCACGGTGACCGTGCCCGAGCCGGGCAGGATCGACGACTTGCGGCGCACCGCGGCGATGATCTGGTCGCCGCTGGGCCGGCCCTGGCAGTCGGTGACGGTCAGCTCGGGGAAGGGGCCGGGGCTGCTGGGCGGGGCCGACGGCGGCAGGCTGAAGCTGGGCGGCAGCGTCACCGCACTGGGTGACACGGACGGCTGCGGCACGGTGCCGCCGGGCTTGGGCTGCAGTTCGGGCGGAACTCCGCAACCGCTGAGCAGAGCCGCGCCGACCAGGCACGCGGTGGCGAGCGGGAGGGCCGGGTTGGACGGACGGGTTGGACGCAGGGGCATGGGCAACGAGATTAGCGCGTGGTCGCCCTACCCGCGGTCATACCGCCGCGAAGAAGCTGAGTGAGCCGACGACCTGCCCGCTCTGCCACAGCGGGGTCGCGACGGCGTCGAGGGTGCGGCTGGGCGTGTCCTGGGGTCCGCGCACTCGCAGCAGTCCGCGTGCGGGTCGTTTGGAGGTGAGCGCGAGCAGTGGGGGGATCTGCTCGCGCTCTGCTTCACCCAGCTCGTTGCCGGCGGCGGTGAAGTCGATCAGGCACAGCACCTCGCGCACGTCCCGCCCGGCCAGCTCGGTGTGGTGCTCCACGGAGAGCAGCCGGACCCAGGACGAGGAGGCGGCGACGATCACGCCCGCGGCGTCGATGACCAAACACGACTCCTCGGCCGAGGAAACCGGGACCGACCAGCTGTGCAGCGGGTCGACGGCGATCGGCTCCAACGGGGAGAGGGAGAGCTCGATGTGGGTCATCGCTGCTCACGTTACCCGCGTGCAGTGCCCTTGTCACCGGGGGTCGCGCCTTCCGGATGCCACGTGTAACCGCTGCCCGCGGCGTATGGCTGGTTGACCCAGATCGCGGGGTTGCGGGCCACCTGGGACAGCTTCTCGGCCGTGGTTCCGGTGATCCGCCGACCGGTGGAGTCGAGCACCTTGTCGAGCTCCCGGTACGACGTGACGATGCATTCCTTGGGCAGGCCGTTGACGCTGATCGGCCCGCTGCCGACGAACGCGAGCACGGCGAACACCTTGATGTCCTGCCCGATCGCCGCGGAGATGGCCTTGGCGGCGCGCTTGGCGTCGCGCCGGGCCTGCGAGATGTACGGCGGCCGGCGTCCGCTGATCTGCACCACGTCGCCGGCGATGAGCACCCGGCTGCGGCCGTGCTGCGCGATCGAGACGCTGAAGATGCCACCCGGGCCGATGGCGAGGAAGCCGGCGTTGGAGGGCTGCTGCGGTTTGGCCGTGCCGGCCTGCGCGGCCTGGCTGGTCAGCAATGCGTGCGGCCACTCGATGACGTGCCAGTCGCGACCGAGGCGGTGCACCGCGCGATCCTCGGCGGCCGACATGCGCCGGACTGCTCGGTCGGCACGGCGGCGACGGGCCCAGTCCATCGGGGAACCGGGGGGCGGGGCGGTGTCTGGTCCTGACGGCACCGGCAGGCTGGGGGAGCGTCCGAAGGTCGGGCGCAGGAAGGGCGCACGATCGGGGTAGACGGTCATGGGGTGCCTCCGGGTGGAACGACACGCATTGAGTTAGGTGTCCCTTACCGTACGTGTTCGCTCATCGATGTGTCAGGGGGCAAATCGGGCACTCAGCAAGAATGAATGGATGAATGTCCGGTTCAGCTTCATTCCCTGGGGCTCACGCGGCAGGTCTGTCGCCGCGCGCCGTCGAGATTCTCACGTGCCGGGCCGCCGTGCGGTGAGCGTGCCTGAGACACGGCTGCGCCCGTGTTGCCGGAGCAGCACGGGCGCAGCGGAGAATGCGTGAAAAGGCAGGTCAGCGCAGGGTCAGCTGGCGGCCGAGCAGACCCTGCCGGGCCCGACGCTGGTCGGCGGTGAGCGGCTCGTCGACCGCCTTCGCCGCGGCGTATCGCGCCGCGACCGCGGCCAGCGACTCCTCCCACGCGCCGGCCTCGGGGGCCGACGGCAGGTCCCACACCGGGACGAGCAGGCCGTGCGCCCGGAACATGCCGGCGAACTTGGTCTCGTCGGTCAGCTTCAGCTCGCCCGCCGCGCTCAGCCGGGCCAGCGCGTTGAGCGCCACGTCCTCGCTGTCCGCCAGCACCCAGCGCACGTGGGCCTTCTCCGGCACCCGGCACCAGTACGCGGCCGGCGCCGCCGCCATCCGCACGGTGGGGTAGACCGAGGCGTTGGCGGCGTCCAGCGACGCCGACACCTCGGCGTCGCGCTCCTGGTCCGCGTCGAGCCAGAAGTCGAAGCCCTCGTGCACCGTGATGTCCAGCGGTGCGTCGACCAGCAGGTCGCCCAGGCGCGGACCCTCACCCGGCAGCGGCGGCACGTTCACCGGCGCGCCGGGCTCGCCCTCGAGCGCGCACAGCAGTGCCACGGCCAGGTCGCGGTTCACGTCGCCGGAGCGCTCGTGCCGCTGCAGCCCGAGCAGGATGCGCCCGTCCGTCTTGGTCAGCGCGGGCCAGGCCATCGGGAGAATGGTCGCCAGCGTGATCTGGCGGTCGCCGTACTTCTCGGCGTACTCCGGGGCCAGGGTGAGCGGCGCGGTCGCCGCGGGCACCAGCTCGCGCAGCGCCACCAGCTCGGTCTCGGCGGCCAGCCCCGCGAACGGGCGGGCCACGAAGACGTCGCGCACCTTCGGCTGCTTCTGCTCCTTCGCCTGCTGCTTCTTGTCCAGGCGATTCTTCTTGCTCACGGCTGCTCCTCGCTCCGCTCGTCACAGTCGTGTCCCAGGCGCATGGTTCGCTCAGTTCGTTCGCCACGGCTGCTCGGCGCAGCCCTGCCCGGAGCATGTGAATCGCGCTGCGGGCGGTCGGCGTGGGATCACCGGGTCAGCTTAGTTCCGCCCAGACGCTCTGCCCGAGACCGTCCCGCTCGACACCCCACCGGACCGCGAGCGCATCGACGATGGTGAGGCCGCGGCCGTCCGGATCCTCGGCGCCGGCGGCGCGCGGACGGGGCAGCCCCTGGGCGCCGCCGTCGGTCACGCGCACCTCGATGACCTGCTTCGACTCGACGATCCGCAACCGCCAGGCCAGCCGGACGACCCCGCCCGGCAGCGGCTCCGCGTGACGTACGGCGTTGCCGACCAGCTCGGCGGCGACCGAGACCACGTCGGCGAGCAGGTTCGGGGTGACCGCGTCGGCGAGGGCCGCGGCGAGGCGGTGTCGTGCCTGCTGCGCGCCGCGGGCGTGGTGGGGGACCACCACGCACCAGGCCCGCTCAGCGACAGCCATCGACACGATCATGCCTCCCCGGATGCATGTGCATCCCTCTTGACGTCACCTCGCGGCAGCCGTACCTCTGCGACCGTACCTCCCCCATCCCGGGGACGTAAGGACACCCATCCGTTTTGTCGTTCAATAGTCTTTCGGACGAGATAAAGACCCAGACCGGCACCACCGTACCGCCGTCCGTCGCCGCTGTCCGCCTGCCAGAACCGCTCGAACACTTGATGAGCCTGCTCGGGGGCGATCCCTATCCCCCGATCGAGTATCTGGAAGTAGACCGTGCGCCGGTCGTTGCCGGCGGACAGCACCACGGTCTCCTCCCGGGCCGAGTACTTGTCGGCGTTGGTGGCCAGCTCGGTGAGCACGTTCGGGATGGTGGCGCGGTCCCCGTAGGCCAGCGGCAGGCGCTCCGGCAGCTCCAGGCGGAACCGGCGGCGCAGATCGGCCGGCAGGTTCGTCGCGGCATGGCGAAGCGCTTCGACGAGATCGAAGGGGCCCGGTGACAGCGTGCCGACCGCCGTGTCGGTGCTCGCGGCCAGCAGCCGGTCGACCAGCCGGGCCAGCTCGTCGCTGCGCTGGCCGATCACCCGGGCCGCCTCCCGGCGCGCCTTGTCGTCGAGCTGGCTCCAGTGGTCGCGCAGCGTGTCCGCGTACCCCTTGATGACGGTGACCGGGGTGCGCAGCTCGTGGCTGGTGACGGCGATGAACAGCTCGCGATCGGCCAGATCGTCGCCGGTGCTCTGCACCGGCAGCCCGGCCCGCTCGCTGTAGAGGCGGCCGACGGTCGCCCCGAGCAGCGCCATCACCGCGAGCTGGTCGGCGTCGGCCGGCCGGTCGTCGGGCATGAACGCGCCCAGCAGGGCGGGCGGGCGGCCGACGAGGTCGATCCGGTGCAGCAGGATCCAGCGGCTGCCCAGCGAGGACATCTGGTCCGAGGCCTCGTCGTCGACCGCGCCCAGCTCCACGCGGTAGGTCGTCGGCCCGGGACGCAGGACGGCGGTGACCACCTCAGGCTGGACCGGCCGGCCCAGCGCCCAGTCGGCGGTGCCGGTCGCGGCGATCACCCGGCCGGCTCCGCCGGTGGTGTGCAGTTCCGAGAGCGCCATTCCGGGCACGCCCAGCGCGTACTGGCCGAGGTGCAGCAGGCGGTCGAGGGCGGGCAGGCCGCCGCGGCCGCTGACCGGATCGTTGAAGAGCGCGGCGATACCCAACGTCAGCTCGCGGTACGCCACCTCCACATGCAGGATCCTGCCTGCCGGAACAGCGACGCGCCAGGGCTCGTGACCGATCAGTGATGATTCAACGACCGAGGTGTGCCAGCACCTCGGCCGGGCGGTCCGTGATGATGCCGTCGACACCGAGCTTGAGCAGCAGGTCCACGTCGTCGGTCGCGTTGACGGTCCACACGTACACCTGCTGGCCGCCGGCCTTGAGCCGCCGCACCAGATCCGGCCTGCGGCGCACCAGTTCCAGGCCGGGGCCCGCGATGCGGGTGCCGAACGGCAGCCGCCGGATGCGCAGGCCCGGTGGCAGCAGGTCCATCAGCTGCACGGTGGGCAGCGACGGCAGCAGCTCGCGCGAGCGGCGCACCGCCAGCGGCGAGAACGACATCACCGTCACCCGCACCGGCGCGGACGCCGACGTGCTGGTCAGGCCGTGCCGGTTCAGCACGGCCCGCAACCGGTACTCCACGGCCTTGCCGTACCGGTTGGGGTGCTTTGTCTCGATCAGCATCCGCACGGGCCGCCCGGCCTGGCGCGCCGTGTCGAGCAGCTCCTCCAGCGTCAGCACCCCGGCCGGCTGCCCGCTGGGGTGCCACGAGCCGAAGTCGAGGGCCCGCAACTGGGCCAGCGTGTACGCGGCCACCGGCCCCCGCCCGTCGCTGACCCGGTCCAGGCGCCGGTCGTGCACGCACACGAGATGACCGTCGCGGGTCAGCCGCACGTCGCACTCGATGCCGTCGGCGCCCTCGCGCAGCGCGCGCGCGTACGCCCCCAGCGTGTGCTCGGGTAGGGCAGCCGACGAGCCGCGATGCGCGAAGACCAGCGGGGTCGGGTCGGGGGTGGGGCTCATACGCTCGCTCACGGCTAGATGATCTGCGGCGACCGGCCCTCGTCGGCGACGACCGGGCGGCCGGCGGCGGCCCAGCCCATCATGCCGCCGTCGACGTTGGTGACGTTGTCCCAGCCCTGCTGGCGCAGATACGACACGACCTGGCCGGAACGGCCGCCCACCCGGCAGAGCACGTAGACCTCGCGGTCCTGCGGAACCTCGGCCATGCGGGCCGGGATCTGCATCATGGGCAGGTGGACAGCCGCGGGGGCGTGGCCGGCGGCCCACTCGTCGTCCTCGCGGACGTCGAGCAGGAAAGCGTCGGCGGGCACCTCGGCGACGGTGGCGGTGGGGATCTGCGCAGCGAACACGCCTGCAAGTGTAAGGGTCTTGCACCTCCCAGGAGCCCGTCGGAGCGGCCGCTCGGTGTCCGGCCGGAGCGCAGCGGAGGCTGGACGACCGATTAAGGCCGCGGAGCGGGCTCCGCATATTGCAGTCAGATCGCGTTGACCCATTCCGGGTGCTGCTGCACCCAGGCGCCCAGATCGGCGTCGCGCATGGCCCGGAACAGGTCCTCGGCCCCGTCCTGCAGCAGCACGTACGACACACCGCCGATGCTCTGCGGGTAGGAGGGCACCCGGATGCCGGTGAGCGAGTCCGGGCGGATGTTGCGGAGCGCGACGAGCAGGTCGGTCAGCGTCGCCTCGCCGGTGTCGAGGGTGAGCGACTGCCCGATGCCGCGGATGAACTGGTCGAGCTTGAGCGGGTTGCGGGTCACCCCGCTGTCCAGCGCCTTGCTCAGGATCGCTTTGACCAGTTGCTGCTGGTGGCGCTGCCGGTCGTAGTCGCCGTTCGGCAGGCCGTACCGCTGCCGGGAGTAGTCCAGCGCCTCGGCCCCGTTCATCTCGCGGCAGCCGACCGTGAACAGGCGCTTGGTGTGGATCGAGCGCACCTCGGTGTCCACGCACATGTTCACCCCGCCGAGGCTGTCGATGACCTGGGTGAAGCCGCCGAAGTCGACCACTGCCGCGCCGTCGAAGCGCATCCCGGTGAGCGCGGTCAGGGTGGCCGACAGCAGCTGTACGCCGCCGCTGCCGCCCCCGCCGGCCTCGAACGCCGCGTTGATGCGCTGCCGCGCCCCGCCGAACGAGGTGCCGCCCACCTCGGGGATCTCCACCCGCAGATCGCGCGGGATCGAGATGACGTAGGCGTGGTTCAGGTCGCGGTCCACCTGGACGACCAGGATGGTGTCCGAGCGCTGCCCCGCTCCCGGGTTGGACTCCCGCAGGTCGGATCCGATGAGCAGGTAGTTGAGCGGGCCGGTGAGCCGGCGCCAGCCGACCTGCGAGTCGGCCATGTCCCGGGCGCGCGGGTCGAGCAGCACGTCACGGCTCACGCTCGACTCGTAGCGGTGCACCAGCGCCTGCCCGGCGACCAGGCCGCCACCGGCGAGTATCACCAGCCCTACCAGGACCGCGACCAGCGCCTGTGGCCAGCGCCGGCGGCGCGGCGACTCGTCGGAGCGGGCGCGGTCGGCGCGATGGCCGTTGCCGGCTCGCCGGGTGCTCCTGCCTGCCCGGACCTTTTGGCCGGCCCGAGGGCTCTCCGGCCAGCCGAGGCCTGAGCGTGGCGAGCCGGGCCCCGGTGGTGCCGCCGCCGGGGAGGGCCAGCCAAGGCCGGTGGCCCGGGACTTATCCCTCCTGCCGTCGCCGGTATGCCACGCGGAGCTGGCCATGCCGCCTCCCGGAGTGGGAAATCCTCATCCTCAGCGTATGGACCGCTCACTCCGGAAGGCGTTGATTCCGAAATTACTTCTCGTTGTTGACGACCTCTGGGTGGATAAGTACGAAGTTGCCCAACTTGTCATTCTTCGCAGCGCGGAACATGTCCTTGGTCGTCTTGTCGAGCGCTTCGCCCTGGTATTTGCCGTTGACGACGATGCTCTCGTAGGTGCCCGAGTTGGTCTTGAGCAGCACGAGGTCGGCGCCGGCCATGTCCTTCATGGTGAACAGAAAGTCCGTGACGCCCATCCCCTTAGGCAGGCTGAGCAGCATCGACTTGCCCACCGCGGCGATCAACTGGTTGACCTTGCCGAAGTCGGTGAGCACACCCGCCGAGCCGGCCTTCTTCGCCATCGCCTTGATCAACTGCTGCTGATGGCGCTGGCGGCCGTAGTCGCCGGAACCGTCCGGCAGGTAGCGCTGGCGCGCGTAGTCCAGCGCCTCCCAGCCGGCCATCTCCCGGCAGCCGGGCTTGTGCAGGTAGCGCTGGTTACCCGTGCGTCGGGCGTAGCTGTCGGCCTCGTGCTCGTCGGCGATGCCGCCGATGTACTTCGGCTTGCCCTTGACCACGAAGTTGTGGATCGACTTGGTCGGAGCTTCCACACACATGGGCACCGTGCCCAGCGCGTCGATGAACGTCTTGAAGCCGCCGAAATCGATGACCGCCGCCGCCTGGAACACCATGCCGCCGGTCAGCTTGCTGATCGCCTTGGCCGCGGACTTCAGCCCGCCCCGCCAGTCGCCCTTGCTGTCCAACCCGTTCGTGAACGCGCCGTTGATGCGCTGCTGCGAACCAGGGATGTTCACATCCCGCGGCACCGACATCAGGTAGGCCTGATCGTGGTTCTTCGACACGTGAAGGATGAGGATGGTGTCGGAGCGGGCGTCCGTCGCCTTCTGGCTGGCGCGCGTGTCAATGCCCAGCAGCAGGATGTTGAACGCGCCGTCGAAGGCCTTGCCCGCCGGGGCGGCCGGGGCGGCCGAGGTCTCGGGGTCCACCAGTTCGGTGCTCTCCGATACCTGGATGTTGCCCTCCAGGTTGCCGACGATGGTCTTGATCCCGACGAGCGCACCACCGGAGATCATCATCAGCAGCGCGCCGAAGGTGACCGCCAACTTGGCGGACAGCGGCGCGCCACGTTTCTTCTTGCGCTTCGAGGACTTGGTGGCCGGTGTGCCGCCGCCGCGCCCTCGAGGGGGGCGCCGTGGTGACACGATGCCTCGTTGCTCTTCTTGATCGATTGTCGATGTTGCCACGTGACTCCCCAGGTCCGCTGCGTGGGTGTGGTCGCCTTGACGGGCGCGGTCATTTGACCCTCAGACCGAACACCAGGCTGGCCGCGCGAATTGATCGAGGGTCGTCGGCTTCGGCGACAACGGCCGCCTTGGCCACCGCTGCGGGGTCGGCCGCTAGCCGGGCACGGTGCTCCGTGCACTGTTCGCTGTGACACGTCCGCCATGCCTCCCCCCGAGGGTCTGGATCGCCTTCGACCGAGCCACTGTAGTTGGTTGGCCTCGGCGATTGCGAGCAATGATGAGATCAGATGTTTTACCTGTATTCAGGGGATTTAGGCAGGTTCATAGTCGGCTTGCTGCTACGGCATGGGTTCGCCGAACCTCCTGAATTTCAGCGAGTGGCGGCTTCCGTGACCGACGATCTGAGGCCCCCCGTGACGCTGGGTCAGGGACTACCATCTCGTTCGTCCGAACGCGACTAGATCGAGAAAGGCTCGATCTGCGCTGCTCGGGCTATGAAAGGACGGGGAATGGCAATCATCGGCAAGCGAGGCAGAGTCCGGTTGGCCAGTGCGGTGCTCGCTGTCGCGGGTTCGGTCGGACTTGTGGTGACCACGGCCGCGCCGGCCAGCGCAGCTCCGGCGTACATCCACCTGTATGCCGCCCAGGACGTGGGTTCGAGTGACAACGGTTACTGCGACACGGGGTACTTCTGCGCTTACACCAAGCCGTGGCTCGATCAGTACGGCATCGGCTTCTACAACGACAAGTGGGACTGGGCGGCCACCGACGTACCGAAGATCTGGGGCGGCACCGAGTCGATCAACAACAACGCGGAGTCGTGGTGGAATCACGGCACCCCGTCTTACAACAATGACGTGCAGGTCTATCAGTACGCCGGTGGCAGCGGCGTGAGCATGTGCGTGCAGAACGGTGTGCAGATCGGGATGGCCTCCTCGTACGGGATGGCGAACCTTCCGTCGGCCCACGTCTGGCGCAGCGCCTGCTGACAGGGCCGGAAGTGTTGCGGGGGCGTCGTCTCCGACGGCGTCCCCGGATGGACGTCCGGTGCATCCGGATCCAGAAACGACGCCCCCCACGAAGATCAGGTGGAGGCTAATATCGCGACTGCTCGAGCGCGACCGGCCGGGAGGGGCTCGATCGGCGCGGCTCGGCCAGTGGAGGGACGGGGAATGACGGTCATCAGCAAGAAGGCTGGCGCACGGCTTGCGGGAGTGGCTCTCGCAGTGGCGTCATCGGTCGGTCTGGTGTTCGCGACGGCGGCGCCGGTCAGCGCGGCGCCCGCATACATCAAGCTGTGGTCGGTGCAGGACGTCGGAGCGAGCGAGGAAGGGTACTGCGACACCGGGTACTTCTGCGCCTACATCAGCACGAATCTGACGAGTCAGGGCATCGGCTTCTACAACGACAAGTGGGACTGGGCTGCCACGGACGTTCCGAATACGTTCAGCGGATACGACATCAACAACAACGCCGAGTCGTGGTGGAACCACGGCACGCCGTCCTTCAACAATGACGTCCAGGTCTACCAGTACGCGGGTGGCAGTGGCGTCAGCATGTGCGTCCAGAACGGTGTGCAGATCAAGTACGGCTCGTCGTACGGCATGGCCAACCTCCCCTCGGCCCACGTCTGGCGTAGCTCGTGCTGAAGTTCGGCACCATGCTCGCGGCCGTCGCTCTGGCGACGGCCGCGTGCGGCACCACCTCAACCTCCGAACCCCCGCAGGCGCAGCCGACGGGATCGGCGCCGGTCGTCGACGGCGATGCCTTTCGTGAGGTCGGGCGGCTACGGCAGGAGCTCGACGACGCCATCGGTAAGCTCGAGGACAGATGCATGCTGGGCAAGGGCTTCACCGTGCTGCTGCCCAGGGAGCCCCGCATGGACCCCGGTTTCGTCATGCTCGACATCTACTCGTCGCCGTCGTCGGCGGATGCCGAGCGCGACGGCTACGGCATCGCGGGTCGCGTCGAGCAGCGTGGCCACGATGTCGAGCCCCAGCCGACGGGTGCGTGGTACGAGCAGTCGCTTGAGGAGCAGCGCCGGTATGAACGGGAGTTGACGGGATCGGGGGATGCCGCGGCGACCCCCGGTGCCAACGGCACCGGGCAGGACGGAGGTTGCCGGGGCGCGGTGCTCACCGCGGCTTACGGCACCACACAGCGCGGCCCTCGCAACCCGACCTACCAGCACCTGCCGACTGAGGAGATGCTGGCCGCAGTGCCGGAGGTACGCAAGGCCCGCGAGGCTTGGGCGCTGTGCGTGGCCAAGGCGGGATATCCACGGTTCGAGCAGCCGGGTGACGCCGCCGCATACGCGCAGTACTTCTTCGACCCGGTCGGGAGCCGCCCAGGTGTGCCGGTGCCCAAGGGCGGCCCGTGGCCACTTGCCGAGGCGCGGATGAAAGAGCGGACGTTGGCCGTTGCGGACGCCCGGTGCGCGGACGAACACCAGGTGCGCGAGACCGTGTCGGCGCAGTGGGCGCTACTGGTCGATCAGGCACGCCGGCGGATCGAGCCGCAGCTCGTCGCGTATGCCGCGCAGCTTCGTGAGTGTCTCGTCCGGGTTCAGCAGGAATTGGGCGGAAAATAGATGCGCAAGTTTGTCTGCGCCTTCATCGGCGTGATGCTCGTCGGCGGCTGTACGTCCTCGGACAGCGCGACCGAGGAAGTCAGACTGACGCAGGTCGACGGTATGCCCACGGCAGATGTCGACGACACCGTCTGGCTCGAGTGGGCCGAGTCGACGCTGGCCGGAGAATGCATGGTGGCCCGCGGATTCCCGTTCTGGGCGCAGTGGCGCCTGCGAGTTCAGAAGAACACCGAACCCGATCAGCTTTACGGCATCGCCGACGTCACGTGGGTCACGGCGCACGGATACGGCATCGGGGAGCGTCGCTCGGCACCGGACATGACGCCGGAGGATCCCAACACCCGCTACCTGCATTCGTTGCCCAAGGAGCGCTGGCGGGAGTACGACACCGCATATCACGGCACCGAGCAGGACCGGATCACGGTCACCTTGGCCAACGGAATGACCGCCAGCATGGCTTCGAAGGGTTGCCTCGCGGAGGCCCGTACGAAGCTGTTCGGGTCGCTGTCCGATTGGTTGCGGCTCGACACGTCCTGGCGCAACATCGACGCGGAAATCGCCCCGACCGTGCTCAAGGACGCCCGGTACCTGAAAGCGCTGGCCGGCTGGCGCGCGTGCATGGCAGGCAGGGGACAGCACGTCGCCGAACCGATGGCGCTGCGTGAACAGGTGTCGCGCGAATACTCACTGAAGCCACGCACGGAGGCCAGGGAACTGGAGATGGCACTGGCGAAGCTCGAAGCCGAGTGTGCCCAGACCACGGCACTGATCCGGACTGCCGAGGAGGTACACGCCGAGGTTCGGGCGGGCCTCGACAGCGCGCGTAAGAGCGACCTCGACACCTACCGCGAGATGATGCGCGGCGCGCTCGACGCCGCTCGAAAGCTGGCCGGCCCGGCGTAGTCGTGCGTGGTGTGACAGGCTTCTCGGCTGGAGGGAAGACATGAATCGACGTCAACTGCTGGTCGCCGGTGGTTCGGCCGGGCTGTTGGCGGCTACCGGCACGGCGGTGTACGCGGCCAGCCTCGCCCGCACACCGGGTCAGCGTGCGGCGCAAGCGGCGGCACCGCCGCAGTCCGCGGTGACGGTGCCGGTGCGGCGGGGACAGCTGCTCGACGAGACGGTGCTGGACGGTGTGCTGGAACGCGCCGTCACGACAGACGTCGCCGCGCCCGCAGCGGTGGAGGGCGCGAGCAAGATTGTTGTCACCAAGTTGAAGGTCGCCATCGGCGGCCAGGTGCGCTCCGGTGACGTGTTGATGGAGGTGTCGGGCCGGCCGTTGATCGTGCTGCCCGGCCAGTTCCCAGCCTTCCGCGACCTACAGCGTGGCGACACGGGTCCCGATGTCAGGCAGTTGCAGGAGGCGCTGCGACCCCGCTATGGCACACCGCAGACCTCGATCTTCGATAGTCGCACCGAGCGCGATCTGCGGCAGTTGTATCAGCGGGCCGGTTACACGCCGGTGACCCGCGATGCCGCCCTGCCGGAAGGGTCCACGCCCCTTCCGGCACAGTCACCCGCCGTCGGCGCGGCGGTCACCGTGCGGCGGGTGGTGCTGCCGGCCGGAGAGATCGCATTTGTGCCTACGCTTCCGGCACAGGTCGCCGCTCTTTCTGCCAAAGTCGGTGCAGTGGCGGCCGGCACGGTCGCCTCGCTTGCCTCGGGCCCCTGGCGAGTCACCGCCCTGCTCGATGCTGCCGGCGAGCGTGCGCTCAGCGCAGGCAGGCCTGAGGTGACCTTCGGTGCCGGTCCGATGCAGGACCGCAGAACCAGCCTGCTGGAGATCCGGGAGCGGCCCGCCGTCGGTGAACGCCCCGCCTATCGCGAGGGATTGTTCGTCGTGGAAGGCGCGCCGGTTCTGGAACCGGGTACCGCACAATCTGTGCGTGTGTCCCGTGCCCGCAGCGCCGAGAACAGCCTGATCGTGCCGGTTTCGGCGCTGTGGACCGGCGCTGACGGCGCGGTCCATGTCACCCTGTTCAAGGACGGCCGAGGCACGCAGGTGCCGGTGACAGTGCTGCTCAGTGTCCTAGGCGAGGCTGCGGTCACCGGCGAACTCATGGAGAACGACCTGGTGGTCGTCGCCGGGCATGGCTGAGTCCGTGCTCGAGGCGGTGGGCCTGTCCCGCGTCTTCGCCGGCCCGCCCGAGGTGCACGCACTGCGCGACGCGAGCCTGTCTGTCAAGGGCGGAGAGATGGTCGCGGTGGTGGGTGCCTCGGGCTCCGGTAAGTCGACCCTGCTCAACATCGTCGGTCTGCTCGACAAGCCGACCTCGGGCGTGCTCCGGCTGGGCGGGCACGATGTCACCAGCTTGACCGAACGTGAACGCACCCATGCTCGGGCCCGCGCTATCGGTTTCGTCTTTCAGGCCTTCCATCTGGTTCCTCACATGGACTGCATGCGCAATGTCATGCTGCCGCTGGTGCATCAGGGTGTCCCTCGTGACCTCCGCGGACACCTGGCCGAGGAGGCCCTGGGCCGGGTCGGCCTGGCGCACCGGCTCACTGCCCGGCCGGGCACGCTGTCAGGTGGTGAGCAGCAGCGTGTCGCGGTCGCTCGGGCGATAGTCCACGATCCGACACTACTGCTCTGCGACGAGCCCACGGGCAACCTCGACAGCGAGAACACCGCTACGGTCCTGGAACTGCTTCGGGAATTGGCCACGCCGGGCCGTGCGGTCGTGGTGATCACGCACGATCAGCAGGTCCGTGACGCTGCTGACCGCTGGGTGGAGGTACGCGATGGCCGCTGCGGCTCACACCAGTCCGCGTGACGTCTTCGCGCAGGCATGGCACGCAATCGTCGGCAGGCGAGGTCGATCGTTCCTGACCGCGGCCGGTGTCGGCCTCGGAGTCGCGGCGACCATCGCCACGCTGGCTGTCACGGCTACCGCGTCCGGGGCGATCTCTGACAAGTTCGACGCGACCCGTGCCACGAGCGTCACGCTGCGCTGGCCGGAGCGCGTGATCAGGCCCGACACGGGTGTGATCAAGAATGTGACCAGACTCAACGGGGTCGAGGCGGCTGGGCTGATCTGTGAGGCGGCACGCGACGAGCACCGTGCCACGGCCGTGACGCCACAGCATGCCACCGGCGTGCCGACGCGGATCGGCCTGCTGGCGGCTCAGCCGAGCGCGTTCAGCGCGCTGCGGGTCGCGCCGGTCTCCGGCCGATTCTTCGATGAGGGACACGGCACCCGCGCTGATCAGGTCGTGGTCGTGGATACGGTGGCCGCTCAAGCTCTGGGTGTGTCGCAGCCTGGACAGCTCATCTATGTGGACGGAGCACCGGTCAGCGTGATCGGGGTCTACGAGGCCCCGGTCGGTGAGGCCCGGATGACCGCAGCAGTGATCATGCCTTACCAGCGCTGCCTTCATGACAGCCCCGAACAGCCGCTGTTCGGACAGCCCATGGTGGTGGTGCAAACCGCTCTCGGCGCAGCCGACCAGGTCGCAGGCGAAGCCCGGCTGGCGCTGTATCCCGCCGATCCCGGTGCGCTGGAGGCGCTCGTGCCG
Organism: Catellatospora aurea; assembly: GCF_042663325.1. Taxonomy (NCBI): domain Bacteria; kingdom Bacillati; phylum Actinomycetota; class Actinomycetes; order Micromonosporales; family Micromonosporaceae; genus Catellatospora; species Catellatospora aurea. The sequence continues at coordinate 127,850 of NZ_JBHTAC010000019.1, forward strand.
CCGGACCTGCGTACCTTCCGTGAGGGTGTCGAGGATGACACGCGGGCGCTGTTTCTGGGTCTGGCGCTCGTGTCGTTGGTCATCGGAGCACTGGGCGTCTCGAACACGACGCTGGTATCGGTCTTGGAACGCCGGCCGGAGATCGGGTTGCGGAGGGCGATCGGCGCCTCGAGATCTGCCGTGGCCGGGCAGTTCCTCGTCGAATCAGGCTTACTCGGTCTGGTCGGCGGAATTCTCGGTACGGTCGTGGCAGTCGACGCCGCTGTCGCGGTGGCTCTCGTGAAGCAATGGGTGGTCGTGCTCGATCCGGTCCTGCTCGGAGGCGGGCCGTTGCTGGGCCTCCTGGTCGGCACTGCGGCCGGGGTCTACCCGGCGTGGAAGGCTAGCCGGGTCGAACCGGCGGCATCGCTGCGAGCGTCCTGACCGGGGCGAGGCGGTCGAGGCGAGTCCAGACAGCACCGGGGCCTCGTCATGTCGTCCACTCTCCCGGGCCGGTCATCTGTCGATGCCGGCCCCCGCGACTCCTCTGGTTCAGCGCGTCGCGTGGTCACCGTGAGGTGGCGGCGCCGTCACTTCTCCCTGTTCACGAACTCTGGGTTGAGCAGTGCGAATTGCCCGAGCTGGTCATTCTTGGCAGCTCGGAACATCTGCATCGTGTTGGAGCTGAGCGCCTCGCCGCCGCTGCCGGAGCTGTTGTACCAGCCCGCGTTCGTCTTCAGCAGCACGAGGTCGGCGCCGGCCAGGTCCTTCAGGGAGAACATGAAGTCGATCAGTGGGACGCCGTGCGTGTCCAGGATCATGGACTCGCCCACGGCCTTCATCAGGGCGTTGACCTTGCCGAGATCGGTCAGCACACCGCTGGAGCCGGCCTTCTTCGCCATCGCCTTGATCAGCTGCTGCTGGTGGCGCTGGCGGCCGTAGTCGCCGTCGTCGAGGGACTTGCGGATACGGGAGTAGTCCAGGGCCTCCCAGCCCGGCTTCTCCCGGCAGCCCTTCTTGTGCAGGTACTCCTTGCCGAGCAGGCCGAGCCTGCGCTCCACCGCCAGGTTGTCGTTGCCCGAGCCGGAGACGTACTTCGGCTTGCCGTCGATCATGAAGTAGTGGCTGGACTTGGTGTCTTCCTCGACGCAGACGTTCACCGTGCCCAGGGCGTCGATGATCTTCTTGAAGCCGCCGAAGTCGATGACGGCGGCACCGTCGAACGTGATGCCGGTCAGCTTGGTGACCGTCTTCGCGGTCAGGCCCAAGCCACCGGCCCAGCCGCCGCCGTTCTGGGCGCCGAAATAGAAGGCCGCATTGATCTTGTTGGTGCCGCCGCTGTACTTGGTCTTGGGGTTGGCCGGGATGGAGACCTGGGTGTCACGCGGGATCGACATCAGGTACGCCTGGTCGTGCGTGGCCGGGATGTGCAGCAGCAGGACCGTGTCCGCGCGGGCGTTGTCCTTCTCCTGGGTCGCGCGCACGTCGATGCCGAGCAGCAGCATGTCGATCGCGCCCTTGAGGTCGCTGCCCTTGGGGCCGGTGTCGGTCTTGCCGGCGTCGCCCAGCACGTCGACCACGGCGACGTTGTCCGTGAGCTGGCCTTCGAACGACTTGACGCCGACGATCGCGCCGCCGGCCACCATCATCAGCAGGGCGCCGAAGGTCAGCGTCAGCTTCGCCCAGAGGGGGGCGGTGCGCTTGGACTTCTTCTTGCCCTTGCCCTTGTTGAGCGAGTGGCCGTTCTTCCGGCCGGAGGGTTCGTCGTCGTAGGCGTCCGCGGGTCGGCGGCTCCGCTGGCTGGGCACCGTGTTCTTGGCGCCGCCTCGCCGCTGCTTGTTCGCCACGCGTTCCCCCGGGGGTCTGGTTGACCGTAGACCGAGCCACTGTAATAGCTCGGCCTACGGAACCGCGAGGCTGCATAGACCAGATCAGATGTATTTAGACCGATTTGCGGCGAATTTTCATTGCTAATTATTGACAGATGGTGACGGTGGCGGGCTGACGTTGGTCTCGTACCACTGCTTCATCTGGTCCTTGCCGACCGCCTCGTAGAGCGCGATGGCCTTCGGCTTGTCCGAGACGACCACGCTCTCCCCGCCGACCATCTGGCTGCCCAGGTGCGGGCTGGTCAGGAAGACCAGGTCGTCGCTGCGGATGCCGCGGAACTGGATCGCCATGTCGATCAGCTTGAAGTCCTGGTCGACGGTGACCGCGCTGGTGACCGCGCCGAGGAAGTCGTTGAGCTTGCCGGGGCTGGTCAGGATGCCGCCGCTGGCGGCCTTGTCCAGCAATGCCTTGAGCAGCTGCTGCTGGTGGCGCATCCGGGCGAAGTCGCCGTCCGGGAACTGCTTGCGCTGGCGTACGTAGTCCAGCGCCTCGGCGCCGTTGAGGTGCATGGTGCCCTTGGTGAAGGTGCGCTTGGGCTTGTGGATCGAGGTGATCGTCTTTTCGATCTTCATGTCCACGCCGCCGATCGCGTCGACCACCTCGGTGAAGCCGCCGAAGTCGATCAGCATCACGTGGTCCATGCGCACCGAGCTGTAGCACTCGACCGTCTTCACCAGCAGCGGCATGCCACCGAAGGCGTACGCGGCGTTCAGCTTCGCCTTGCGCGTGCCGCAGTCGGCCTGCGCCGCGTCCTTCGGGATGTAGACGTGCAGGTCCCGGGGCAGCGAGATGAGGTACGCGCGGTCCTGGGAGGACGGGATGTGCATGATGATCATGGTGTCGGTGCGCCACTGCCCGCCCTGGTCGGTGGGCGCGTCCGGGTCCCGCGAGTCACTGCCCACCAGCAGGATGTTCTGGCTGCCGTTGACCGTCTTGGGCGGCCGGCCGCCGGTGAGCGCGCTGAACGGGTCGGTGCGGGACAGGTCGCCCTCGACGCTCTTGGCGTAGAGCCACGCGCCGCCCAGGCCGAGGCCGCCGCACAGCGCCAGCGCGATCAGCGCCACCAGCGCGATCCGGCCCCATTTGGGCTGGACCTTCTTCTTCGCGGAGCCGTACGTGTTCCCGGTGCCGGAGACCGGCACCCGCGCCGAGCCTCCGTTGCCGCGCCCGCGCGACGAGGAGGACGACACCCGGGCCGCGCCCGACGGCGTGGCCGGCACCGAGGCCCGCCCGCTGGTCGCCCGCGCGGCGGAACCGCGGCCCGCCGCCTTGTCATCCGCCGGCTTGTCGTCCGGCGAGCCGGCGGTGGCGCGGCCGTAGACGCGCGCGGCCGGCTTGTTCTTCTCGTCGCCCGACGATCCGCCGACCGACGGGTACGGGCCGGTGGGGAGATTGGCGAAACCGCCCGGAGGGGGAGTCACCGAGGCGCGGCCGACCGATGCCCGGCCGGTCGGGCGCTGTGCGGGCTTCGCCGGTGAGGTCGAGGACGCGTCCTCGACACCGGCGTCCCCAGCCTGGGGGGTGGCCTCGGGTTCGTCAGGCGTCTGCTGGGACATGAGAACCAGCCTACGAGGCGTCTGCGACAACCCCCCGGTACGTGATGATCGTGGCGCGGCAGCTCACAGGGTGGTTGCCTCCCGATCCGCCTTGATCACGACAGTGTCGTGTACCTGCCACGATGGTGCAGCAGCGGCGGCACGGCGTCACCGAGCGTGATCTCCACCAGGCTCGCCTCGACCAGTAGCCCCCAGCCGAACGGCCGCGAGCCGTCGAGCCGGCAGCCCGCCCAGGTCGTCGTGCCCGCCGGGATCGGCCCGTACGGCGTCTCGGTCCACGGCTCCTGCCTGAACAGCCCGCCCGGCGCGGGCATCAGCCCGGCGAAGCGGTCGGCCAGCTGCCGGTGCGCCTCGCCGAGCGGCGTCACCGCGAACACGCCCGCCCGCTCGATCGCCGGCCACAGCTCCGACTCGTCGTCGACGATGCCCAGCAGCCGCCCCGGGTCCCCGTCGGCCACCAGCGTCGACGACACCGTCAGTCCCGCCGGCCCCGGCGCGGTCCACAGGCACACCGTCATCCCGAACCGCCCCCGCAACCGGCGCACCTCACTACGCTCCGATTCCGGGGTCGCGAACGGATCAGTGTCATGGATCACGGCCCTCACTCCTCGCATGAAGGAAGGGCACCTTCACAACGCGGAGCGTTGTGAAGGTGCCCTTCCCATCGGATCACGTCCAGGCGAGCAGCGTCGCCTCGGGGTCGTGCAGGAAGGCGCCGATGTCCCGGAGGAACTTCGAGCCCAGCTCGCCGTCGATGACGCGGTGGTCGAACGACAGGCCCAGCGTGGTGACCTGGCGCAGCTTGACCTTGCCCTTGTGCGCCCACGGGGTCTCCCGCACCGCGCCGAAGGCCAGGATCGCGGCCTCGCCCGGGGGCAGGATCGGGGTGCCGGTGTCCACGCCGAACACGCCCACGTTGGTGATCGTGAACGTGCCGCCGGACATCGCCGACGGCGGCGTCTTGCCCGACTTCGCCGTCGCCACCAGGTCGGTCATCGCGTCGGCCAGCTCCCGCAGGGACAGCCGCCCCGCGTCGGCGATGTTCGGCACGATGAGGCCGCGCTCGGTGGCCGCCGCGATGCCCAGGTTCACGTAGTCCTTGACCACGATCTCCTGCGCCGCCTCGTCCCACGACGAGTTGACCATCGGGTGGCGCTTCGCCGCCAGCAGCACCGCCTTGGCGACCAGCAGCAGCGGCGAGACGCGCACGTCACGCCACTCCCGGTCGGCCTTCAGCCGCTCCAGCGCCTTCATCGACCGCGTCATGTCGACCGTCAGGAACTCGGTGACGTGCGGAGCCGTGAAGGCCGAGGCGACCATGTTGGCCGCGGTCAGCTTGCGTACCCCCTTGATGGGGACACGGGTCTCGCGCTCGCCGGGGACCATGACCACCTGCGCGCGCGGCGCGGCGGCGGCCGGGGCCGCCAGCGCGGCCTGCACGTCGTCCCGGGTGATCGAGCCCTGCGGGCCGGTGCCCGTCAGCGTGGACAGGTCCACGCCGAGCGTGCGGGCCAGCATCCGGACCGGCGGCTTGGCCAGCACGCCGTGCCCGTTGGCGGCCGGAGCCGCCGGGGACACGGACGGGGCCGGGACCGCCGGAGCGACCCGGGCCGCGGGAGCAGCCTGCGCCGCCGGTGCGGGCACGGCCGGGACCGGCGCGGGGGCCGAAACCGCCGGGGCCGGAGCCGCGGGAGCGTCGCCCTTGCGGGCGCGGCGCTTGGCGGCGGTGACCCGGGGGCCGTAGCCGACCAGCACCGCCGTGCGGCCCGATGCCGTGGTCTCGCCGATCAGCCCGCCGGTGGCCTCCTCGCCCGCGGCCTTCTCGGCCTGGGCGGCGGCACCCTGGGACATGTCGTCGACGACCGGCGCGGACGGGCCGCCGGTGTCGATCGAGATGATCGGGGAGCCGACCTCGACCACCGTGCCCTCCGGCACGAAGATCTTCACGACGGTGCCGGCCCACTTCGCCGGGATCTCGACCGCCGCCTTCGCGGTCTCCACCTCGACGATGGGCTGGTTCAGCTCGATGACGTCGCCCTCGGCGACGAGCCACTTGAGGATCTCGCCCTCGGTGAGACCCTCACCGAGGTCGGGCAGGGGGAACTGGTTCACACCCACGTCGGAACCTCGCTTCGCGAGCTTCCGCCGCGGGACCCGTGATCACGCTGCATCATGATTCGTTCGCTTCGCTCACTCATGTGTCAGCCCCCTCAGAACCCGAAGGAACGGTCGACGGCCTCGAGCACGCGGTCCAGGTCGGGCAGGAACTCCTCCTCCACCCGGGAGGCCGGGTAGGGGATGTCGTAGCCGGTCACCCGCAGCACCGGGGCCTCCAGGGAGTAGAAGCACTCCTCGGAGATCCGGGCCGCGACCTCGGCGCCCAGGCCGATGTTGCCCGGGGCCTCGTGCACGACCACGGCCCGGCCGGTCTTGCGGACCGACTCGAACACCGGGGCCATGTCCAGCGGGGACAGCGAGCGCAGGTCGATGACCTCCAGGTTGCGGCCGTCCTCGGCCGCCGCGGTCGCGGCGTCCAGGCAGGTGCGCACCATCGGGCCGTACGCCAGCAGCGTCGCGTCGGTGCCCGAGCGCAGCACCCGGGAGCTGTGCAGCGGGTACGCCGCCGACAGCGGCGCGGCCGTGTCGACCTCGCCCTTCTCCCAGTAGCGGCGCTTCGGCTCGAAGAAGATGATCGGGTCGTCGCTGGCGATGGCCTGCTGGATCATCCAGTACGCGTCGGACGGGTTGCTGCACGCCACGACCTTGAGGCCGGCGGTGTGCGAGAAGTACGCCTCGGGCGACTCCGAGTGGTGCTCGACCGCGCCGATGCCGCCGCCGAACGGGATCCGGATGACCATGGGCAGGCTGACCTTGCCCCGGGACCGGTAGTGGAACTTCGCCACCTGGCACACGATCTGGTCGTACGCCGGGTACACGAAGCCGTCGAACTGGATCTCGACGACCGGGCGGTAGCCGCGCAGCGCCAGGCCGATCGCGGTGCCGACGATGCCGGCCTCGGCCAGCGGGGTGTCGATGACGCGGTCGTCGCCGAAGTCCTTCTGCAGGCCGTCGGTGATGCGGAACACGCCGCCGAGCTTGCCGACGTCCTCGCCCATGATGAGGACCTTGCTGTCGTCCTCCATCGCGCGGCGCAGGCCCAGGTTGAGCGACTTGCCGAGGGTAAGCGTCTCCATGATCAGTGGCTCCCCTCGAACGAGGCGTGGTAGGTCTCGAACTCGGCGCGCTGCTTGTCGATCAGCGGCGAGCCGTTGGGGTAGACGTGGTCGAACATGGTCGCCGGGTCCGGGTCGGGCATCGACAGCACGCGCTCGCGCAGCGCCACCGCCTCGACCTTGGCCTGCTCGTCGACGGCGGCGAAGAACGCCTCGTCGGCGATGCCCTGCTTCTCCAGCAGCTTGCGCATACGCACGACCGGGTCCTTGGCCTGCCACGCCTCGACCTCGCTGGCCACGCGGTAGCGGGTCGGGTCGTCGGAGGTGGTGTGCGCGCCCATGCGGTAGGTGTACGCCTCGATCAGGGTCGGGCCCTGGCCGTGGCGGGCGTTGTCCAGCGCCGCGCGGGTCACCGCGTACGTCGCCAGCACGTCGTTGCCGTCGACCCGGATGCCGGGGAAGCCGAAGCCGGCCGCGCGCTGGTACAGCGGGATGCGGGTCTGGCGCTCCAGCGGCTCGGAGATCGCGTACTGGTTGTTCTGGCAGAAGAACACGATCGGCGCGTTGTACACGCTGCCGAAGATGAACGCCTCGTTGACATCGCCCTGGCTGGTCGCGCCGTCGCCGAAGTAGGCGATGACGGCCTCGCTGGTCTCGTCGTCGTCGCCGACCTTGCCGTCCTTGACGACACCCATGGCGTAGCCGGTCGCGTGCAGCGTCTGCGCGCCGATGACGATCGTGTACATGTTGAACCGGTGTGCCACCGGGTCCCAGCCGCCCTGGTCCACGCCCCGGAACAGGCCCAGCGGCATGATCGGGTCGATGTTGCGGCAGTAGAGGACGCCGTGCTCCCGGTACGTCGGGAAGGCCATGTCCTGCTTGCGCAGCGCGCGGCCGGAGCCGACCTGCGCCGCCTCCTGGCCCAGCAGGCTGGCCCAGATGCCCAGCTCACCCTGGCGCTGCAGAGCGGTCGCCTCGGCGTCGAGCTTGCGCACCGTGACCAGGTCGCGGTATAGCCCGCGCAGCTCGTCGTCGGTGAAGTCGACGGAGTAGTCGGGGTGTGAGACTCGGTCACCCTCGGGGGTGAGGAGCTGTACGAACTCCGGCTCGGGGGGCCCCGAGCGCTTGCCGCCGCGGCGGGAGGCCGCGCGCTCGACTTTGGTCATCCGTGTTCTCCCTGTCAGTGGTGCGTCGGCGACGGGGTGTGTCTGCCGCGCATCGGTGGCGCCACGTCGTGTCCCTCGTGGGGCGAAGACGCCTGGCTGCGGCAGTAGTGAGTCCGGAGTACGCGGTGACCACGGCCACTCTGCCGCCTGGCCCCCATACTGCCGTATCGGTGGCGGCAGTCACAGGCCGGGCAGGTGATATTGGCAACCGGTAGCGGAAAAAACCTGGGCCTAGGAATACCCCAAATACCCGGATCATGGATGTCGTTGGGGCATTCTGGGCGAATTCCCCCGTGCCCTAGGAGCACTCCGATGCCCGACGACAATTTCCTGGAAGACCTCTTCGGCTCGCCGCCCCCGCCCCCCGCGGTGCCGTCGGCGTTCCGGACCCCCGTCGCCCCGTCTGCCCGTCGTTCTCCCTCCCGACGGCACGGCCTGCTGGTCGCGCTGCTGGTCGGGATCACCGCTGTGCCGACCTGGATCGTGCTGCGGGCCGGTGTCGACGGGGTCGACCCCGACTTCGGCGAGCGCCTGGCCGGGCCGGTGCAGCCGTTCGTGGTGCCGGGTGACCATCTCGCTCACGGCTCGTTCCGGCTGCCCGACCGCCCGGTCCGGCCGGCCCCGCAGAACGACCCGGGACTCGCCCAGCGCGGCGGACCGGCGGTGCACGACGAGGACGACGACGAGCGGTCCGACGATGTCGCCGTACCCGTGCTCGAACGCCGTCGCCCGGCCGTCATCCTGCCGATCCGCCCGATCTGGCGACCGGCCAAGCCCGTACCGCAACGCCCGGCCCCGCCTATCGGCGAGCCTGCCCAGCCCCCCACCCCCGGCGGCGGCCCTCCCGCCCCAGGCGGGCCTTCGTTCCCCGGCGGGCCGTCCTTTCCCGGCGGACCTTCCTTTCCCGGCGGACCTTCCTTTCCCGGCGGGCCAACCTTCCCGGGCGGGCCATCCTTCCCTGGTGGGCCGACGCATCCCGATGGTCCCTGGTGGCCGGATCGACCCGGCCGTCCGCCGGGTTCGGACGGGCCGGGTCGGCCGGGCGGACCTGGCGGACCTGGCGGTCCGGGTGGTGCAGGCTGGCCTGGTTGGCCCGGCGGTGGTTCCGGCGGGCCAAGTGGCGGGCCGTGCGAGCGGCCTGGACGGACATGGCCTGCGGCGTCGTCGCACCTTGCGGCGGCGGCCCGGGTCGTGCCGCGCCGTGCGTCGGCGAAGCCGGCCGCCCCACACGCGGCGTCGGTGTCGTCGACGGGGACCTCATCTCTGTCACGGCAGGCCTCGGTGAGGCGCGCGGCCTCGGTGGAGCAGCCACGCCAGCGGCTCCGGCCTGCGGCACGGAGTGGTGAGCAGCGCGAAGCACCGCGCCTGGGCGGGACTAAGACCCGCCAGGGACAGGCGGTGGGCGGGCGCGCCGTGGCCGGGGCGCGGCACGGCAAGGCCGGGGTTGGGCATGGCAAGGCCGAAGTACGGCATGGCAAGGCTGGGGTGCGGCACGGCAAGGTGAAGGATCATCGTGCCGGTAAGAAAGGCCTCAAGCGCAGCGGGCAGGTCAAAGCCGAGCGCCGGCACGGGCAGGGCCGCTCCGTCTCCCGCTGACCGCGGCTCGCCATCGCCTCGCCTTCGGCGGATGCGACCATGATTCGTTTTTGTGGACGCTGGACGCCCCCATAGGGGCACTCA